>NZ_CP150481.1:1591678-1910013 GCF_047922965.1 Neptunicella plasticusilytica
TTCAGCGCTTCCAGCGTGATGCGGCCGAACAAGCGGGAATTTTCCATCATCTGATTACCCTGCCGACTTATCACACTGCGGCGTTATCTACCGATAATCTGGCCAAGGATTATTTTGGTGAGCAGGGGATGCTGGCCTATGTACAGGGGGTGCAACGTCAGGAAATCCGCCAGTCATTGGCCTGCGTTAAACATCAGGTGATGTCCGGCTCAAACATTGGCGATGATCATAAGGAATACTTCTCCGGTGCCCAGGCACTGAAAGCCTCCGGTAAAGATAACACCATGAACCAGTTTGCCTGATAATGGCTGACTTTAAGTTAGCTAGTATTAGGTAATCATGACAAAACAGGTGCTGTTCAGCACCTGTTTTTGTTTTAAGTTGTTTTGACATACCTTACTATTTATACCAATATCCATATAAATATTGGTACTTTTTTGAGGTGTGATATGGCTAAAAACACCAGCATTAGCTTGGGCAATCATTTTGATCAATTTGTTGCACAGCAAGTTGCAGACGGGCGCTACGGATCCGTGAGCGAAGTCATTCGGGCTGGGCTGCGCAAATTAGAAGATGAAGAACAAAAATTGAAAACATTGCGTTCACTTATCCAAGACGGTATCGCCAGCGGTACGGCTGAATACAGTTATGAAGGTTTGATGAAGGAGCTTGACCAAGATCTTGGCAAATGAGCTCATTTACAGTTTCAAAATCTGCCCTCGCAGACTTAAAAAATATAGCGATTTACACCCAGAAAAGATGGGGTGCAGAGCAGCGCAAAACCTATTTAAAAGGGCTGGACTTAACTTTCCAGTTTCTGGCCGAAAATCCAATCTCCGGCACGCCTTGTGACTGCATCGTTACTGGTTTAAGAAAACATCATCGTGAAAGCCACTGTATATATTATGCAAATAAGAATGACGGTATTTTCATTATCCGCGTTCTGCATAAAAGTATGGATGTTGAGTTGCAATTCAAACAACATAATACCTGATTGATGCAGAGTGAATTGTGTGAATTGGAATTTGCTATGAACAAAAAGTCCAACCTCACCATCTTCAGAATGTACTTTTGAATCAATAACACTAGTCTTTATGACCCCTTTTATTCTTTTATTGTGACGATGCCGTTTTAAATTGATTATATTTCGTAATTTTCGCGCAGTTCTGCCCATTGCAAAAGGGCATCGAGAGCTGGGCAAAGTGCTTGGCCCCAATCAGTCAAGGTATATTCGACCTTAGGCGGCACTTGAGGATGAACGATACGCCGCACGACCCCGTCAACTTCCATTTGGCGCAGCTGCTGGATAAGCATTTTTTGGGTGATGGTAGGAATTGCCTTTTCTAGTTCAGAGAATCGTAAAACGCGTCCACCAAACAAGTGAAACAAAATCACTAACTTCCATTTTCCATCAAAAATTTTAAGTGCTTGCTCAACACCATCAGCCGCGGTGGTAGGCGTCCATTTTTTTTCCATATTTTTTTGCTCTAGATTGCTCGCCAGTTAAAAAACTTACTTTTTAGTATGTACCTTACCTTTTTGTGCGTTCTTGAAGTAGTAAAAGCTTAATTTTATTCTTCTGAGGTAGTAATTCGAAACACATAGGGTGTTTCGTTTATAAATCAAGGAATTACTAATATGACGATTAAACTACCAAAGCCTATTGGCGATTATTTTAGTATTGACCGAGCACGCAGCGGAGATATTACTCGCTGCTTCGCGGAGAACGCTATCGTCAAGGACGAAAGTCTCACCTATCAAGGTTTAGCGGCCATTAAACAGTGGAAAATGGATTCCTCAAAGAAGTATAACTACACCAGCGAGCCATTCAGCTTTGAAGAAAAAGCAGGTAAATCCATAGTTACCAGTAAGTTGACAGGTAACTTCCCGGGGAGCCCCGTAAATCTTAACTATATATTCAGTCTTGAAGACGGCAAGATTACAACGCTGGAGATCACAATATGACCTTTGCTCTTGGATTAAATGGTCGCAGGGCACTCGTTACTGGAGGTACCAAAGGCTTGGGCGCTGCTGTTACGGAATCGTTGCATAACGCGGGAGTAAAAGTTGTTGCCACGGCGAGATCAGTTCCTGAAATCGCATCAGAAGGAATTACCTATATCGCAAGTGATCTGACTACGGCAGAAGGCTGCCAAAAAGTGGTCAATGCAGTTCTGCGACAATTTGGCAGCGTCGATATTATAGTTAATGTGATAGGGGGCTCAGGTGCCCCGAGCGGTGGTTTTGCAGCCTTTGATGACAGTGAATGGCAAAATGCACTCAATCAGAATTTATTGTCAGCAGTACGTCTTGATAGAGCTCTACTTCCGTCAATGTTGGCTCAGGGAGCGGGTGTTATTATCCACGTTACCTCCATACAAAGCCAATTGCCTTTGCCAGAATCTACAACGGCCTACGCGGCCGCGAAGGCTGCACTCTCAACTTACAGTAAGAGCCTGTCAAAGGAAGTGTCTCCCAAAGGTATCCGCGTGGTACGAGTATCCCCGGGGTGGATAGAGACTGAAGCGGCAGTGGCGCTAGCAGAAAGACTGGCGAAACACGCGGGAACAGACTATGCAGGAGGACAAAAGATAATTATGGATTCTCTTGGTGGTATACCTCTTGGTCGGCCTGCAAGTCCTTCGGAAGTGTCTGACTTGATCACTTTCTTGGTTTCGGATAGGGCCTCATCAATCACGGGAACCGAGTATATTATTGATGGTGGGACGGTTCCCACCGTCTAGCAACAGGACGAATGATAATAGGAATGTGGCAGAATTGTCTTACTGGTTAGCTAAAACAAATATGGTCGAATTACCCTAAAGTCCGCCAGTCAATCTATTTATGCCGCTGCTTTAATATTTCAACTGCGTCGTTAAGACTCAAGCCGCTGGCTTGTAGCAATACAATTAGATGGTAAAGCAAATCTGCGGATTCCTTTTTGAGTTCTTCCAAATCGCCCACAGTGGCGGCCAGTGCGGTTTCGACGCCTTCTTCACCGACTTTTTGGGCGATACGTTTAATCCCGCTGGCATATAAGCTCGCGGTGTAACTGCTTTCGGCGTCTGCACCTTTACGGCTGGCAATCACTTGTTCCAGCTGCGCGATAAAGCTTAAATCCGGTGTGTTGGCGTCGGGCCAGCAGGTGTCGGTGCCTTTATGGCAAGTGGGGCCATGGGGGATGGCTAAGACTAAAATGGCATCCAGGTCACAATCGGCGCTTATTTGTTTTAGCTCCAGCACGTTGCCGGACTCTTCGCCTTTAGTCCAAAGGCGCTGTTTGGAACGGCTAAAAAAGGTCACATTGCCGGTTTCTAGCGTTTTTTGTAACGCCGCTTTATCCATATAACCCTGCATTTGCATGGTGCCGGTAATGGAGTGCTGAACCAGACAGGGAATAAGCCCATCCATCTTATCCCAGGCGAGTTCGGCGATATTGTCTTTAGTAATAATCATTTTCTTATCTCCACACCTTCTACGCGCAAATACTGCTTTAATTGCTGAATATCGATAATGGCTTTATGGAATACCGAGGCGGCTAAGGCGCCGTCTACATCGGCTTGCTGGTAAACGTTTTTAAAGTCTTCCATTTTACCGGCCCCGCCAGAGGCAATCAGCGGCACGTTGCATACATCACGGACTAAACGCAGTTGCTCAATATCGTAACCTTGGCGCACACCATCCTGATTCATGCAGTTCAGCACGATTTCACCGGCACCCCGTTGTTGCACTTCTTTAACCCAATCGAGTGTTTGCCATTTGGTGGTGACGGTGCGGCTTTCATCACCAGTAAACTGGTTTACCTGGTACAAGCCGGTTTGCTCGTTATAAAAGCTGTCGATGCCGATGACCACACATTGCTGACCGTATTGATCGTGTAATTGGGTAATCAGTTCTGGATTACTCAGAGCAGGGGAGTTGACCGAGATTTTATCTGCGCCCATTTCCAGAATACGACCGGCATCTTCGACTGATTTAATTCCGCCCGCGACACAAAAGGGAATGTCGATAACCTGGGCAATCCGACTGACCCAACTTTTGTCCACCACGCGGGCGTCACTGGAGGCGGTAATATCGTAAAACACCAGTTCGTCGGCGCCGGCTTTGGCGTATTGTTCGGCCAGCGGCACAATATCACCGATAATTTCGTGGTTACGGAATTTAACCCCTTTTACTACCTTGCCGTCTTTAACGTCTAAACAGGGGATGATACGTCGGGCTAACATTAGCGCGTCTCCCAGGTTTGAATCGCTTGGCTGAGAGTAAATTTACCTTCCAGCAAAGCGCGGCCCAAAATAACCCCCGATACATTGGTAGGCTGCAGCGCTTTGATATCGTCCAGATTGCCAATGCCACCGGAAGCTTGCCATTCAATAGTGGGAAACTGGGTGGTCATTTCAGTATAAAGCTGCTTGTTGGAACCCTGTAACGTGCCATCACGGCTGATGTCGGTGCACAATACATGTTTGGCACCCACAGTTAAAAAGTCTTCCAGTAATACTTCCAGCGCCACGCCGCTGTTTTGTTGCCAGCCGTGAGTGGCAATGTGTTTGTTGCCTTGCTCGTCAATATTCACATCCAGCGCCAGGACAATTTTTTCCGCGCCGTATTTTTCTATCCAGCTTTTAACCAGTTCCGGCTGTTTAACCGCCACCGAGCCAATGACTACGCGGCTAATTCCCACATCCAGTAATTGGATCACATCTTGTTCATCACGTACGCCACCACCGGCCTGAAATTGCATTTTACCGGTAGCCACCATGCGGCCGATCAAATCTAACTGGCGTTTGCTGGTATCTTTGGCACCGGTTAAATCGACGATATGCAGCCATTTTGCGCCTTCGCCGGCGTATTGATTGACCACTTCAATAGGGTCGAATTGATATTCAGTTTTCTGGCCGTAATCACCTTGATACAGGCGTACGACTTTGCCGTCTATTAAATCTATGGCAGGAATAATCATCTACTTGCTTCTCTATACTCAGGTGTTTTCAATAAAATTTTGCAATAATTTTGCTCCGGCATCGCTGGAACGTTCAGGGTGAAATTGCACCCCGTAAAAATTGTCTTGGCCGATACTGGCCGAAAAGGCCGTACCATAATCACAGCTTGCCAGTGTCACATCACTTACCGGTGCGGCAAAACCGTGCACAAAATAGAAATAGCTGCCATCGGCGATCCCCGCAAACAAAGGATTATCTTGGCTGACGTTAATCTGGTTCCAGCCCATGTGGGGTAAACGCAGTTCACCGACTTGCATTTTTTGCACTTCGGTATCAATTAAACCCAGACAATCCACATTGCCTTCTTGCGAATGGCGGGTCATTAACTGCATGCCTAAACAGATCCCCAAAACAGGCTGTTTAAGTTGCTGAATCACCGTTACTAAGCCCTTTTGCCGAATTTGCGCCATCGCTGCATTGGCCGAACCCACACCGGGCAAAAAGACCTTGTCGGCTTGCTGGATCACCTCGGCGCTATCCGATACCTGTACCTGATAACCCAACCGTTCTATGGCAAATCGTACCGATGAAATATTGGCGCAGCCGGTGTTGACAATCACCAGTTGCATTACAGTGCCCCTTTACTGGAAGGCAATACATCGCCTTTCACCTGAATGGCTTGACGCAGTGCACGGCCAAATACTTTAAACAGGCTTTCTACCTGATGATGGGCATTACCTTCGGTGGTGGACAAGTGCAGGGAAATGCCCATGCTATCGGATAACGAACGGAAGAAATGACCAATCATCTGTACCGACATTTCGCCCACCCGTTCCTGAGTAAACTCGGCATCGAATTTCAGCCACGGGCGGGCGGATATATCCAGCACACATTCGGCGCGGCATTCATCCATTGGCAAGGCAAAGCCAAAACGCCCGATTCCGCGTTTGTTACCCAGTGCTTTACGCAAGGTTTCACCCAGTGCCAGCGCGGTATCTTCTACCGAATGGTGTTCATCAATATGTAAGTCACCGTCTACTTTTATGGTCATATTAAAGCCGCCGTGGGTGGCGATTTGATCGAGCATATGATCAAAAAAGCCAATGCCGGTGCTGATGTCAGATTTAGTGCTGGAATCCAAATCCACTTTAACCAGAATATCCGTCTCCGAGGTTTTACGGTGTACTTCGGCGGTGCGGTTTTGGCCGGTCAACTGCTTTTCTATCGCCGTCCAGTTATTGGCTGCGCGATCATATAAAATGCCCTGAATACCCATGTTGTCGGCCAGTTGCATATCGGTTTGACGATCGCCAATCACAAAGGAGCGGCCAAAATCGACTTTGCCCTGTTGTAGATAACCCTTTACCAAGCCCAGCTTGGGTTTACGGCAGCTACAGTTATCGGCATCAAAGTGCGGACAAATTAATACATCATCAAAGATCACGCCTTGGCTGGTGAATAAATCCATCATCTTGTTATGCGGTGCGGCAAAATCGGCTTGCGGGAAGCTGTCGGTGCCCAAACCATCTTGGTTGGATACCATCACCAGTCGAAAACCCGCTTGTTGTAATTTCAGCAATACTGGCAAAACCAGTGGTTCAAATACCAGTTTTTCCAGTGAATCCAGTTGTTTATCTACGGCTGGCTCTTCTACCAGCGTGCCGTCACGGTCGATAAATAAAATGGCTTGTTGACTCATGAGTTACTGCTCTCCTGCTGAAAAAATTGCTGAATGGCGTTTAGCACCATCTTGTTCTGTCGATCATTGCCAATGGTAATACGCAGGCAATTATCCAGATTAAGTTGTTTTGACTGGTCGCGAATTAAAATATTTTGTGCCACCAGCGCATCAAATAGCGCTTGTTTTTGTTCGGTTTTAAACAGAATGAAGTTAGCTGCGCTATCACCCACTAAGGTGACTTGCGGAATTAGGCCTAACTGTTGCTGTAGCTGCTGCTTTTGCTGATTAATGATAGCGACCTGATTGCGAGTACGTTGTAAACCAGAGCCACTTAATGCCTGTTTGGCAATTTGTGCTACCGGCTCTGGCACCGGATAGGGGGCTATCACTTTAAGTAAAGCCTGGATCACTGCCTCATCGGCTAAGGTAAAACCACAACGAATACCGGCTAAGGCAAAGGCTTTAGACAAGGTACGCAACACCACTAAATTGGGATATTGCGCCAGTTCATTCGCCCAACTGCTTTGTGCGGTAAATTCAATATAAGCCTCATCCACTACCACTAAGGCTTTACCGGCATAAGCACCCAGTACTTGTTTGAGTTGTTCCTTGCCTACATCGGTACCGGTGGGGTTATTGGGTGAGCAGATAAAAACCAGTTTTACTTTGCCAACCTGTGTTTTGATGGCATCCAGATCCAGACTGAAGTCAGCATTTAACGGGGCTTTTTCAACGCCGATATTAAAGGTTTCTGCACTGATGGCATACATGCCGTAAGTGGGCGGGCAGATTAAAATTTTATCCTGCCCCGGCGTGCAAAAAGCACGGATTAATAATTCAATCCCTTCATCCGCACCGCGAGAGGTTAAGGTTTGCTCCGGTTTCACTCCCGCATATTGCGCATAGGCTTTAATTACTGAGGGTGGCTGACAATCGGGATAACGGTTTAGTGTTTCACAATTCAATTCGTATTCGTTGGCAAAAGGCGATTCATTGGCGTTTAACCAGTTAGTCTGGTTTTCACCCGAGCCTTCCCCCGAGAATAACCGTCGAGCCGATTGATAGGGTTGTAAAGTTTTTAAGTTTTCACAAAGTAGTTGTTCGACTAAGCTTGCTGCGCTCATTTTAATGCCTCCAGACGGATAGCCACGGCTTGTTGATGTGCGTCTAATCCTTCGGCATTGGCCAGTGTCATAATCGCCGGACCAATATTTTGTAAACCCTGAGAGCTTAACTCTTGTACGGTATAACGGCGCAAAAAGTCCATTATTCCCAAGCTGGAATAATTACGCGCATAACCGTAAGTGGGCAATACGTGATTGGTGCCGCTGGCATAATCACCGGCGGATTCAGGTGACCACTGACCGACAAAAATCGATCCGGCATTGGTCAGTTGCGGTAAGTAATTGCGGGCATTATCCAATTGCAGAATTAAGTGCTCCGGCGCATAGGCGTTGGAGACCTGCAGCGATTGCTCAATGGAGTCAGTTAAAATATAGCGGCTGTTGGCCATGGCCTGTTCCGCAATGGTTTTGCGGTTGAGTCGTGCTAGCTGACGTTCTACCGCCTGTTTGGTTGCTTCAATGACTTCACGGCTATTACAAACCATTATTGCTTGCGAATCGGTTCCGTGTTCGGCTTGAGATAATAAATCGGCTGCGACAAATTCAGGATTAGCGTTGCTATCGGCAATGACTAATACTTCAGAAGGCCCTGCGGGCATATCGATAGCGGCACCATCGGCTACTTGGCTAACCTGTTGTTTGGCTTCGGTGACATAGCTGTTGCCGGGGCCAAATATTTTATCTACCTTGCTAATCGATTCGGTACCAAAGGCCATGGCGGCAATGGCTTGTGCGCCGCCAACCAGATAGATTTCGTCAATTTCACACAATTGCGCGGCGTAACGAATTTCAGCCGCTATGCGGCCGTCTTTACCGGCCGGTGTACAGAGTATTTTACGAGCACAACCGGCTACCTGTGCGGTAGCGCCCAGCATCAATACAGTTGAAGGCAAGGGGGCGGTACCGCCGGGAATATACAAACCCACTGCCGCTATCGGGCTGTGCTTGAGTTCGCAAATCACTCCCGGCGTGGTTTCAATTTTGGTGTCCTGCGGCATTTGCGCGGTATGAAACTGGCGAATATTGTTGTACGCCAGTTGAATCGCCTGTTTGACGTCTTCACTCAGTTCTTTCCCGGCACTGGCTAATTGCTCTGCGGGCAAAGCCAACTGAGTTAAATCGGCACCGTCAAACTGTCGGTTAAAATTCAGCAATGCCTGATCACCTTGTTCGCGCACGGTTTGAATGATCTGCCGCACGGTGTTGGTTAGTTCGAGGCTATCAGACAGCGCAGGGCGGGCTAATATCGCCTGTTGTTCTTTGCTATTGAGTTGTGACCAATTTTTCATTTTCGTAGTCTACTCTGCCCGTTAACCCATCATTTTTTCGATCGGCATGACTAAAATTGATCGACAACCCAGTGCCTTGAGTTTTTCCATGGTTTCCCAAAACAGGGTTTCGGTGGACACTACGTGGATCGCCACGGTTTTTTCATTGCCGGCCAAAGGCAATATGGTGGGATTCTCGGCACCGGGGAGTAATTGTTTAACTTGGTCAAGCTTGTCGGTGGGGGCGTGCAACATAATGTATTTGCTTTCCTTGGCCTGCATTACCCCGGCAATACGTGGCATTAATTTATTAATTAACGCCTGTTTGGATTCGGACATTTCGCCACTGCGCTGAATTAACACGGCGGTTGAGCTGAATATTTCCTGCACTTCACGCAAGCCATTGGCTTCCAGCGTGGCACCGGTGGAGACCAAATCACAGATTGCATCGGCCAAACCGGCACGAGGGGCAACTTCTACCGAGCCGTTTAACATCACCGCACTGGCATTCACATTCTCAGCTTTAAAATAGCGTTCCAATAAATAGGGATAAGTAGTGGCGACGGTTTTACCGCTAAAATCTTGTACTGACTGGTAATTAAATTCATTTGGTACGGCGATGGATAACCGACAACCGCCAAAATCCAGTTTGGTTAACTCCTGATAACTGGCATTTTTGTTGGTAGCCTGACGTTCGAGCATCTTTTCTTCCAGCTCGTTCTCACCGATAAAACCTAAATCCACTACACCATCCATCACCAGTCCGGGAATATCATCATCGCGCACTCGTAATAAATCGATAGGCAAGTTAGTTGAATGGGCGATAAGCAGACGGTCGCGAATGGAAAGTTTAACGCCAATTGCCTTGAGCAGCTCCATACTGCCATCACATAAGCGCCCGGATTTCTGTACTGCTATTCGTAATCTGTTGGTATCAGTCATTAGATTTTAATCGCCCTGTTAAATTTTTAAATTAGTATTCTGAAACAAAAAACCCCCGGTAGTCACCTGCCGGGGGTTGAGTCGTTAAACTGTTCCACTGGAAGGTGTCCATAGACCTTCCAGCACGAACCTGAAAGGTTATGCTATATGATGGTGGTGATGTAATGCTTTCAGGTTATTCATAATTAGGTTCGCGTCTTCTTTGCTCGCTTTGGAAGCCATAAATTAACCAATGCGTTAAGGCTTTGCAATGACTAATTATGTATTTATTTATAATTTTTACCCAGTTGATATTGCTAACGGTTTTAAGCTAACCACTGTTAAACCGGTTGCAAAAGATTGAATTTATATTGCTATAGTGAGTCATACCCTTTAGGGTTGATTAAAGTTTAATCAATTCAACCCGATATTGTAATAGTTAATAATACAACGGCATCAACAGGACGAGGCAAGTTAATGGTCAGCGACTTAATATTTTCCGTATTGCCCCGTGAAGGGCAGGCGGCAATAGTTAAAGACGAGTTCAAAGTAGAACAAGTTAGTAAAGAAGCCAGAATTCGTGAATTAAATGACGAAGAGAAAGCGCTGAATGCGGAAGAACGCGATGCCCGCGAAAAACACGAGTATAAACAGCATACCAAAAATAAGCAGCCCCAGCAGGATGTCGAACCAGAAGATGATAAAGATGAAGACGGTCATCTGGATCTTTATGTCTAAACCCGCTTAAAGCTGATTTTTTTATTTACATCGTTAAGTCACCGTTCTGGCAGACTTCAATCCATTACAAACTGGCTCTTAAACCATATTTACGTCTTAACTCGTTGACCAAACGTTGCCGTGAACTGGTTTTACGTTCATGTGGAGCAAAGAGTGCGCTGGCGTTATCGAGTAAATTAATTGCCTGTTCCAGTTGTGATAACTGTGCTGTTGATAGACTGGGATGTTCAATTAGTTGATTAATAATAATGATGGCCAGTTCCTTGGCGGCAATATCTTCAGGTAGCCCGCTTTTGGTGCATAATCCGTAAGTGCCATCCAGAAAAGATTGCCATTCCTGCAGAATATGCGTATTAAAATTCTGGTTCAATTTATCGTGCCTGTTACTAAACCCTTGCTGTTGTAGCTGATCCAAACGCGCTTCATAGCGTTGGCTAAAAAGCGCAAATACTTGCTTGGCATCTACGCCGGTCGACAGTATTCCAATCCAGCTTATATAGCCTTTGGCATAATATTCAACTTGCTGATGTTGTGTGGATAAACCAAAAAAAGAGTCGCAATCTAGCTGAATATTCAAGCGGTAAGAGGCTTGTGGCATTATTTTGTCTGACTGCCATTGTTTCAATTGTTCGTCACTAATCTGACTAATATCCAACAATTGTTCGCGGGTATAAAAATACTGGTTAAGATAGTTAAGCAACTCCATTGTTATTCCTTGTGTTAAATCTGTGTAAGTTAGCGAGTTTATTGACTGTCATCCGGAGCTTGTTCACGTTGTTGATGGTTGTAATCGCGGCAAACTTGCGCAACACGAATACGGTAATGTTCAAAAAGCGTATCGAGTCCTTGTTGCTGGGCCGCTCTATGTTCGGCCAAATTGCGCCAATGACTTACTGCTTCTTCATCCCGCCAGAATGACAAGGATAAAAAGGTGCCGGGACTGGTTAGACTTTGAAAACGTTCCACCGAAATAAACCCGTCGATCTTGATTAATGACGCTTTGAGATCGCTGGCAATATCAAAATAGTCTTGTCGTCCTTGTGGTGTTGGAGTGATTTCAAAAATAACCGCTAGCATGGTTGCACCTCTTGATTGGCAGGTCGTATATAGGTGTTATCGATGACCCGTAAAAAGCTGCGTTTCTCCTGCAAAATAAACTGCTGCTGTTGGGCAAAATCAAAATTACTTTTACTTTCCGGATTTTGACGTAATCGTTGTCGGTAGACTTCATAATCGGCGAGGCTGTTAAAGCTGATCAGGCCATAGGCGATATTGTTGCTGCCCTCGTGCGGCATAAAGTAACCGATTAATTCGCCACCACAACGGGGAATGATGTTGGCCCAGTTACTGGCATATTGCTCAAACTGTTCCAGTTGTGCGGGGTTAAGTTGATATTCGATAAAGCAGGTAATGGTCATTGGCTATCTCTGGCGGTGATTTTTAAGGTAATCTAGCAGCCTGATGACTTAATGCTTCGACGCGGGTCGAATTAATCGATGATTTTAATCCAGCCTGATATTACCGTTATTGCCAATGCGATTGGGGAGCCTTCCCGCGCCAAAATGCTGATCGCGCTAATGAGTGGTAAAGCGTTAACGGCCACCGAGCTGGCGCTGGAAGCCGATATCACAGCACAAACTGCCAGTAGCCATTTATTAAAACTGGTTAATAGCCAGTTGTTGGTGGTACGTAAACAGGGGCGGCATAAATATTTTCAGTTAAAAGATCACACTATTGCCGAATTACTCGAACAGTTACTCAATATCAGTGCCGGTCTGAATACGTCCAGTACTGTTACCGGTCCTGACGATATAGCGCTAAAGCAATCTCGCATTTGTTATGACCACCTGGCTGGCGAACGAGGCGTCGCATTATATCGCGCGCTGGTTGAACAGAATATTTTAGTGGACAAGGCCGACACCACTATCCTGACCGAATCGGGTAATATATTTTTTAGGCAATTGGGCGTTGATATCGATTTGCTGTCCAGAGCAAAAAGGCCATTATGCAAATCCTGTCTGGACTGGAGCGAGCGAGTCAACCATCTGGCCGGTAGTTTAGGTAAGTGGATTTTACAAGATGCATTAACTCGACAATGGTCCAAACAGGATATGGATTCCCGCGTGATCCGCTTTAATCCCTCGGGTATTAAACAGTTCTACAAAAAATACGCTATTGATCCTCTCGGACTCGCATAAAGCTGGCGAATCGCGGCAAGCCATTGACTGTTTTTCCATAGTATTTAAAGGTAATTGCCGAGCCTATTGGTGGTGGGTTCTGGCGTTGCAGATCACTAAAGCCGGAACCAATTTTAAATTGCGTACCATCCTGCAATTCGACCAACAATGCACCCAGCATATTCTGATATTTGCCTTTACCGGGCAGATGCTCAATGACAGTCGCTTCGGCATCCTGATATTTTTTAAGCTTTAATAGTTTATCGCTGCGGCCATCTTGGTAGTAAGCGTCCTGATGATGCAACATGAGTCCTTCTGCTCCCTGAGCCACCATGCTATCTAACTTGGCAGTTAACTGTGCTTCATTGTCTAGCCTGAACTGCGGGATCATTTGTAAGTAGGGGCTAGCGGTTTTGGCTACCAACACCTCCATTTTGTCCAGGCGTTGGCTGAATGATCCCGGCCCATCGGGTAAATCAAATAACATCAGTTTGACCTGTTGCCATCTGTCATCCGCAATGTCACGTAACACAATCGATGTGGTTAGCTCAAAGCTATTACGTGCAACCCACAGTTCGCCATCAAGGGCTTGTTGAGGGAAAGCTTGAACAAACCAGCCAGGCGCTTGAATAACATTGCCGTTGCGAGTTAGAAGTTGTTTACCATCCCAACGGGCGCGAACACCATCCAGCTTTTCGCTGATCCAGTATTCTTTTATCGATATGCCTGAATGGTAAATACTGGCAAGCTGAATGACTTGTTTGGCGTCGCCGGTGCCTGACCAGCAGGTTATCGGTTGGATGGCAGCGAGCAGAATAACAAAGTTACGTATAAAGAGGATAATCCTTAACATATTCATTGACTTCCATATCGGTGAACAGGTGTTAAGTGTAGTAGGCATGCAGAGAAAAGGTGAACTTTGCGATAGCAGTAAACCTATTCTGCTAGCGTTTGAACAAGTTCTAGCAGATTAGGTTTGGATTAAGGTATTTAGCAATTTGAATATCATGCAGTGGTATTAACGGGTGGGGCGACTTTATTGATTAGTTCCATTGAGTCTTTCACACCCTCTTTGGAATAACCTTGGGTTTGTAACTGTTGTAACAAGTCATTTAAACGGTTGGCCGTGTCTTCGTCGCTGGTATCTTCCGCGATTGTCGCCAGCATGGATTTAAATGAATCAAAGCGGGATTGTTGCTCTTCATCGGCTTTACCGTAACCTGTTGGACCACCCATTTCCGAGTCCATTTTAGCCATGATTGCAGACATACGCTCCTGCATATCCTGCATTAATTTGTCATGTTCTTCCTGAGATACTTCGCCGTCGCCGTTGGCATCTAGCGCATTAAATGCTTCACTGGCTTTGGTGGAATCAATACCTTGTGCCGTCATCGCCTCGATAAATTCGCTCGAACTAACAATACCATCCTCGTTGGTGTCTGCTGCGTCAAAGTTTTCCTGGGCTTTTTTCTGTAGCTCATCCATTCGTTGGGCAGGATCGATACCTCCCATTGCTGATATTACACTCATGATTTTTTTCTCCTGTGGTTGCAAAAATCAATGGGTATACAGCAGGTTTGGTTCCAGTTTTTGTCAGTAAAGTGTAAAGAACGTTAAGTGACTCGTTTTGATGGTTTTTCAGGATGTTAACTAGGTGAGTTAGGAAGTTAAATGGCAATAATTTGCCTTGTTCTGGTCAGACAATGCCGAATCGGGGATTGACGTCGCCGTTGATATTTTTTGTGAATGATGAGATTTATCCGCATCAATCCTGTATAACATAACAACGCTGTCTGATTTTTCCGGGACGAATCGGCTATCAGACGGTATTAAAAATAAGTTATTTTTTATTATGTAAGAGGTGTTAAAAATCGCGGGGCATTAGCCCATATCACTCGCTTTTTCGTAGATCCATCGAATGTAAGGACGTGAAAATTATGAGTAACATTATTGAATTTCCTACCAAGACAGTCAGAGACTGGATTTCCATCGAAAATACAGTTCGTTCATTGCTTAATCAATCCAATGCATCAGACAATTTAACTGAAGTGGTCGTTGACCGCATGAAGACCGCATTGGAAGAACATCAGTTTGAATATTCGCTTTCGCTCAATGTGCAAGAGGAGCCGGTCGAAAAGGTTAATCACAAAATTGCCGATTTTGCCAACGCATTGCAGGAACACTCGAATAACTTGTTGCTAAGCAGGTTGTTTCTGGAAGTACGATTGGCGCAAGCTGAAGGACACGGTTAGATAAAGTATGGCTAGCCTTGCGCGTAATCTTTAATTAGCAAGGTTAGCCAATCCATAAATACCTGAACCCGTTTAGATAAATTTCGCCGATTCGGATACAGCAAAGAAACCGGCATAGATTCCGCTGTATAGTTGGTCAGCACTTCCAGCAATTGTCCCAGGCTTAGCAAGTTTTTTACCCCTACTGCCGGCACCTGAATAATCCCTAGCCCTGCCAGACAAGCTGCAGTATAAGCTTCAGAGTTGTTAACCGTAACCGCTCCTGGCATGTCAATGCACCGATAGCTTTTGCCGTCATGGTATTCCCATCCGGCAGATTTACTCCCTATATTTTGTACGTAATGCACCAGTCTGTGTTCGGACAATTGTTCAATATGGGTAGGTTCACCGTATTGCTGGATATAGGCGGGGCTAACACAGTTAATAATTCTTAGCGTGCCAAGAGGACGGGCAATCAGTTCTGAGTCAGTCAAGTTGCCCACGCGCACCACGCAATCAAAACCTTCCTGAATCATATCGACCCGTCTGTCGGTGCTGCTCAGTTGCACTTCAATATCCGGGTGGCTGGCGATAAAATCCGCCAGGGCAGGGCAGACGATATTCTTGGCAATCGCAACCGGCATATCGACGCGGATCCTGCCACTGAGATTGGCTTCGGTTTGCAGAAACAATGTGCTGAGTTCATCCATATCGGCCAGCAGATCTTTGCAACGCTCGTAAAAAGTGACGCCGTCCTGAGTCAGACTGACTTTGCGGGTCGTACGATGCAACAGACGGGCGCCCATTTGAGTTTCAAGCCGCTGCACAGAAATTGAAATACTGGCTTTGGGCATGCCGAGGCTATCAGCTGCTTTGGTAAAACTGGCCATTTCCGCCACCCTGACAAAGTGCTGCATATCGTCTAAGCGATCCATTTCAATCCCTATTGTTAGCTTTTTATAAACAGTCTAATCAAATTTTGATTATTTATCCGTTTAATTGCGCCTAATAAACTAAGCCCACTGAAACAAACAACAGCGAGGGTAATAAAATGACAGCACAAATTGCAATTATAACTGGAGGAAGCCGCGGACTAGGCAAAAATGCGGCGTTACATTTAGCCAGAAAAGGTATCGACAGTATTATCACTTATCACAGTCATCAGTCTGAAGCTGAAAAAGTGGTGCAGGAGATTAAACAACTTGGTGCCAATGCGGTGGCATTGCAACTGGATACCGCTAACAGTAAAAGTTTTGAACACTTTTACTTGCAGGTAAAACAGACTCTGAGCGAAGGGTGGCAAACCGAGCAGTTTAATTTTTTGGTTAACAACGCCGGAATTGGTTTGGGGGCCAGCTTTGCAGAAACCACCGAAGAGCAGTTTGATCAATTGATGAATATTCATGTAAAGGGAGTGTTCTTTTTAACCCAAAAGTTATTATCTTTAATCGCCGATGGTGGAAGGATATTAAATATTTCTACCGGATTGACTCGCTTTTGCTCACCTGGTTACGCGGCTTATGCCTCAATGAAAGGTGCGGTAGAAGTGTTGACCCAGTATTTAGCGAAAGAACTGGGGGAACGGGGGATCTCGGTTAATGTATTAGCGCCGGGGGCAATTGAAACCGATTTTCGTGGCGGTGCAATACGCAATAATAAAGAGCTAAAAGATTTTCTTGCCTCTCAAACTGCGTTGGGCAGAGTCGGACTGCCGGACGATATCGGCGGTGTGATTGCATCGTTGTTGAGTGGCGATAACCAGTGGATCACTGCGCAACGCATTGAAGCTTCCGGCGGCATGTTTTTATAGCAATCATTAGAGCCTGTTGATCTTTGCAAAAGTATACCGCAAAGATCAACAGGCTCTAGTCGATAATCTTCCGCGCCACTTGTAAACCCGGTTTATTTGTGGCGCAATTCCCTCCCTTTTGTTGGTCTTAAAAGTTATCCTTGCATGGAATACCAGTTTACCCGTCGCGACAATGCCAAACCTGTTGCGCATTTTTTAATGGGGGCCGAAGCCTTTGGACGCTGGTTTAGCGATGAATTGGGGGCTAATCAGCTACTCGTTAAGCAAATACTAGATATCATCCAGCAACTTGAACAACGTCAACTCAGTGAATATCAGCTGGTTGGCAGTGAGTTTGTGCTGCACCTTGCGACTGATGAGGTAGAGGTAACCGGTAAGGAACTACTCAGCGATTTTACCGATGAATTACCTGAAGATATCGATCTCTATCAACAAGAACAACAGGCTGGATGTGGTTTAGAGGATTTTAAACAGGTATTGTTGTCCTGGCAGCAGTTTATTGAGAGTTAAAATTTAATATGACAGAAAAGAAATTCAAGGTCATTGTTGGGTCACAAAATCCGGTAAAAGTAAATGCTGTCAAAAATGCACTAGACGCAGTGTTTGAGCCATCTTTAATTGAATGCATCGGGATAAACACACCGTCTGGTGTCGCGGATCAGCCATTAACGGCTGACGAGACTCGCCTGGGGGCAGAAAATAGAGTGAAATATTGTCAGGCTCAGCATCGGGCTGACTATTATATTGCGATTGAAGGGGGCGTCGATCAGTTTGAATATGGTGCCGCCACCTTTGCCTATGTGGTGATTAGCGATGGTCAAAGTCAATCTGTTGGACGCAGCGCCAACTTGCCGTTACCTGATTCCATTTACCAGGCGTTATTGCGAGGTGAGGAACTGGGGCCGCTTATCGATAAATTATTTAACACCCACAATATCAAACAAAAAGGCGGAGCAATCAGCCTATTCACAAATGGTCACGCCACCCGTGAAAGCGCTTATTATCAGGCGTTGATCCTGGCCATGGCACCCTTTCTAAACCCTGATCTATATGTCTGATTGATCCGGCTGGTATTGAACCGATGTAAAAGCCGTTTTCAAATCATCGCAATTCTGGCAATATACTTTCTTGCAGTAGTTAATTTATTGATAGATATCGATATTTTTACTGCGTAACAGGCAAGGATGCGGGTTTAATATTTCAATTTTGATGACGCTCTGATGTATCTTCTCAGTGTGACAAAATTTGTCACGTATCCTTCCATCACCTTAGATACCTGGTGATTACAGTTTGCAAAAATAAACGATCCCATTGGAAGGAAGGATAAATGAACGTTAAACATAAAATGTATCTGATAGTATTTTCACTGGCTTTATCAGCTTGCTCGGCCAGATCAACTTTTCAGGCAACCGATGGTGAACTACAGGTTAAAATAAATGACAATCCATCGATTACGGTTACTGAAAGTGTCACTCAGGAATATCCCACTACCAGTTTTGGTCAGTACAAGTTTAAGGTGAGTGCAGAAGGGCAAGAGCCCATGTACGGATTACTACCGCTAAAGTTTAATGGCGGGTATTTAGCCGCTGATATTATTCTTTTTGCTCCAGCGATGTTTTTTAATCTGCGTGAAGTTTTTCCATACTATCAGTTTGATGTGGCCGAGGGCGTTGTCAAATACAAGAAAAAAGATGCTAAGGAATGGATTACTTACAAACCAACTCCGGCAGAGATCCAGCATGCCAAAACTTATTTTCATGAATAAGTCATTGAGCAATTTACCAGTGAAATATCGGATCATCGGATATTTCAGCGCAAATGATTAGATAAGACATTAACGTCGCCATGGCTTATAGCGGTAGTCGTGGCGGCCTTTATTTTATAAAAAGCTCAATCTTCCTCTTGGCTTGTTGCTGTTCAGATTCCAGTCATCATTCTGACATATATCGATGAAACTATAGTGCGCATGTAGATTAATCTGTTAATCAATCGAGTTTATCGATATACCACTAAAGTTGTTTCGCTGATGAAAAATAATGATACCCAGCTCAACCTGTTTTTCTTTGTATTACTCACTGCGTTAACCGGCTATTTCATTATGTGGGGGTTGGATTATACCCATCACAATGCCGTAATACTGTTTATTCTGGCGACGCTATTTGGCGTTTTTATGGCGTTTAATATCGGCGGTAACGATGTCGCCAATTCCTTTGGTACCAGTGTCGGCGCCGGTACATTAACCATTAAACAAGCTTTGCTGGTGGCAGCCATCTTTGAGGTGAGTGGTGCGGTCATCGCGGGTGGCGAAGTAACCAAAACCATCCGCAAAGGCATTGTTGATTTATCAGTCGTATCGGTAGAACCGATGCAGTTTGTCTACATTATGATGTCGGCATTGTTTGCGGCGGCTTTGTGGTTGTTGATTGCAACACGTAAGGGCTGGCCGGTATCCACAACGCATTCGATTATCGGCGGTATCGTTGGCAGTTCCATTGCGCTAGGTTTTGCCGTCGGTGGAGCAGAAACTGGCTTTGCGTTAGTGAAATGGGATCAAATCGGACTGATTGCTTTTTCCTGGATCTTGTCGCCGCTATTAGGTGGATTGGTCGCTTATCTGTTGTTTGCCCAAATCAAAAAATATGTGCTGTGTTATAACGATGATGCAGATGCTGAATTACAAAGTATTAAAGCCTTAAAAAAGAAACATAAAGAAAAGCATAAAAAAGCCTTTGAGCGTTTGGCCGATATCCAGCAAATTGCCTACACCGGCGCGATGGTCAGAGATTCCCATGTGGTAGCAGATGAAGACTTTAATCCGGAGGATTTGGAGTCGGATTACTACAAGGAACTGTTTCAAATAGAACAACGCAAGAATAATGTTAATGCCACTCTGGCGCTGGAAAAATGGGTGCCTTTGTTTGCGGCGCTTGGCGGTATGCTGATTTCCGGTATGTTGCTGTTTAAAGGTTTAAAAAATATCGAGATGGGACTATCCACGCTACATAATTATTTAATTATGTTTATGGTGGGGGCCGCAATTTGGATGGCCACCTTTATCTTTGCCAAAACATTGAAAGGCAAAGATTTACAAAAGTCCACTTTTCTGATGTTTAGCTGGATGCAGGTGTTTACCGCCGCCGGATTTGCTTTTAGTCACGGCTCAAATGATATCGCCAATGCGATTGGGCCATTTGCTGCAGTGCTTGATGTGTTGCGGCATGGTGAGATTGGTGCAACCGCAGCAGTGCCGACTATTGCGATGGTGACTTTTGGCGTCGCCTTGATTGTCGGATTATGGTTTATCGGCAAAGAAGTGATCCAGACTGTCGGCCATAACCTGACCAAGATGCACCCCTCATCCGGATTTTCTGCCGAACTGGCCGCTGCTGCAGTGGTGATGCTGGCGACATTATTGGGATTACCCGTTTCCAGTACCCATATTCTAATTGGCGCAGTATTAGGGGTGGGCCTCGTTAACCGCAATACTAACTGGGGACTAATGAAGCCGATTGGCATGGCCTGGATCATTACCTTACCGGCCGCGGGTTTATTGTCCGCCATAACCTTTTTTGTGTTGCGCGCCAGTTTTGGCTGATCATGGTCTTGGCCAAGTGACAGGCCAGTAAAACCAATTTACGGGCGTTAGTTGATTTGAAGCAGATGGATTTTTAGTACATTCCATCTCCTGCGAATATTTCTAAACTCTCATTGTGGTGGTAAGTTAACTCCATTGTGTAAGTAAAATGGATTAACCTGTGCAACAATTTTCCAATCAGGCTGTTTCGAGTGACAGCCTGCCTCAAGTCGAATTACAAACATACGAGCCTCTGGCTGACAACGCACCTTGGGAGTCATTCTGGGGTTCGACTATTTTTAACGCTATTTTGCTCGTTGGTATTACGATATTCCTGTTAGTGACGAATATACCGTTTAACCTGCTGGTTAAACTTGCACTGGGGTTAGTGATTGGGCTCATGGCATTGAATTATTGGCATGCTTTTGCCAGTCATCCCTATAAAGGTGTGCGCTTGCGTGAACAGGATATTCTGTTTAAAAAAGGCATGTTCTGGCGCTCTGTGACTATTGTGCCTTTTAATCGTATCCAGCATCTGGAAACTCACCGCGGCCCCATTGAACGAAAGCTGGGACTGTCCAGCTTGAAATTTTATACCGCCGGAGGCGCGGGAGCGGATTTAAAAATTTCGGGGCTGGAGGTCGTGCGGGCAGAACAGATCAAACATCATGTCCTGAAAAAAGCTGGTTTATGGCAGCCCGACCAATCCATCAAGGGGCAGATCAATAATGACAGCTGATAACACCTTGCCAAAAAAGCTCAGCGCCGTTAATCCAGCGACAGAATGGACGCGACTATCACCGGTTGCTATTGCCTACTTTATGGTTAAATTCACCTTACGCTTTTTAAAAGAAGGGCTGCAGACCGCATTACCCGGTATTGCGGTGTTTATAGCCTCGGTTGATAACAAGCTGTTCTGGCTGAGCATTATTTTGCCGGTGTTATTGCTGTTGATTGTGCTGTTTGCTGCGTTGTATTGGTGGAACTACAAATTCTGTATTCAGGACAATGAAATCCTGGTCGATCAGGGTGTTTTTAAAAAACAGCGGCTTAACCTGAGTTTTTCGCGGGTACAGAATGTCAATATCGCCATTCCATTCTATTTTGCGCCGTTTAATCTGGTTAACTGTATTTTTGATTCGGCCGGTTCCAGTAAAGCTGAGGTAAATTTACCCGGTGTCAGTGGCAATTTTGCCAGGGATGTCCGCCAGGCAATATTTAACTTTAACCGCCAACAGAAAGAAGATGACCAAACCTCTAGCCAAGTGGAAAAAGATGATATCACTGACGCTAATAGCAATGGTGAGCTTGTGTTGCAGATGGCCAATAAGGAAGCGGCCAAATACGGTTTGACTAATTTGATGGCGCTGGTATTTGTAGCAGCGTTAATGCCTTTTATTGATGACATTGGTGAACTGGTCAAGTTGTATGTAATTCCCGAAATCGAGCATGTAATGGCCTGGTTGGGTATTGAACTGCAAAACGGCAAAACTGTGGCGGTGGTCGTTTTGGTGATTTTGCTAATAGCTGTGGTGATTGGCTTTTCGGTATTAGCGGCGCTGTTGCGCTTTTATAATTTCCGCCTGTTTGATGATCAGAGTAAGTTAACCCGTTTCGCCGGCTTGCTGGAGCGTCAGCAAATTTCGGTGGCCAAACATAAGGTGCAGTCGATCCAGGTGTCGCAGAATATTGTTGCGCGGCTGCTAAATCGGGTATCCCTTGCTTTTAAACAATTCGGTACGGCTAATTTTAATATGGCGGCCAGTAAAGATATTATGATCCCTATGCTGGCACCGGATGAATGGCAAAATATCAGTCGTAGGGTGTTTGCTACCGATGGTGGAAAACAGCCATTTGCATCAATCCACTCCGCTTATCTGCCACGAGTGTTTGGTTATTTCTGGTGTATCCCGCTTGGTTTATTCTTTGGTATAGGTGGATTTTTTGTTCCTGTAATGTGGTTAGGACTATTGATGCTGATGCCAATTTTTTTAATTGTTTTGCAGTATTATCGACGCTATGGATTATGGTTTGATAGCGAATATGCTGCAGTTAGACGGGGATTTTTAGGCAACAAAATAACCTTATTTCCGTTATTCAAGGTGCAAAAAATTAGTTTTAGTCAGTCGCCCGGACAACGCCGTCTGGGTGTGGCCAACTTGCAGGTTATTGTTGCATCCGGTGCATTGTCGCTTCCTTATGTGCCGATTGAACTGGTGCATAAATTGACCAATAGAGCGTTGTTTTTAGCCGAATCTACCCAGCAGGACTGGATGTGACAAGCGTTATTGGCGTTAATATCAGTCGTATTCAGCACGGCGAGTCTGTTGAACATCAGGATAAACTGGCGATTGAAGAGCCGCTGAGTATTCATTTACGTCATGTGCAAGACGGGGAATACCGAACACGGGAATTTGTCAGTACCATGCGCACCCCGGGTGATGATCAGAATTTGGTAACAGGATTATTGCTGACCTGTGGGGTACTGCAATCTGCAACCCAAATCGATCATATAAAAGCGGTAGAACAGCCAAGGCAGCCCTTCTCTAACCTTTTGCTTGTCACCCTGCGTCCAGAGGTGAATATTAATAGCGTCGAGTTTAGCCGTCAGCTCGAGTCCAATTCTGCTTGTGGTATTTGTGGTCAACAACGCATAGAACAACTTTATCAACAACGCAGCGACGGGCCAGTACAACAGCTATTATTACTGCATGCCGGGCAAATATTAGCCTTGCCGGAGCAGTTGGCACAACTGCAACCGCTCTTCAACCAAACTGGCGGCAGCCATGCCATTGCTCTATTTGATCATCAGGGACATATTGTGGATGTGTGTGAAGATATTGGCCGTCATAATGCGATGGATAAATTGCTTGGTCGTTATTCGGACGTCCTGATGCAGCCCTCGTCGGGGTTTGGCGTATTGTTAAGTGGTCGTGCCAGTTATGAGTTATTGCAAAAGGCCGCCATGTTACACATCCAGATGGTGGTGGCCATTGGCGCACCTTCCAGCTTGGCAGTGCAGGTGGCGGAAGAACTGGATATCACCCTGATCGGTTTTGTTGGTAACGGTGGTTTTAACCTCTACAGCGGCAAGCAACGGGTATTGCCATGAGTGACAAACAAGTAAAAAGTGAACAGCAACAACAGCCATCCCCGGTTCAGAGCATTCATATTTCGGCTCCGAAAGAATGGGCGGCGGGCGTGCCGGCGGTGATTAGTGCCTATCAAAATGCCGCCACCAAAGTAGGACCGTTAAAAGGTGCAGGACTGTTACTACAAGCCAATCAACTAGAGGGATTTGATTGTCCCGGTTGTGCCTGGCCTGATCCGCTGCACAAAAGAGCCACATTCGAATTTTGTGAAAATGGCGCGAAAGCCATTGCCGATGAAGCCACCCGAAAAAAAGTGGGCCACCAATTTTTCTCTGAACACGCTATTGAGCAACTCAAACAGCAGCCGGATCGTTGGCTAAATGCTCAAGGCCGATTGGTTGAGCCGATGTTACTGGCTCCGGGGGCGACTCATTACCAGCCTATTAGTTGGCCTGAGGCTTTTGAACTAATCGGCAAGCAGTTGCAATCACTGGATTCACCCAATCAGGCAGCATTTTATACCTCGGGCCGTACCAGTAATGAAGCAGCATTCTTGTACCAGCTGTTTGTGCGTCAATTGGGTACCAATAATTTGCCGGATTGCTCCAATATGTGTCATGAATCCAGTGGTGTCGGGCTAGGTGAGACCATAGGTGTAGGTAAAGGCACTGTTAGTCTGGAGGATTTAGAAAATGCCGAGGCGATTTTTGTCTTCGGCCAAAATCCGGGTTCTAACCATCCCCGCATGTTAACCAGCTTGCAGGCAGCCAAACGTAATGGCGCAAAAATAGTGACTATTAATCCCTTGGATGAAACTGGGCTAAAACGCTTTAAAAATCCACAGGAAGTATCAGGTGTATTGGGAAGCGGCACTGCGCTACGAGATTTACATTTACCGGTGAACATTAATGGCGATGTGGCGCTGGTTAAAGGATTGTGCAAATCCCTGCTGGAAAGAGAAAAAACCGGCCAGCCGGTGCTGGACCATGATTTTATTCAACAATATTGCAATGGTTTTGAGGCGTTTAAACAGGACATCGAACAAACCGAATGGCAACACATTGAACAACACAGCGGTGTTAGCCGAGAGCTAATCGAACAAGCAGCACAAATAGCCTGTGAATCAACTAAAACCATTGCTTGCTGGGCCATGGGCATGACCCAGCATAAAAATGCTGTGGCCAATATTCAGTTGATCACCAACTTTTTAATGTTGCAGGGCAATTTGGGTAAACCGGGATCCGGTGTGTGTCCGGTACGCGGTCATAGCAATGTGCAGGGTGATCGCACCATGGGCATTTGGGAAAAGCCGCCCCAGTCCTTGCTTGATGCAATTGAACAGGAGTTTGGTTTTAAACCGCCCGCTGAACACGGCGTTGATACGGTAGAATGTATTCATGCTATGCAGCAACGGCAAATTAAAGTATTGATTGCATTAGGTGGTAATTTTTATCGGGCCACGCCAGATCATGACTTGACCGAACAGGCGCTGGCGAATTGCGATTTGACCGTGCAGATATCCACCAAACTCAATCGTTCACACCTTTTTACCGGTAAAACGGCCTTGTTATTGCCTGCGTTGGGACGCACCGAGCTGGATAAACAACCGACGGGTATCCAGTTTGTTACAGTAGAAAACTCGATGGGGGTGGTACAAACCTCACATGGCAAAATCCCCCCGGCATCGGATCAATTATTGAGTGAAGTCAGGATTGTGGCGGAAATGGCCGAAGCCAGTTTAGTCGATAGTCAAATTAGTTGGCGTGAGCTGGCCGATGACTATCACCGTATTCGAGAGCACATCGGCAAGGTGATACCGGGATTCGAGGATTTTAATCAACGTATCGAGGCATTGGGTGAGTTTCCGTTGCCTAATGCAGTACGAGACGCTCGCAAGTTCAATACGGTCAACCATAAAGCTAATTTTGTGATACATCCCATTGAACCGGTAATTGTGCCAGCAGGTTGTTTGTTGATGATGAGCATTCGCAGCCATGACCAGTTCAATACCACGGTGTATTCGGATAATGATCGTTATCGCGGTATTACCGGTACGCGCCGAGTTGTATTTATCAATCCGCAAGATATTGAGCAACTAGGCTTTACTGATGGGCAAATGGTCGATATTACCAGCCATTGGGCAGAGCAGCGTAAAACCGAGCGCGGTTATCGACTGGTCAGTTATGCCATTCCGCGCGGCAATGTGGCTAGCTATTATCCGGAAACTAACAATCTGATCCCGCTAGCCAGTGTGGCAGATAAGAGCAACACCCCGGCGTATAAATCAATAGTAGTGAGTTTAAAGGCTAGCGCAGAAACTTAGATTTGTTGGTTGTGTTAACGAGAGCCTGAAGATTTATCTGCTAAAAGTTAGAGTCGCTATTTAAAACCATGGCCTGAAAGTACAAGATAATTATTTACTAATCTGAACACGATTTTTTTACTACAAAGGAACAGTAAAACCAAAACCGTTCGTCCTGAGCCATTCGACAGGCTCATGACAGGCACGAGGAACGAGTAGTCGAAGGATGAACGGATTTGAAGGATAAATTTGTCATCATTAAATCATGTCATACTCGCGAAGGCGGGTATCCACAAACTTGCGGGTGAAAAGCCTTGTTTGTTTTTTGACTCATTAGAGGCGGTGCATTGAACTCATTGATTTAATTAACTTTGCAGAGTACCGTTAAAAAAATAAATCAGGAAAGAAGGAATTTCACCCGGTACGAATACGGGGATTTTTCCTTCTATTAAGTTGTTTTGGGCCGCCGACGCGCCAGTAGATGGTCAAAGGGATAGAATTCAGGGTTTCTAAAACAGCGGTTTAAAGACAAAAGTCGACTGGCGAGGTTGAACAATTTCTGGCAGGCTTTAAGCGTTAGCGGTGCCGCTGAAGCGAGCTTGCAGAGGACACAGCGAACCCGCTTCAAGTAAGGAAAGTCCACCCATCGGCGGTGATGGCAGATCAGGGAGAAGGTCATTGTCAAAATATCTATCAGAAAGTTCAGGCAGTTTCCCCTGCCGGATACACACAAAACAAATAGCTGCATCGGACGCTGAAAGGCGCGCCGTTGAGCTAAATCGTTATATTTACTGGGATAGGCAAAGTGCTAGCTAAAATATATCGAGTTTTTTATGCATTAGCCTTCGGTTGGATTGCATTAGAGAGATTAATAGTCTCCTCAAATTTTGGATTTCCAATCAACTATTGTGTACAGGCAGGGTTAGCTATAGCGGTATTCGTTGGTTATGTGATTTATTGCGTAAAGCAGACTAGTTTGCTTTTGAATGGGGTAGTTTTAGTTTATTTGTTCTTTTCATTTTTGTTTGTATTTCAAATATACGAAGAGCCTCTTGTCTCGCATCAAGAATACTTGGTGGCATTAGTATTAACGTTGGTCGTTGGGTTCCCTTTGCTTATAGAGAGATGGATGAATAATAAATATAACAAGTCAAGCAACAAGGATGCGCAAAAAACGCGCACCTACTTTTTGAAGCGTTAGAGGTCGCAATGTTTACCTGCCCAAGTTGCGGTAAAAAGGGAGTTGGTTTTTGGTCAAAACTTTGGTCAGGTTCTGACACTCCTTCTAAATGTAAATTTTGTGGCGCATTGAGTTGTGTTCATTCAAAGTATCGATTCGGCTGGCAAAACGCTTGGCCCACAGTTGTAAAGCTTGTAGGTGCCGGACTTTGTTTTTACCTGTTTAACTTATTTAATAATCCGTACTACCTGTTGCTGTTCCCTGTAATTTGGTTAGTTTGTTCAGTTTGGGAGTTGGCAACTTTGCCAATGACGTTAATTACTGAACAACAATCGTTGGAAGTTAAGAAATATGGAAATTGGTTTGTGTTTGGGATTTTGTCACTATTACTGGTGTTATATGTCACTAGCAACCTCTAACAAGCCAATGTTGTTCAGCCAGCAAGCTGATCTGGGAAAATTACTCGCTACCACTTCGTGGCAAAACACTCGCAATTTCCCCAAATTGAGGCGTTAAGGAGGAAGCTTGACAAATCTCATTTTTACTATCTTTTTGTCGTTTATCGTAGTCGGGTGCAGCTCCACCGAGACGGTCAAAGTTAAACCACCAGAAGAACTTATAGTTGGTGTATGGCACCTCAAAGACTACGGATCAGGGAATTACGAATATAGCCAACTTGGCTTTACTCGCAACGGCCGTAAATGTGTTGTCGCTGTTTCGATAGATGGAACGGGTAAAGCCAAACTTGATTACTACGATAATTCTTGGGAAATAAAAGACGGTGTTTTATATAGCAAAGTTGGTAACAGCCCATCAAGCTCATTACCCAAAGGCTACTTGATTAAAGACCATATTAAAACTTTAAATGAAGACGAGCTGATTGTGAAAATGGAAAGTGACTATGGATTTGAATCGCCATTAGAAAAACATCAGAAACTTCATGGCGTGGATCCGGAAAGAATTTGTCAAGTTGTAGAAAATTACGCTCGATTCGTAAACTACAATAATACCTAACAAGTTGCCCTAATTTCGCCGCAAACAACGCAAATGGGATAAATGCTCCCCAAAACCTTGTCATTGGCAAAGCGCTTGCAGCTCAAATAGGGGAGAGCATGGATACTATAATCGACATACTTCTTATGGCTGGTGTAATTATATTTTGTCTTTGTGGGTGCGCTTATAATGAGCAAACAACGCAAATAAGAAAAAGTAGACTTCATGCAAAAAGGTTTGTCACCTTTTCCTAGAATCAAAATCGCAACACAGCCACCCTTCGACTACTCTAGTTCGGTCAATCCAGACAACAGCGCTACGGGTTGTTTTTAGCTCGTAGCCCTAAGTTCGATACTCGTCGCTAAATCACCTTAACGCATTGCCGGTTTTAACACGTTTAACTTGCCATCAATATCATCTGGACTGGTCAGGTTTAAAATATCCATTATGGCCGGAAACACATTCACATTATCGAATTCGTCGATCACCAAACCGGATTTAAAATGTGGGCCGTTGGCGATAAACAGCGCTCCCATTTCCGGTACCTGATAGGGGTTAAAGCCGTGTGCACCGCCAATAGCTAAGTATTCCTTACCGGTATGCGGAAAGAAGGCTGGCGGAATGGCTTCCAGTACAATATCTGCTATTCGGTCATTATCGTTGTAATGCAGTTCAGCCGGAAACTGACCTTTTCGATAGGTGGTATAACGTTCGTTGGCGGTTTTGATGAGTCGTTGTTCAGTAATATTAATATCACTTATCGTCGTGTCTGGCTTGGCATATAACATTAACTGGGTGCCGCTATCCACCACTTTGAAATGTTCAAGCCCCGGCCAGTTTTGCCATTTAAGTTGGTGTTGAGCTTCTATCTGACGCATGCCGTGATCGGACACTACAATTAAATCCACCGGCAAACCGGTTTCCTGATCAATACGCTGTTTCAACTGACCAATATAACTATCGACCATGGCAACGGCCTCGGCGACTTCCGGGGAGTCAGGGCCATATTTATGTCCGGCGGTGTCCACCGCCGAAAAATAGCTGGCGATAAAGGCAGGGCGCTTGTCGTCGGGCAGTTTTAGCCAGTCAATAATCTGATCAATGCGCTGCTGATAAGGCGTAGCTTTATCGTAGTGAAAATAATAACTGGGCAGAGTGCCTTGTATTTTTGCATCGGATTCCGGCCAGAAGAAGGTGGCACTGCGCACGTCCTGTTGTTCGGCCAATACCCATAAAGGTGTGGCTTGTAACCAGTCGGGATTTTGGGCTGCTTTACCCATTTTGTAGATATCATCCAGCGGTTGATCGTAAAAAGTATTGTGAACCAGGCCGTGGTGGGCAGGATATTTACCAGTTACCAGGCTGATATGATTGGGAAAGGTAACGGAAGGGTAGCCGGGCCGCATTTTCTCGGCCCGCACGCCGGACGCAGCCAATTTGTTAAGATTGGGGGCAGAATATTTATCCAGATAGTCAAAACGGAAGCCATCCAGCGAAAACAGGATCACCGTATTATTGTTATGGCGCTCAATCTGTTGTTGTGGCCAGAAGAATACAGATAAAAGCACCACTAGAGCGCAAAAAATGGCGGCGAAAAGAGATTTATTCAGCATAACGTCCTTGATATCAGTAAAAGTTGAAAAAGCGCCGAAATCCTACCCCAACAACTATGACTTTTATATTAAAATGCGTTGAGTTGACAGAAAGATTCGTTCATTTAAATAGGCTTTGATGCGTCTACCTCTGGTCGTTTGGTTGAATATCTTGTATAAACGGCAGCTTTGCTATCCACATTGCCGTTTTTGTGGATCAACATTTATTTATATCAACCCATTAAAACAGGGCTATCGCCACACATAATGCAAATATTTGTCCCGATTCATAACGTTGACCTTAGCCATGCCAACCATTAAGCAAGCTTTCGCCAAACAAGGTCATTTGTCAGAAGCCATCGAGGGTTTTATTCCGCGTCAGGCACAAACCGAAATGGCGGTGGCAGTAGGGCGGGCGATTTCGACCCGCACTGCGCTGGTAGTTGAAGCCGGAACTGGCACCGGTAAAACTTTTGCCTATCTGGTGCCAGCCTTGCTGAGTGATAAAAAAGCCATCATTTCTACCGGCACCAAAAACCTGCAGGAACAACTATTTCATCGTGATTTACCTTTGGTTAAACAGGCGCTGGATTCCAATAAAAAAGTGGCGTTGTTAAAAGGGCGTTCCAATTATTTATGTTTACATCGTTTGCAACAGCACAGCAGTAATACCACATTATTGGAAAAGAACACCCTGGCTGAATTGACTCAGGTCAGACAGTGGGCCAACAGCACCAAAACAGGAGATATAGGCGAGTTAAAAACCATTCCGGAAGACGCCCGGGTGTTGCCCTTCGTGACCTCGACTATCGATAACTGTTTGGGCAAAGAATGCCCGGACTATGAAGATTGTTATATGATCAAGGCTAGGGCAAAAGCGCTGGTGGCCGATTTAGTGGTGGTAAACCACCATTTATTTTTTGCCGATATGGCGTTAAAGGACACCGGTTTTGGTGAGCTCATTCCCGAGGCTGATTTAATTGTGTTTGATGAGGCGCACCAGATCCCGGATATTGCCAGCCAGTATTTTGGTGAATCCATGTCGACCCGGCAAATCCATGATATGTGCCGTGATACCGATATTGTCTATCGTACCAGCCTTAAGGATGCCGAGCAGTTATCCAAAATGGCTGACAAGCTGAAAATGATCAGCGCCGATTTACGTATTTTCTACCCCGAGCAGCCACAGAAAGGTAACTGGCGCGAGCAGTTAAATCGCTCCGAAATTGCCAGTCAGGTCAGTCGATTATCCGATACCTTGAATCAGTTCTATGAAGTGGTGAAGTTGCATTTAGGCCGCGACAAGGATCTGGATAATATTATGGAACGCTGCATCCAGATCCGTAGCACGCTGAAGATTCTGCTTGATGTACAACAAAAAGGTGTGAGTCTATGGTATGAAACCACACCCAGACATATCACCTTGCATATGACGCCCTTGAGTATCGCGCAGAAATTTGCCGATTTTATTGCCGAACCTAAGCGGGGTTGGGTATTTACCTCCGCGACCTTGATGGTAGACGGTGGCTTCAATCATTTTACCCGTCAAATGGGCCTCAATGGTGCCGATACATTATCTTTAGGCAGCCCGTTTGATTATCCGCAACAAGCAATGCTTTGCGTGCCGCGATTTTTGCCTGAGCCAAGCTCCAGAGAAATGAAAAACGTTTTATTGGACATTGCTCTGAAGGTGATTAAAGCCAGCCGTGGCCGCTGTTTTTTGCTCTTTACCAGTCACGCAATGTTGCGCCAGATTGCCGGGTTATTAGAAGACAAAATCAGCAATCCGGTACTGGTACAAGGCACCACCAGTAAACGAGCCTTACTCGAAGCCTATATCCAAAGTGATAATGCAGTACTGCTTGGCACCGGTGCATTTTGGGAAGGCGTGGACGTGCGCGGCGACGATTTGACCTGCGTATTAATCGACAAACTGCCTTTCGCTTCGCCGGATGACCCGTTATTACAGGCAAGAATTGAAGATTGCCGCAATAGCGGCGGTAACCCCTTCGCCCAAATTCAGATACCGCAAGCCGTCATCGCTTTGAAGCAAGGGGCAGGACGTTTAATCCGGGATGCCAGGGATAAAGGTGTGCTGGTAATATGTGACAATCGACTGGTGACCCGTGACTACGGTAAAATCTTTTTGGCCAGTTTACCGGATATGCACCGAACCCGAACCTTATCCAAAGCATTGGCATTTTTAGAGCAAATTCATCAGCAGGAAACCGTTACTACATGAATATTTTGATTATCGATACCTCTACCGAAGCCTGTTCTGTGGCCCTGCAATTTGATGATTCGCAATACTATCGTTATGAAATATGCCCCCAACAACATAGCCAGCGATTGTTGCCCATGGTAGACGAGGTACTGGTTGAAGCGGGTATTAAACTGCAACAACTGGATTATCTGGGATTTGGTCGTGGGCCTGGAAGTTTTACCGGGGTGCGTATTGCAACGGGGATGATTCAGGGACTGGCATTGGGGACAGACTTGTCTGTGGTGGGGCTTTCTACTTTGGCGGCGATGGCACAACAGGCATATCAGCTTCACGATGCCAAAGAGGTGATTGCAGCCACAGATGCCAGAATGGACGAAGTGTATATCGGTCATTATCAATTGCAAAACGGAGTCATGGTGTTGACGGGGGAAGAGCAAGTCTTGCCACCGGATGATGCCGTAACGCAGATCATTCTTCCGGCACTTAATGGTAATTCTAAATTGGCAGGAGTGGGAACCGGTTGGCAGGCTTATCCTGAACTGATGTTGCAGCATCGCCTTCAGTTTTGTAGCGACATTCTCTATCCTGATGCCCGTTATATGCTTAAACTTGCACAACAGGCAATAGAGCAGGGACAAGCCCTGGAGGTTGATCAAATTCAACCTGTTTACCTGCGTGATAAAGTGACCTGGAAGAAGTTGCCGGGGCGTGATAAATAGAGGAAAAAACGGAACGATTCTTGCCTCATATGCCCCAGATGGTAGAATACATCGAAGCAGGTTTGCTAAAAATCTGTTGTTGTCCCTACCAACCTGGTTCAGGATAAATGGTAGCTGGAATAGTAAAAAACTAGATTTCGGGAATTTGTGTTAAGTGGAAATTGAATCCTCTTTAGTTGCATCACAAAATGCGTTAGCTTCAAATCCGCCGGTTCGTGAACCGCAGCGGGACGTTGAGGCACGTCAACAGCAGCAACAGCAAAAAGTCACCCAGCTCCCCCGCAGTCAGGTTGTTATTCGTCAGGGAAATACCCAGGCGTTCGAAGATGCTGACAAGTTTCGTCAGCAACAGGCTATTTATGATCAGCCTGCCTCCAAAAACCGCCAGGCAATCAATGCCTATCAAACATTACAACGTGAAGGATTGCGCAGTGAAATCCATCAGTCATTGGGTGTTGATACCTACGTGTAATATCCGTTTTGACCGTTCATACGGATTTTTTACTGTAGCACTGTGATGAATTCAGTTATTGTTCAGTTGAGTCTATGCATAATCAACAATGCTGATAAACCGATTTCGTTGTGAGGATAATATGTTAAAAAAAATACCCCTACTAATCGCTGTACTGATGTTATCTGCCTGTGCATCTGTACCGGATAGTCTAAAGGTAGCCGAAGGACAGCAACTAGTCACCTACCAGCAAGTGATGTCGAATCCTCAAATTAACGTAGGAAAGAATGCCCGTTGGGGAGGTGTTATTGCCAGCGTCGAGAATAAGGCTGATAGTACCTTGCTGGAAATTGTCCATCATGATTTAAAAAGTAACGGTCGTCCGGCTCAATCAGATCAGAGTGTAGGGCGTTTTAGAGTCTATGTAGACAGCTTCCTCGATCCGATGATTTATCAAACCGGCCGCAGTATTAGTTTTGTGGGTCAGGTAAAAGGCACGGAATCCGGATTGGTGGGTGAACATAAATATACTTATCCGGCGCTGCAGGCCAGCAGCTATTATATGTGGGATGTAAGAAGCCAGATGAATGTGACCAGCGTGTCCATGTCTATGTGGCCCGGTTCATACTGGGGCGGTTGGTATGGTTGGGGTTACCGCGGTGGTATATGGCCTTATCATCAACGGGTCATCATCCGCGATAACGACAAACCCGGCACCAGCGGCCCGCAACCTGTGCGTCCTCGCGTGAATACTAACCCGAGAGTGGAGCAGCCAAAGGGGCTGGGTTCGAATAAACATCATGCAGATCGACGGATATTGGACTAACAGGAGCGGAAAAAGATTGCCGGTTGTGGCAAACTGAATCCTGCTAATGATTTTAAATGCGGCAATTTATTGCCGCATTTTTATTGTCAGTTGTAGTAGTCATTTCACTTTATCAGTTACTATAAGCGCTTACACTATGCATGAAATCAGCTTTAAACTACCTCATATCAACTTGTCTGCACTGGAATTTGGAGATGCTTCCAAACCTTTGGTAGTGGCATTGCATGGGTGGCTGGATAACGCCGCCAGCTTTATTCCGCTTGCGCCGTTTTTAACCGATTATCATCTGATTGCGCTAGATATGGCGGGGCACGGCTTGAGCCAACATCGTAGTCCCGATGCCAATTATCATCTGGTTGACTGGGTACAGGACTTACATCAGTTATTGGAGCTAAACCAGTGGTCTGAAGTTATTTTGTTAGGCCACTCGTTGGGCGGAATTGTCGCCTCGATGTATGCCAGTTGTTTTCCCGAGCGAGTCAGCAAACTGGTAGTGATGGAATCTTTTGGGCCGCTGAGCAAAGAAGTCGAATCCAGCCCGCAACAGCTTAGAGACTCTATTGTGAGTCGCCTGGAAGTGGACAGCAAACCCGCTCGTCATCCAGCCACATTACGACAGGCAGTGCAGGCTCGAAAAGTGGCCGGAGATGTTTCTACTGAAGCCGCACGGTTACTGGTCAGCCGTAATCTGGATGATAGCAGCGGCGAGTTGCGTTGGCGCACTGATCGGCGCTTGCGTACCATTTCATCAATGCGCGTAACCGAAGATCAGGCTAAAGCATTTATGCATGCCATCAAGGCTCCAATGTTAGTTATTCTTGGCCAAAACGGATTTGAAAAATTGAAAGTTAATTTTCAGCATCGCCAACAATGGGTAACCAATTTAACCAGTTGTACCTGTCCGGGGGGACACCATTTACATATGGAACATCCATTTGCTGTTGGTGAGAAAATCGTGCAATTTATAAATTGCTGAATTTGAGCAATTTTGCAGCGAAAATAGATTAGTTATAGGCAATATTGCTCTAAACAGCATTTATCTTTGCTTCGCGGTTGGTTAAGATAACCCGATCCTTACAACATTTACGTATTTGACACATTCTGTCTATATTTACCCCAAAATAATAATAACGCCTACATTAGGAGGCCATGTGGAAAAAATTTGGCTAGATAGCTATTCGTCTTCAGTTCCTCACGAAATCGATCCTGATTGCGTCCCTTCTCTGGTTGATGTGCTTGAACAAAGCGTTGAAGAGTTCGGTGATAAAGTGGCCTTTATCAATATGGGACAAACGCTGACGTTTAACCAGCTGGACAAATTGTCCCGTCAGTTTGCCGCTTATCTGCAAAATCAGGGGTTGCAGCAAGGTGATTCTGTTGCGGTGATGATGCCCAACTTGTTGCAGAATCCGGTGGCGATTTTCGGAATTCTGCGTGCGGGTATGACAGTTGTGAACGTAAATCCGTTATATACAGCGCGTGAATTAAAGCATCAACTCGTCGACTCCAATGCCAAAGCCATAGTGATTGTGGATAATTTTGCGCACACGCTGGCGGCAGTGATTGAAGAGACTCAGGTTAGCCAGGTCTTTACCACCCAGTTGGGCGATATGTTGCCGTTAGTCAAACGTCTGCTGGTTAATTTTGTGGTTAAATACATCAAAAAAATGGTCCCGTCATTTAAACTGGATAATGCCGTTCTGTTTGTGGATGCGATAGCTGAGGGCGCAAAACAGACTTACACTCGTCCGGATCTGAATGGCGACAGTTTGGCGTTCTTGCAATACACCGGCGGAACCACCGGTGTATCCAAGGGTGCCATGCTCACTCACCGTAATTTGCTGGCCAACCTTGAACAGGTCGCTGCCATAATCGGACCGGCGATCAAGCGTGGTGAAGAGCTTATTGTGACCGCGTTGCCGCTTTATCATATCTTTGCATTAACGGCTAACTGTCTGACCTTTGTTAAATTTGGCTGTCAGAACTTGCTGATTACCAATCCTCGCGATATGCCCGGTTTTGTTAAAGAATTGGCTAAATACCCCTTTACCGTGATGACTGGGGTGAACACATTGTTTAACGGTTTGCTCAATACTCCGGGCTTCAAGGAACTGGATTTTAGTAACTTTAAATTTGCCTTGGGTGGCGGCATGGCGGTGCAGCGCAGTGTGGCGGAAAAATGGGAAGCATTGACCGGACACGTATTGCTTGAAGGCTACGGACTGACCGAATGCTCTCCGTTGGTGACGGTTAATCCTCCTAGTATGACGCAATACAACGGATCAATAGGACTGCCGGCTCCTTCAACCGATATCAAGTTACTGGATGATGAGGGTAACGAAGTATCTATGGGTGAACCGGGCGAAATGTATGTTAAAGGTCCGCAAGTGATGGTCGGGTATTTAAATCGTGCGGAAGCGACCAGCGAAATTCTCAATGACGGTTGGTTGGCAACTGGGGATATTGCCACTTGTGATGAAAAAGGCTTTTTCTATATAGTGGATCGCAAAAAAGACATGATCCTGGTGTCCGGCTTTAATGTGTTTCCCAATGAAATCGAAGATGTTGCGGCTATGCACCCGGATATTATGGAAGTGGCGGCAGTGGGAGTGCCCAATGAAGCCTCCGGTGAAGTGGTAAAACTGTTTGTGGTGAGCAAAAACGATGAGTTATCTGAAGCTGAAGTGATTACTCATTGCCGGGAGCATCTCACCGGTTATAAAGTACCGAAAATGGTAGAATTTAAAAAAGAGCTTCCGAAATCCAACGTAGGGAAAATTCTGCGTCGGGAATTACGGGATTAACGCATAGGCAGATAATGGAAAAAACCGGCAAGGGCCGGTTTTTATTCGGGTAAGGACGTTGTACGAATATTTAGATAATAATGCGCAAGTCGCCGAGTTTTGCCAGCAGGCATTACACAAAAAAGCCATTGCAGTCGATACCGAGTTCGTCAGAACGCGCACACTTTATCCGCAACTCGGATTAATTCAGATCTATGATGGTGAACGACTGGTTCTCATCGATCCCGTTGCCGTTACAGACTTATCACCACTAGTCACGTTACTGATTGCTCCCGACGTGGTGAAAATATTGCACTCCTGTTCGGAAGATCTGGAAACATTCCAGACCGCGCTGAACATCATGCCCGAGCCTGTTTTTGATACCCAGTTTGCCGCCAGCATTGTCAATATCGGCCCAATGTTGGGTTATGCCAAACTGGTTGAAATCATGCTTGATATCCAAGTGGATAAAGGCGAGTCGCGCACAGACTGGCTGGCACGCCCGCTAAGCCCTCAACAACTGGAATATGCGGCTAATGATGTGCTTTATCTATATCAGCTTTATCCGCAATTAAAACAACAAGTTGAAGATAAACAAAGGCTGGATTGGGTATTTGAAGAAATTCGGTTGTTAGCTATTAAAAAGCAGCGTTCACTACCTGTTTCGTTAACCTATCTTAATATAAAAAACAGCTGGCAACTATCAGGTAAGCCGTTGGCAGCTTTACAGAAACTGGCGGCGTGGCGGCTGGAACAGGCGCGTAAACGCAACCTGGCTCTTAATTTTGTGGTTAAAGAACCTAATTTATTGAATCTGGCGAAAAGGCAGCCTAGTAATAAGAGTGAGCTACATGCGGTGGTGGGATTAAGTCCTCAGGAGATCCGCCGTAATGGTGAACAGATCCTCGCCCTGCTTAATGACGTTACCGAAAGTGATTATCCTCCCAGAGTGGAACGACTGGTCGATTTTGCTGCCTACAAGGGTATTGCACAATCGTTGCGAGAAATGTGTCAGCAGGTTGCTGAAAATCAGCAAATTCCGGTTGAAGTATTAGGTTCTAAAAAACAGATTAATCAATTATTGCAATGGTTATGGTTCAAACTCGACGAAACAAGGGAAAAAGGCTTGTTGCCGGATTTATTGTCGGGCTGGCGCGGCGAATTGCTATTAAGCGGGATTGAGCGTGTGGTTGGTGCTAAAATAGCATTATCAAAAGATGAGGGTTGTCCCGAGGCGGGGTAATGCTCGCCTGTTAAGTCGAGAGTTGTTATGTTGTGCGCGATATATAAAAGTAGTAGAAAACCCGAAACCTATTTGTTTGTACTAAAGCGCGATGATTTTTCTGCCGTACCGGAAGTATTGCTAGCCTCGTTTGGTAAACCGTTATTTGTGATGATGCTGGCACTGAAGGAAGATCGGAAGCTGGCCATCAGCGATGCGGATAAAGTCAGGCAGGAATTGACCGATAAGGGCTATTACTTGCAGCTCCCCCCACCAACTGAAAATTTACTCCACCGACATAACTTGTCAAATCAGGGTACATCATTATGAAGAAAATTTTAGCCATCGCTACCATCCTTTTCTGTTCTGTAGTGCAGGCAAAACCGAGTTTTGACGAATATGTGCAAAGTTTAAAAGCAGAGGCCATCGAGAAGGGATTTAGCCAGGAACTGATTGATATGGCCTTTGAAAATGTTCAATTTCATCAGCGTTCGGTTAAGGCAGATAAAAACCAGCCTGAGTTTAAATTGACTCTTGATCGCTATTTATCCACTCGTTTACCTGACTGGAAAGTCAAACAGGCGATCCAGAAATATCAGGACAATAAAGTATTACTCGAACAGATAGCCGACAAATATGGCGTTCAGGCTCGCTTTATTGTGGCGCTGTGGGGCAATGAGAGTAATTTTGGCAAAATCATGGGTAACTTCCCGGTTATTTCTGCTTTGACTACCATGGCCTATGAAGGGCGCCGCGAAGACATGTTTAAAAAACAACTTTTTGCTGCACTGCAAATTTTGCAGGAAGGTCATATTGAAAAAGACCAATTTGTCGGTTCCTGGGCAGGCGCAATGGGGCAAAGCCAGTTTATGCCGACATCATTTTTAAGCTACGCACAGGATGGCGACGGCGACGGCAAGAAAAACATCTGGCAGAACAAGGCAGATGTGTTTGCGTCTATCGCTAATTACCTCAAGCTGGAAGGTTGGGACAATAGCCAGACATGGGGACGTCAAGTCCAAATCCCGAGTGGTTTTGATTTGCAATTAGCAGGTTTGGAAACTGATAAAATGAAGCCGTTGCATGAATGGCAAAAGTTAGGGGTGCGCCGCTATGACGGCAGCGATTTGCCTACGCGCAATATTCCCGCCAGCCTGATTGTTCCAGATGATGAAAATGGGCGTATTTATCTGGTTTACAATAATTTTCACACCTTGATGCACTGGAACCGTTCCACTTATTTTGGTAGCGCAGTGGGAATTCTGGCCGATCAAATTAAAGCCGGATTATAAACTCGAATATCCAGGCGAGTTGACAGGAACTGCCATATGTCACAATTGCCCTTTTGGGAAACAAAATCCCTGTCTGAAATGACAGAAAATGAATGGGAATCGTTGTGCGACGGTTGCGGGAAATGCTGCCTGCACAAGTTTATTGATGACGACGAAGGGGATATGCAGCCCACCGATGTGGTATTCAAAGGTGAACGGGTACATTTTACCAATATTGTCTGCGATTTACTGAACACCAAAACTTGCAGTTGCTCCCAGTATGAGCACAGAACTGACTTTGTGCCGGATTGTGTCAAGCTGACCAAAGATAATCTGAAAGATATTTTCTTTATGCCGCCCAGTTGCAGTTACCGTCGTTTGTATGAAGGCCGGGGATTGCCAGCTTGGCACCCATTGCTGAATAGGCAAAAGAAGACGGCTATGCATAAAGCCGGCATGTCGGTAAGAGGTAAGACAATTTATGAAGGGCAGGTCAACCTGGATGAATTTGAAAACTATATTGCTATCTGGCCACTGAACGATATTGACTAAAAAACAGGATCGCGGGCGATCCTGTCAAATCAGATTAGATTTTGTGCTCGACGCTTAGTCGAATGACCAATACCAGCGCCCAGACAAGGCTGTAAGCGGCGAAGATTGCCATCATCCATTGTGGCATACTCATTTGCATAAATTGCCAGTCGATATCACCACAGTCCCCTGTTGCGGCAAAAATCTGCGGGACCCACTCATGCAGTTTTAACCAGCTTGGAAAGTTTGGCACAATCTCACAACTGGCAAAAAATGGGTTGGCGGCAGTTTGGATATCCACATGCTCGTAGGCAATCAGGGTTCCCCAAATAGCACTGACTCCCCAACCGGTCAGGGCAACCAGCCGAAACAGGATATTCTGACTTAGAAATATTCCCACCAAGGCACTGAGCATAATGCCAAATACCGCGGTACGCTGGTAAATACACATAATGCAAGGAGCCAAGTCCATGACATATTGAAAATACAGTGCAGCTAATTCCAGTCCTAGCGTCGAGATAAACAGCAGCTTCCATGCTGCTGCGTGTTCTGGCCAGATTGCGATATTTCTTAGCATTATTATTTTCCGCAGTGACGTTGTATTAAGATTAATGGCTTAACGGTGTCGCCATTTGTGACGGATCGTGATGGTTTATCAGGTGCATCTGATACAACCAGTCAGTTAAGTCATGTAATCCGAAATAGGTAGCAGCCAGGCCAACCAGAGTTAAAACAATGGTATAGGGCAAGGCCATATAAACCATTTTGCCGTAAGACAATCGCAGCAATGGTGCCAGAGCAGAGGTTAACAGGAACAAGAATGCGGCTTGTCCATTGGGTGTGGCTACACTGGGCAGGTTAGTACCGGTATTAATCGCTACAGCCAACAGGTCAAATTGATCACGGGTAATTTCGCCTTTGCTTAGTGCAGTGGCAACTTCATTAATATACACAGAGCCAACAAACACATTATCGCTGACCATGGATAATAATCCGTTGGCCAGATAAAACATCACCAGTTGCGTTTTACCTTCATAGGTTAATACCCATTCAATAACCGGCGTAAACAGGCTCTGGTCGATGATAACTGACACTACAGCAAAGAACACACATAACAACGCGGTAAAGGGCAGGGCTTCTTCAAAGGCAGGCCCCAACTGATGTTCGTCAACAATGCCGCACATAGAGGTTGCCAACACGATAATGGATAAGCCAATTAAGCCGACGGCGGCTAAATGTAGCGCTAATCCGATCACCAGCCACAGTGCGATTAAGCCCTGTACGACCAACTTAATATTTTCTTGCTTGCTGCGCTCTTTATCCAGAGTGATGCTGTAGTCGGTCAGAATACGTCTTACGTTGTCCGGGAGCATGGCGCCATAATCAAACCATTTGAATTTTTCCAGCAATACTGTGGTAAGCAATCCGCAAAATAATACCGGCACAGTTACTGGCGACATACGCATAAAAAACTCGATAAAATTCCAGGTCGCCTTATCGGCAATGATCAGGTTTTGTGGTTCACCAACCATGGTCATTACACCACCTAATGCAGTACCTACCGAAGCATGCATCATCAGGTTACGTAAAAAAGCGCGAAATGCGTCCAGATCATCACGATTAAGGCTGGCAACGTTCTCATCATGGGTATGGTCATGATCGTGATGATAATCTTTACCCGAGGCCACTTTGTGGTAAATACTATAGAAGCCGGTGGCAACAGCGATAATAACCGCCACCACAGTCAAGGCATCAAGAAAAGCCGATAAGAACGCTGCGGCAAAGGTAAAGGCTAACGACAGTAATACTTTACTTTTGACTTTGATCAGCAGGCGAGTAAATAGATGCAGCAGTAAATCTTTCATAAAGAAGATCCCCGCCACCATAAAAATTAGTAGCAATACAACTTCAATATTAGTGACAATTTCAAGTTTAATATGATTTGGCGAGGTCATGCCAATGGCTACAGCCTCGAGAACCAGCAGACCTCCTGGTTGCAGGGGATAACATTTTAACGCCATCGCCAGGGTGAAAATAAACTCCAACACCAGCGCCCAACCTGCGATATAGGGATTAATTTGAAATATAACCGGATTTAAAATCAAACAGGCAATAATAAACTTTTTGTACCAGCCAGGTGCCTGCCCAAGAAAGTTTTTGAATAGAGCCGAAGCCATAGATTGCTGCATTGAGTAGCATCCTTAATTATTATACTTAATAAGACTGGGTATGTTGTAAAAGCTGTCGCGATAAATTGCAAGTAGAATCGATAAAGAATCTGAACGGAAAGTATTGAAATTTCACTAATAAATCGGAGAATTCCGTGGATATGTTAAAAAAATAGGGCTAATTTGCAGGGATAAGTAAACAAGCATTGTTTCCGCAGAAATTCATCTGGTACAATCAGTGGATAAAATAATAATTAAGTGTGGCAGTTCAGATGATATATAAAGCTCAAAGCCCGGCAGGATTTGCGGAAGAATATATTGTAGAGTCAATATGGAGTGGGCGTTTTCCTCCCGGCACTATTCTTCCCGCTGAACGTGAATTGTCAGAACTCATCGGCGTGACTCGAACAACATTACGCGAAGTCTTACAACGGCTGGCCCGAGATGGCTGGTTAACCATTCAGCACGGCAAACCCACTAAAGTGAATAATTTCTGGGAAACCTCCAGTCTGAATATTCTCGAAACGCTAGCCCGATTGGACGAAGAGGGCATTCCTGAGCTAATTAATAATTTGCTTGCTGCCCGCACCAGTGTCAGCGCTATTTTTATTCGCGGCGCAATCAAGAATGATCCGGATAAGGTAATAGAAGCGTTAAAAGGCTTTATGGATGTACCTGAAGATGGCCAGGCTTTCGCTGAATTTGATTACCGGATAAACCATGATATTGCGATGGCGTCCGGTAACTACATCTATGTTTTATTAATGAATGGTTTCCGCGGGCTGTATTCGCGGATTGGCGGATATTATTTTTCCCACCAAAGTTCGCGTAAGTTAAGCCGTGAGTTTTATGCCCAATTGAGCGAGTTGGCCGATAAAGGCGACTTTGAAGCGGTTCCTGTATTAGTCAGAAATTACGGTATAGAAAGCGGTAAAATTTGGAAAGAAGTGCGTGATACCATGCCCAAAGGTCTTGTTGATTAACTAACCTGAGTTCGGGATAAGCCGCGCCTTGGGACTGGGAGCGCAACAATGCAGCAGACAGGTCCGCTTTCATTTGATTATATTATTATCGGTGGTGGCTCAGCAGGAGCCACGTTAGCCGCCAGATTATCTGCAGATAAACATAACTTGGTATGTTTGCTTGAAGCAGGTTCAAAAGATACCAATCCTTTTATTCATATTCCTTTTGGTTTAGCTGCTTTAGCTCATATAAAAGGGTTAAACTGGAATTACTCCACTTCCCCACAAGCACAACTTAACCAGCGTTGCTTATATTGGCCGCGAGGAAAAACCTTGGGTGGCTCCAGTTCGGTTAACGCGATGTGTTATATCCGCGGCAGTCAAAATGACTATGAGCAATGGAAACAGATGGGCGCTAGTGGTTGGGGGTGGCAAGATGTTCTGCCTTATTTCAAAAAGTCTGAATCCTATGCGCAGGGCGATCCGCGCTGGCACGGTGATAGCGGACCGTTGTCGGTAACTGAACTGCGTTATACCAGTCCGCTATCAACGAGCTTTGTGCATTCAGCAAGGGAAATGGGCTTAGATCTGGTTGCTGACTTTAACCAGTTAGACCGCGAAGGCCTGGGTTTTTATCAGGTAACGCAAACCAAAGGACAGCGTTGTTCTGCGGCTAAGGCCTATCTCGCACCCATTCAAGATCGCACTAACCTTACTATAATGACGCAAGTGCTGGTCGAGAAGATCCTGATCGAACAACAAGTTGCCACTGGTGTGCAGCTTAAAAGTGGTCAGCAAGCAATTCAGCTAAACGCACGCAAGGAAGTGATTGTTTGTGCAGGGGCTATAAATTCACCACAATTATTGATGTTGTCTGGTATTGGCCCCAAACGACAACTTCAAAATCTGGGCATTAAATCGGTATTTGACTTGCCGGGTGTTGGCCAGAATTTGCAAGATCATCTGGATGCCATTATCCAACATGAGTGCAAAAATTCGCAAGGTTACGGTTTAGCGCTTAATGCGATACCTGTTTGGTTGAAGTCGGCGTATCACTACTGGCGTAAACGTCAGGGGATGCTAACCAGCAATATCGCCGAAGCTGGCGGCTTTATTAAAAGCTCTTATGCCAGTGCTGAGCCTGATATCCAGTTGCATTTTTTACCGGCTAAATTACAGGATCATGGGCGTAAGTATGTGTATGGCTACGGGTACAGTTTGCATGCATGTGCATTGTATCCAAAGAGTCGGGGATATATTGCCCTGGCGTCGGCAGATCCGGCTCAGCCAGCGATTATTGATCCCTGTTATTTAACACACCCTGATGATCAAAAAATCATGATTGAGGCGGTTAAATTAGCGCGAAGATTGCTGTCTTGTGCAGAATTCAGTCAATATCAATCCATTGAACTTCAGCCCGGGACTGAAATACAAAGTGATCAGCAAATTCTGCAGTTTGTGCGTGAACAGGCGCAAACCATTTATCATCCGGTTGGGACTTGCAAAATAGGGGCAATAGACGATCCTATGGCCGTGGTGGATCCGCAGTTGAGAGTTAAAGGGATAAAAGCGCTACGAGTAGTTGATGCGTCGGTGATGCCGACTATCATTGGGGGTAATACCAATGCCGCAGTAATTATGATCGCCGAAAAAGCCGCGGATATGATTTTGCAATTAAATTCAGTTAACTCAGGTCAAGTAGAAACAGAGCTCTAATAAAAGGAACATAAAATGAAAAAATGGTTAACGGTAATGGGTTGTGTCGGTTTTGTCGTCGGTGCCCAGGCGGCTGATATTTCAGCAAAACTGCAGCGGGCAATGCAATCGGACATCCGTGATGAGTCGGAGATAAAACGCGATGCCAATCGCAAACCGATGGAAACGCTGGCGTTCTTCGGTTTGCAGGATGATATGAAAGTGGTTGAATTGATCCCGGGTGGCGGCTGGTATACCAAGCTGTTAGCGCCAATACTGCGTGATAACGGTGACTTCTCTATTGCCTATGGAACCGAACGGGCAGAAAAAGCCATTAAGGGCCAGGAAGGTTTTGACAAGGTGAATATACTTGCACCAACCTCTAAAGTATACCGGCCTGAAAATGCGGCTTTTTACGCCCTGGATAATCCGGATTTAGCTACGTCTGACGTTGATATGGTGTTTACTTTCCGTAACTACCATAATTTTGGGCCAGAAGGTCGAGCTGCAATGAACGAAGCTGTGTACAAAGCTTTGAAGCCGGGAGGAATTTACGCCGTAGTTGATCATACTCGCCGCCATATGCAGCCAAATAATGATTTTAATGGCCGTCGGGTCGATCCGGTCCTGGCGATTAAAGAGATCCAAGATGCAGGATTTGAATTAGTCGATTACAGTGATTTACATTACCGGCCGGTTGATGAGCTGATTTATGAAGTCGGACATAAAGACGTCACAGGACATACTGATCGTTGGACATTGAAATTCCGCAAAAAATAGCGGGAAACAAAAACGCCCCGATATCGGGGCGTTTTCACATCTTGAACCGAAAAATCTTAGCCGAAGTTTTTCGCTGCAAAATCCCAGTTTGCCAAAGCCCAGAAACCTTTCAGGTAATTAGGGCGGACATTGCGATAATCGATATAGTAGGCGTGTTCCCACAAATCGACTGTAATCAGTGGCGTAACGCCTGATTCTGTAATAGGAGTGCCAGCGTTGCTGGTATTAACGATATCCAGATCACCGGACGCAGTTTTTACCAACCAGGTCCAGCTTGAACCGAAGTTGTTAACCGCTTTGTCATTAAATGCTTCTTTGAACGCGTCAAAAGAACCCCACTTGGCATTGATTGCGTCAGCCAATGCGCCGGTTGGCGCGTCGCCGCCATTTGGGCTTAAGCTATTCCAGTAAAAGGTGTGGTTCCAGATCTGTGCCGCGTTGTTAAATACACCGCCTTCTGAACTGCGTACGATTTCTTCCAGAGATTTGTTTTCCAGATCGGTTCCTTCGATCAGGCCATTCAACTTAGTTACATAAGTTGCATGGTGCTTGCCGTGGTGATAGTCCAGTGTCTCTGCTGAAATATGAGGTTCTAGCGCATTTTTTTCATAAGGCAATGCAGGTAATTCAAAAGCCATTGTAGATCTCCATTTAGTTTACAAGATAAGGATGAGTAAATAGATCCTAGACGCTAATGCATCAGAGTAAAAGCTAAAATTGAGATTTAAACAAAGTATTTGCTATATCTAATAATTTTAGTAACAACGACTTCGCTTGGGTATCTGTTGATATGCAGGTAAAATAGCCCCATTAATTGAAAATATCGTCATAAAAGGGCAAACGATAATGGAAACAATTGACAAAATTAAGCAGCAAATCAGTGAAAATCCAATCATTTTATATATGAAGGGCTCACCTAAATTACCTAGTTGCGGGTTTTCTGCTCAGGCCAGTCAGGCATTGATGTCTTGCGGCGAACAGTTCGCTTATGTGGATATTTTACAAAATCCGGATATTCGTGCCGAGTTACCGGCCTATGCTGATTGGCCAACTTTTCCGCAGTTATGGGTAGACGGAGAATTGGTTGGTGGCTGCGATATTATTCTGGAAATGTTCCAGCAGGGTGAGTTACAGCCGTTGATTAAACAAACTGCTGAAAAATATGCTGATAAACAGGATAACGCCTGATTTAACCCGTAACGCACCCAATTCAAAAGGCCTGATAGAAATCAGGCCTTTTTAGTTGAGCGCAGGGTAGTTTAAATCTGCGATTGCAGGTAATTAGCCAGCCCTGTCATATTGATTAAACCTAACTGTTGTTCCAGCCAATGGGCGTGATCTCGCTCGGTATCATCCAGCAGGGTTTCGAGTATTTCACGAGTGACAAAGTCCTGACACTTTTCGCACTGGGTAATGGCATTTTTGAGAGCTTCTCCCACTTCTTGCTCAAGCAACAGATCATTTTCAAGCATTTCTGGCACCGTTTTGCCGATACGCACGGCGCAGCGGGTTTTCATATCAGGTGTGCCTTCCAGCATTAAAATGCGTTCAATCAGCAATGACGCATGGCCTTTTTCATCGTCAAACTCATGAGCAATACGCTCATGTAACTTGTTCAATCCCCAATCTTCGTACATTTTGGCATGAATAAAGTACTGATCCATGGCTGCCAGTTCTGCACTTAATAACTGGTTCATGCTGTTAATAATGTCTTTATGACCTTTCATGATGGATTTCCTTTAGTCGTTGATCATGGCTTGCAAGTAGTTTTCCTGCCCCAGTTGTTGCCACAGATGTAATTGGGTTTCCAGCCAGTCGATATATTCCTCTTCCTGTTCAAGAATATCGTCGAGTATTTCTCTGGACACATAGTCCGCTTGTTCTTCACACACTGCGATGGCGGTTTTGGTTATGGCCAGGTGTTCCATTTGCATAGCGAGATCGCACTTCAGCATTTCATGGGTGTCTTCACCAATGCGCAGCTTTTCCAGATGTTGTAAATTGGGCAGTCCCTCAAGCATCAGAATGCGTTCAATTAAACGATCGGCTTGCTTCATATCCAGAATGGATTTCTTGTATTCTTTTTCGTTTAGTACCGAAAGCCCCCAATTTTTAAACATGCGGGCATGTAAAAAGTACTGGTTAATAGAGGTTAACTCGCAGGTGAGTACTTTACTCAGTTGCTCTAAAGCTAATTTATTTCCGCGCATGGAATTGCCGTTATCTGGTGTATTTGATGGCTATAAAGGTAGTTGTTTTTAGCTTGAATTACAAGTTGAAATAAATAAAAGTGCAATAAAAACAATGACATACAAACGTTAAGTATTATCATTCTTAATTTGTTTAAGTTTATCTAATCAACTGTAAAGCTGAACAGAAGCTTGGCTTCACAAAGAAATGAAAGTTAACGTACTGAATTATAAAAATAAAAATGCAGGAGGAGAAAAATAGAACAGGCGAGGTGTCAGAATAAATTAGCTATGATCAACAGACTTCTTTAAACAAGGATTCATCGATGATTGTAGAGTCAATAAGTTGCTGCGCCATTTGCACACATTTGCCACATTGCCCGCCGACACCCAAGTGTTTACGCAACTCACGCATCGAGCCTACGCCGTCCTCACGAACTGCTTTTTCGATTTGTTTGTCGGTAATGGCGTAACAAAGACATATATACACTAAAATTCACCTCAGTAGTGATACTGTAAATGATAATAATTGTTATTTAGTTAAATGCCAAGTTTTATTTTAAATTATTTTGCATAGATACCCGTTGCCTCTTCAACATGACGACTCCTGAATATGTTAACGGGAAGTGGGTACAGGTGTTTATTTTCATGTCTTTTTGAATTAGTTCCAAAATAGTTGGGCTTGTGTCTTGGTTTTTACAAGTCCGTCCCTATAATCTTCACTGAGCTTACGAGAACCATAGGTTTGTTTTCGTAAATCTGACAATTCTAATCTGAGGAACATAATATGAGCGTTTTGGTTGGTCGTCCGGCCCCTGATTTTACAGCAGCAGCGGTACTAGGTAGTGGTGAAATAGTTGATAGCTTCACGTTAAGTGATGCGATCAAGGGTAAGCCTGCAGTTGTATTTTTCTATCCACTGGACTTCACCTTTGTTTGTCCTTCAGAATTGATCGCATTTGATAAGCGCTATGCTGAATTCCAGAAGCGTGGTGTTGAAGTTATCGGTGTTTCTATCGATTCCCAGTTTTCTCATAACGCATGGCGCAACACCGCAATTAATGACGGCGGTATTGGCCAGGTTAAATATACTTTGGTTGCCGATACCAAGCATGAAATCTGCCAGGCATATGATGTTGAACATCCAGACGCCGGTGTGGCGTTCCGTGGTTCATTCCTGATCGATGCAGAAGGTGTAGTACGTCACCAGGTAGTGAACGATCTACCTTTAGGTCGTAACGTTGATGAAATGTTGCGCATGGTTGATGCGCTGGCTTTCCATGAAGAGCATGGTGAAGTTTGTCCGGCCGGCTGGCAGGAAGGTGACAAAGGCATGAACGCTAGCCCTGACGGTGTAGCGGCGTATCTGTCAGAAAACAGCGACAAGTTATAATCGCGAATAACAAAATTAGTTGATAGCAAAAGCCGCATTATGCGGCTTTTTTATTGCTCAAATATGAAGTTAAAAATAGCGGGCTTAAGGCTGTATCACCAAGATATTGGTCTTCAACAGGGTAAGCACTTCTTCGGCGGTATTGCCTAATAGTTTCGCTTTCAGTCCTTTGCGGCCGACGGTACCGATAATTACCAGGCTGGCACCAATATCCGATGCCGTACTGGGAATGACTTTTTCTGCTTCACCATCATTGATATGAATATTCTCGACAGGAATGGGGTGATCTCCCACCATCTTCTGAATTCGGGGAATATATTTTTTACGGGCTTTTTGAACTGCCTCGGTAGTATCAATAAAGCCGATATCCTTCAGTATTGGCGAGATGGGTACACTGAAACAGAAATGTAACGGCATCTGCATACTAGTGGAAAACTTGATCCCGGCATCAACCAGCTTCTGGTTTAGCGCCTGCTTGGTGCGTGAACGCGTTGCCATATCCAACGCGACCATAATGGCCTGCTTGCGTCGCCATCTTTTTTCTGCGACAAGTAGCACCGGAACCAGACCGTTGCGCAATATATGCCAGTCTGTAGGCGTGTAAAAGGGGCCTTCGCTACGATGACCGGTTTTAATAATCAAATCATAACTTGTCAATTTGCAGTGCTGTTTGAGCCAGGCAGAAATATTTTTTTCCCATAACACTTCTGACGTGGCGTTTTGTTCAAGATCATGTTTGACAATTTGCTTGTTCAACCACTTGTTGTGAGACAGCAGGATCTGTTTTTGAGCTTCAACCATTTGCTCTTTGCTTAAGCTGGCAGATAGCCCCTGCAGATGTTCATAACTGAAGGCAACAATATGAAGTTTGGCACCGTGACGTTCAACCATCAGTTTGGCGCGAGCCAGGGCTTTTTGTTCTTTATCTTGTTGATCCGAGATAACCAGAATATGTTCAATTTTCATCAAAGGTACCTGCAGTAGTTATTTCAGTCAGTGTAAGACATAAACTTTATGATTTAAATCATGTACTTGCTATTGTTGCTAAATAATTCCCTCAGGGACGCTCAACAGGCCAACCGCCAAGTTGTTGCCACTTGTTGACAATATAACAAAATAAATCCGCGGTCTTCTGCGTATCGTACAACGCTGAATGGGCTTCTCGCTGATCAAAGGCAATATTTGCTGCTTCACAGGCCTTGATCAGTACAGTTTGTCCCAGCGCTAGCCCGGCTAAGGTGGTCGTATCAAATGAAACAAAGGGATGAAAGGGATTGCGTTTAATATTGCTGCGTTCAATAGCGGCATTAAAGAAGCCCTGATCAAAGGCTGAATTATGCGCTACGATAACCGAGCGTTGGCAATCGGCTTTCTTTTGCGCTTTACGAATTTCTTTACAAATTTGGGTCATCGCGGTTGTTTCGTGAACAGCACCGCGTAATGCGCAATAGGGATCAATGCCGTTAAACTCCAGCGCAGATTTTTCCAGGTTGGCACCTTCAAATGGCTCAATATGAAAATGCAGTGTCATATCCGGATGCAGTACGCCTTGTTGGTCCATTTTTAGCGTGACGGCGGCGATTTCTAATAATGCGTCTCTATGCGGGTTAAAACCGGCAGTTTCCACGTCAATTACGACCGGAAAGTAACCTCGAAAGCGTTGATTTAGGTGCATTGCTGTATCAGGCATGAATAACGAATAAAATAAAATTGAACGGCAATTATTGCACGCCCACAATCGCTAAACCAATTAATTGAGATTAAATATTTTTTTCTTGGGGTCGATAACAAATTGAGAGATCAGGCGAGTATGTTATGAAAAAAATAGTATTGCTTTTGGCATGGATACCCATGCTGACCCAGGCTGGTGTGCGCCACTATAATGCCAGCATCGAATCTTCCGACTGGAAACTGCAAGATAGCAGCCGTCTTCAATGTACTTTGAAACATCCTATTTCAGGTTATGGTGATGCATTGTTTACCAGTTATTCGGGTAAACAGCTGAATATGGAATTTGAACTGGATATGATGAGTTTGCCTGATACCTATTCCGTTGCCGCCGTTTATTCGGTACCTCCTCGCTGGATGCCGGGGGCAATGCAACGACCTATTGCCCAAATGACGGTCAGAAAACAATATGATGGTGACCTACCCAAACAAGCTGCCTGGACCATGTTATCTGAACTGGAAAAAGGTTACTGGCCGACAATTTATTATCAGGATTGGTACAACAGCTACGATAAAGTGGCTGTCGGATTGAATGCCAGTAATTTTATGCCGGTGTACAAACAGTTTGTTGAGTGTGTGTCTAATTTACTGCCGTTTTCTTTTGATGATATTGCCTATACCGTGCTGAATTATAAGAAAAACAGTTCGGATTTGACCAAGCAATCCAAGCGTAAGTTAGAGATGATCGGTCAATATCTGCAAGAAGATACCAATATGGAACTGGTGTTACTGGATGCCTATACCGATAGCTACGGCGGTAAATCAACCAATTATCAACTATCGGTTAATCGTGCGGATACAATAAAAACATTTTTCACAGATAATGGTGTAGATGCATCCCGCATTGAAATAACCGGACATGGAGAGCGTAGGCATATCGCGGATAATACTACAGAGCTGTCTCGCGCTAAAAACCGCCGGGTCGTTATCCGCATGGATAAACCTTAATCTACAGGTTTATCTTGCAGATAGCGGACAGTAATATCAGGGAAATCGCTAAACAGCCCGTCAATCTGCAGTTGTCCAAATAACAGTGCGAATAATTGGCTGGTTTGGACGTTGTCCGGTAGCGAATCTTGCCTGAATGTATAAGGATGCACTGCTAAACCGGCTTTATGTGCCGCTTCCGCCAGTCCGGTACTTGCAAATGTTTGCTGATCAATCACTTGAGCAAGCCAGGGACCGATGCCTTGTGCTACCGTGGCAATTTCTGCCAGTCCTTCTGCTGTTTTCAGATAATCATAATTGGTTGATGCTTCATGCCAGTCATTTTCTCCTAGTAATTGCACCAGTTTAACTTTGGCTCCCAGTTCATGTCGCCAACGCTTTAGCTCGGCAAAATCAAAGCTCTGGATGTAAACGGCTTTGTTTGGGTCATCGAGCTGATGTTTGCGCAATGTGGCTAACACCATTTTACTGATATCCCGACCCTGTTGACGGTGCCAGGCGGGGGATTTTATTTCGGGGTAGAACCCGACCTGTTTACCTGTCATGCGATTAAGCTGACTGATGAGTTCCAGTTGCTCTTCAAAGGTGGCTATGCGGAAATCTGCTCTGCCCTGATAGCGACTGCTAAACACCATCTTTCCCTGTTGATCGGTGCGCTCATGCACGCGCAGGGTTTGCAATTCAGCCAGACTAAAGTCGATTACATAATATCGCCCGTCCGGGCGATGACGTTCAGGGAATTGTTGCTCTACATTAGTAACGGTGTCTAGATGGATATCGTGAAGGACGACCAGAACGTTATCTTTACTCAGTACCAGATCCTGTTCGATAAAATCTGCCCCTTGACTATAGGCTAATACTGCTGATTCCAGCGTATGTTCAGGCAAATATCCAGAAGCGCCGCGATGGGCAATAACGAGCGGTTTGGCCAAGGGTTGTCCGACTACAAACAGCCCGATAAAAATGGCGCATAGTATTGACCGTAACGGCATAGTTATTCCTCATTTTTGTGTTTGACCCGCTTACTATACTCGGTAAATCCGCTTTAGGTCTGAATTAAAATGGGGCAATCACAGATAGTGGTCAGGGTAAAAGCTAGCCAAGATTTCAGACCCGGTTTTTCCAGGTCCCGGTTTATTGTTCTGCTTTGACAACTCGCCAATAAAAGCGTCACCCATGTTAAAATAATTTATTTTTTTGAAAATAGATTGTTGGTGATATATTATTCTTGATATTTACTTCTAAATTTGTTTAATTAAACCGCGCCTATAGCTTCCGTTATCAAGAATAACTCGAAACAAAGCGATAGAAGCAAAATTAGAAAAAGCTTAGTAGGTGAGGAACAACTCAACGGATCTATTTACGTACTACTAATACGTATCTAAATACAGCACTTTGCCGATCTATGTGGTTGCAGCACAGATTGGTAAAGAGTGGAACATGAAAATAATAACTACATCTAAAGGAAATGGTATGAAAGCTATCCAATTATCCAAAACTGCCATAGCCGTGAACACAGCTATGTTAATAAGTGCAAGTTTGGCTATCCCTGCTTTTGCTGCTCAAGAAGCAGAAAAAGCTTCAGCAGAAGATAGCAAGGAAAAACTTGAAATTATTCAAATCACCGGTATTCGCTCATCACTTCGCGAGAACTTGAACAATAAACGTTTCTCAGACTCTATTGTTGATTCAATCAATACCGAAGACATCGCTAAAAACCCTGACAAAAATATGGCAGAGGCACTACAGCGTATCCCTGGCGTACAAATTGAGCGTCAGTTTGGTGAGGGGGCCAAAATTTCAATTCGCGGTACGTCGCCTGACCTAACCAATACCTTGGTAAACGGACAATCGGCCAAGTCTGCTTCATATCTTCCTGGACAATCGGAAAGTAACGCATTCGATTTCTCAAACATTCCGGCTGAAAGTGTATCCAAAATCGAAGTGCTTAAATCGGCACGTGCAGATATAGATGCGGGTGGAATAGGCGGTACCGTGATTTTGCATACCAAAAAACCTTTGGAGCAAGAAGATGGTTACGGTTATTTAAATGTTGAGGGGGAATACAATGATGCGTCAGAAAAATCCTCGCCGCAAATTTCAACCGCCTACAACTTTGTAACTGAAGATAAAACATTCGGTGCTTCAATCAGTGTTAGCCATCAGCAGCGTAATGCATTTCGTACCGGCTTTGAATCTGACGGAATAGCCGGTGGTACAAGTGCTGTTAGTACCGGATTTGCGCAAACCGATGCAATCAGCTGCCCAACTGAAGCATGCTTAAGCAGTGATATCAAATTAAGACATATGAACAATCATAACTTGATTGTTACCAGGCATATGGCATTAAACGGTTATACCTACGGCGATCTGGAAGCGGTAGCGGGTAATGGTCCTTATTCAAACGTCAATGATCCTACCGATTCAGGCGTATGGAATAATAGTACTCATTATTGGGGACAACCTGATGAAGTGATTGATCCCACTTATATCGACCCGGTTTGGGGACTGTTCTGGGGTGACCGAAGAGCTGGAGGTTTAGGTCAAACGCCGGCAAGAACAATCGGAGATATGGTGTATGCTCCCGCATTTCAAACCGATGAAAGCCGTCTGGATACCACTGTTAACCTACAATGGGCGCCAACCGATGCATTAAGCATCAACCTTGAACTTAACCAGAATAAAACCGATCGTGACAATAAAAGCGATAATTTATACGCGCAGCCGCATAGAATGGTGCAGCTTTTATATAGTAACGACGTGCCGGGAATTGATCCGCGTCTGGTGATGGATCCGGAGCGTGATATTGTTTTATCCGCGAACTATCCTATTGATGGGACCTCTCTGGTGCGCGGTGGTGGTGAGGTTTGGGATGGTAATGGCTACTATAGTAGCGCTGGAACCTGGGGAGAGATGGTACGCCGTGACTCCAATGACCGCAGTGGTACCGAAACCGAGCAAAACCGGTATCATTTAACAGTTGATTATCAAAAAGATGATTTCACGGTAAAACTGCAAGCAGGTCAGACTAAAGCTGAAAGCACAGTGATGGATCGCAGCACAACCCTTGCTACACGATTTGGTGATTATGAAACGCCTTATTCAGGTGATAACCCAAATGTGCAAATCCCGACTTATGAGGGGGTTAACCTCGGATATGCTTACAACCCAGAAACCGGGAAAGTGTATTGGGGCGTGCAGGCAGACCCTTCACTAACTGGTGATGAATTGGCTGCCGCTCAGCAGCGGGCTGAAAACTTCCTGTTAGCGCCGACCAATGAATTTTATCTACTGACCGGAGGTTTGCGAAATACCGCTCGCTATCGTGAAAATACAGAAGATTTTGCTCAGGCAGATGTAACATGGCAGCTTGATAACGACTTTTACATTGATAGTGTCAAATTTGGTGCCAAGTACCGAAATATCGAACGCACGGAACACTATTTTACCGAGAATGCGACTTTTCATGGTTATGCCGATCAAGCAAGTGATTTCCCGCTCATTCTGGCTGAGCAAATAGTAGGTGGAACGGTTTCGGGCTTAAACTCTGCGGGTCATGATATTCCTAACGAATATTTTGATATCGACCAGGCAAAGCGTAACTCCCTGCTTAATGATCACTTTTTACTGGTTCATTCTGAATCAAGTCCTAATTTAGGTGCTTGTACCGATGCCATAGCCGCTTCTGGCTCAAATGAATATTATGGTTGTCGTTCAGGTATGACTGAATCTGCCGGTGATTACTATGATGTGACTGAAGAGCTATTTGCTTACTATGCCATGGCCAATTTTAGTGGTGAAAATTTCCGCGGTAATATTGGTGTGCGCGTGGTGGATACACAACGTGAATCAATCGGTAATGAGGTAGAGAAAGACGAAAATGGTCAGCAACTGTCTTATCCGTTGGACCCCAGTGACCCGGGTTATGTGGCTGAGCTTGCCGGTTTCAATAAATACGTACCCCTAGTTCAAACCAGTAGCACTAAAGATTACTTACCCAGCTTCAATTTGGCGGTTGATTTAGCCGATGATGTTATTTTACGCGCAGCCGCGTCGAAAAATATTTCTCATCCTAGCCTGAGTCAAATGAGAAGTAACTTTTACTTAGTAACGGAAAGATCGAGATTATACACCGATGGTCGCCAGCAGTTTCTGACGCCAGAGGGTAACGCCGAACGTCTTGCGATGGACTCACAACGTCGAGGATCCGTTGGTAACCCCAATCTTGGTTCCTATACTTCTGTGAACAGCGAACTGGGTATTGAGTGGTATTTCGCCAAGTCGTCCATATTTGCGGTCACAGCATTCCAGAAAGACATCAAAAATATGGTTCGTTCAACTTCTCAGGTGCAGAATTTGGATGACTTGGGAGCCGAAGGTAAAACGGACAACAATGGTTATCCTATTTTTGGTGACTATGTTATCAGTTCTTACTTCAATACCGGTCAGCAAAAAGTGAAAGGGGTGGAGTTACAGCTACAGCATGATTTTGGTAATGGTTTTGGTGGTTTGATTAACTACACTTATACCGATGTTCCAGAGCAGAAATTTAGTAGCTCAACCTTTTCATATGAAATTGCCGATATGAATGATATTGAAACCCATCAAACCGATCCGGCACAACGTGAATATTTTGAGGTTACTGGTTTTAGCGCTCAAACCACAACGCAATCCGAACCCATGTTTGGACAATCTAAAGATACGTTGAATGCGTCAGTTTATTATGAAGATGACACGTTTTCAGCACGTCTTTCCTACAACTACCGTAGTGAATTTGCAGATGCAACCTACACTGACGGTATTCGCTACACTGATGCCCGTCAGCAGTTGGACTTTAAGGCGACGTATCAAATTATGGAAAACCTGATTGCCAGTTTCGCGGTGACCAACCTGACCAATGAAAATGTCGTTCAATATATAGAAACGTCGCAGATTGTTAATGATCCTGTGATTAATAAGATGAAATGGGTTGATGAGGTTGTTGACGGTGTTGCAACTGGAAACCGTGTTGTAGCCAAAGATGATAATGGCGTTGAAATCATTGAGTCTTCAATTACTGGAGAGGAAGCTTTTGAGATGCTGTCGCAAGCCAGTGGTATTCCTGTTTCTGAACTCAAACCCTATTACGAAAACCATTTAGACAAAATATATGTTAACGAGTGGACTAACGGTCGCCGTTTCTATGTTGGTGTAAACTGGACTTTCTAATATCAACAAGTTTATTTATTAGAGTAATACTTGTTTAGCTAAGCACACTAAACGGCCAATGCTGTTTAGTGTGCTTTTTTATTTAACTTAATGTGATTTGATACATGCAATATATGGGAATAGTGCCAAGTTTCTCAGGCTATTTCTGGATCAGTTCAACAGCATAACCATCCGGATCGCGCACAAAAGCAATCACCGTATCACCACCTAATACCGGACCCGGTTTGCGATACACATCCGCTCCTTGCGATTCGAGTTTTTCACATAACTGATAGATGTCGTCAGCCCCGATAGCAATATGACCATAGGCTTCGCCCATGTCATAGCTGCTTTTATCCCAGTTATAGGTGAGCTCCAATACGGTATGATCTGACTCATCGCCATAACCGACAAAAGCAAGGGTATAACGATACTCTGTATTGTCGGATTGGCGTAATAACTTCATGCCGAGCAGCTCAGTATAAAATTGAATAGAACGCTCGAGATTGCCGACACGTAGCATGGTATGTAACAGTTGCATGATGTTCCTTAAGTTTCAGTTTTTGTTAATGATAATCGAATCAACAACAGTGGTTATTCTTCACTGTCCTGTGTCTGTATGACCTCAATATTAATAATGTTAGAGCGATTGAGGGTGATTTTAACCCGTTGGGTTTGTTGTTGATTCTGTTTATCCGTATGCATTAGCACCGCGTTTATTTGATAACGGCGCTCAACGGCTTGTTTGGTTATTTTATTGTTATCCAGTGAATATAGCCGTCCTTCACCTTTTTTTAGGAAACGCACAAAAGGCGTTAAATTAAAATAGATACGCTGCTGAATTTTATCATAGCCCGGTAAAAATGTTTTCGCAGTGACTTTGGTTTCACTGCGAAAATGCAATAATTGTGCAGCTTGTTTGTTTTGTTGGCGCCGGGTTTGAAATAATTTATCTACTTGTGGCGGTAAATCTTTATTATTAATGTATTGAAGCCAAATCGTTTGGCTGGCAATACGATTTTTATTAACGCTATTGGTATAAATATTTCTCCATTTGGGCAGGCCTCTTTGGATACGGCGCCATATGATGCGGGTAATATCCTCTTTAAATATTTCTCTTAACCCGTAAATCACCCCCAACATTCCCACCAATGCAATGGTGACTTCGGTAAAATTAGTCCGCGCGTTTAATACCAATACCATCACAAACGCCATAATAACGGCGGTTACCGTTCCCCGAACTATCCGTTTTAAATTACTATTGAGACTCTTCACTTCCTTTTGCAACACCACGCCATATTCGATTAAGCGCTGTAGTAAACGCATTTTATTGGTGATGCGATTGGGATCGGCCAGAGTGATCTGTGAGTTATATTGATTCTCTTGGCGGTATTCACTTTCACGGCGGCATAGGGCAAACAGGAAGTTTCTCTCGCTGGTAAACTCACTGCTTTTAGGACCAGTCGAAAGTAATTTTAAGAATGATTGCTCCACTCGCCAACTCAGGTAGTTGTCGGCATTTTCAAAAAATGCCCTGAGCTTTTGATCCGGCGGGGTATAGCGCCGGAGCTTTTTCAATAATCCCGATATTTGCTCTGCCAATACCACGGCTTGTGGGTAAAATTCTGCACTCTCTTTGAGTTTAATGGTTTGTTTAATATCGGTATCCAGGGCGGTACGGATTTGATAAGAAAACAGATTAAGGTTTAATCGGTAATCACTTTGTTGACCTTTTTGTTGGCTAATAAAGCGGCTTCGCACTAAAGGTAAATGTAATTGTTCTGAGTAATAAGCACTGTGGTTTTGGATGCTGCTATGAAAATAGTGTTCTTCGGTTAAGGTTTTAGGGCTAATGCCCATCTCGTCCGGTAAAGAAAAATATAAATCGAGCCTTTGCAGATCATTCGGCAATAACTGGTAACTGACCTTGATGGACAGGTTTTCATCTTGGCTGATTTTTATCATATTCACGCTATTTCCATTTCTAGTTGTCGTGTAGCCAAGTCTTAATCTGCTTATTCGGTTTTATCTTTAAATTCACACCAATATTCAATTAAACAAGAGCCGCAGCGAGGCTGACGGACGATAGGTATAACGAGAAATTAACCCGTGATGCGCATTTACCTTGAATTCTCTAGGCAAAATTTTGTGTGATTAGAGACATGGAATATATGTGAGTTTACCGTAATAGTCGGCCAGCTAAAATATAATAAAAGTAGATGTGAGCAAGCAACATTTAGCTGATTATCGTTAAATTAACTCAAGGGGTATATCGCACCTGCCAAATGGACAAATAGACCAGATGTTATTTGGACCAAGTCATTTCAGCCAATTGATTGGTCGCAGTTTGATGAATAATTAAGTCTTTATTACCCATCCTCATATACCGAATCAATCCAGAGTAAATACCTTTAATAAAACGTTGTAAAAAAATCGGTAAGCGTAAAACGATTAAAGATAGTTGAATGTAATGCATGTGGAGATATAGCCTAGAAATACAAGAATTGAAAATAGTAGGCCTTGTGTTGTTTCTTTTGTCTTGATGGGAGAAAGAATGAGAGCGTCGAAACGAATTCAAAATGTGAAGGGGAGTAAGGTGAAGAATTATTTTTTGAAAAGCGTGATGGTCTTGTTGGTTATATGTGGTGCGGTTAGCTGTTCTTCAGAAGATAAATCTTCAGCATCCACTAAAGAGCTTGCAGCAGGAACGCCAGTCGACGGAATTAATAAATTTCAGGCATATACACAAAAATACACCGAGAATACTGTGCTTACCCAAAATCATGCTACAGGCCATGTTGGTGATTTATTCTTTACCCATTGGAAAGACGGTGGCACTACCTCTTTGACTATAAAAATGGATGGCAATTTTAATGTTAGTTGGCAAGGCGGGGGGTACAATTACGTAGGTGGTCCAGGCTGGCATTTCGGTTATATAAACAGAGTGATTGGCTATAACTTTGCCGAAGACAGTGGTGCTAACTTCATCACGGTGTACGGATGGGGATATGATAAAAATATGCCAGTGACTGACCCAGCCCACTTAGTGGAATATTACATCTTACAAAGATGGAGTGACGCTTATGAGCCTAGCCAAAATGGTGTATTTGGTAAAACCTTTATTAGTAATGGTGTGGAGTATTCAACCTACCGTACCTTACGTGAAGAAAAACCATCGATTAATAGTACATCCACTTTTTATCAGTATTGGAGCAAACCCAATCAACCTCTAGCTCTTGGAGAAAACAGGGAGATTATTTTTGCTGATCACGTTAAAGCATGGGCAGATACCGGTTGGATACTTCCAGATATGAATAACTTTGATGCGAGTGATGACCCGACATATCAGGTGATGGCGGTAGAGGTGTTTAATCCACCAAAAGATGGAACCGCATCGGGACGTGTTTGGGATGCCACTAAATAACCCCAGCTCGATGTATGGATTGAACGACACCACTGTAGCTTCGCTAGGGTGGCGGAGTCCATACATCGAGTTAGGGTTAATTAGCGTTGAGCTTAGCTAGCCAAATTTAGTCGAGATTTTGATTCGAAATAGTCGGTTTATACTGTCCGCTTTCTCATTTTTGAAACGGACAGTATGCTTTCATCATATAACTGTTTACTGACCAACAAGACTTTAGCGCCCAGAATTTCAGTATGGCGTTGAGACTATTACTTGTGAGTAGCTAAGTTTCGGTTTTTTCTTTGAACTCACACAAGTCTTCAATAATACAAGATCCGCAGCGTGGCTTGCGTGCGATACAGGTATAGCGGCCATGTAAAATCAGCCAATGATGTACATCAATTTTAAATTCGGCGGGTACCACTTTAAGTAGTTTTTGTTCAACCTGATCGACATTTTTCCCCGGTGCCAGTCTAGTGCGATTGCTGACCCGAAAAATGTGGGTGTCCACGGCTATAGTCGGCCAGCCGAAAGCGGTATTGAGTACCACATTAGCGGTTTTTCGTCCCACGCCGGGCAGGGCTTCCAACGCGGCTCGGTCTTCCGGCACCTGACTATTATGATGCTCAATCAGTATATGACAGGTCTTTATGACATTTTCTGCTTTGGCGTTAAACAGGCCAATTGTCTTGATATATTGCTTTAATCCATCGACACCTAACGCAGCGATCGCTTCGGGAGTATTGGCCACCGGATAGAGTTTATCCGTGGCTTTGTTGACGCCCACATCCGTCGCCTGGGCCGAGAGAATAACCGCGATCAGTAATTCAAAAGGAGTCTGATAGTTAAGCTCGGTAGTAGGGTGGGGATTGTTGTCGCGTAAACGACTGAGAATTTCATGGCGCTTTTGTTTATTCATAAGATCTCTTGTTTATCCACACTAACTCTCCGCCGTTACTCGGGCACGTTGAATGGTTTTGGCCGGCTCCGGCTTGTTATAGAGTTTTTCAATTCGTTCATGCAGGATATTTTTCAGGGCAATCAGAAAACCCATGCCAATAAAGGCACCGGGAGGCAAAATAGCCAGTAAAAAAGCATTGTCCGGGGTAAATAGGGTGATTTTCATACTGCTCGCCCATTGGCCTAACAATAAGTGGGCGCCATCAAACAGGGTTCCGTTGCCAAGCAGTTCGCGCATGGCGCCGAGGATCACCAACACCAGCGTAAATCCCAGTCCCATCATCAAGCCGTCGAAGGCGGCATAGCCCAGCGGATTTTTTGATGCGTAGGCTTCGGCCCGGCCAATAATGGCGCAGTTGGTTACAATGAGAGGAATAAAAATACCTAAAGCTTGATAGAGCTCGAATGTGTAAGCGTTCATCAGCAACTGGATAATAGTGACAAAAGACGCAATCACCATCACAAATACCGGAATACGAATTTCGCCAGGTACCCAATTGCGCACCAGTGATACTGTACTGTTTGAACCAATTAGTACCAGCGTCGTTGCTATGCCTAAACCCAGTCCGTTAATCAATGTGGCCGTCACCGCCAGTAATGGGCAAAGTCCCAGCAATTGCACCAGCGCGGCATTGTTTTTCCATAAACCCTGCCAGCTTATTTCTTGTAGCGCTTCTTTGGTCGCGCTGGTTGTTTGCGTGTCTTCAGTTTGCTGGTTATCGTCTATATGAGTGACATCAGAAGTCATGATGGTTTCTCGCATTGATTGGCGGCGGCAAATATCTGCTGTTTATTTTGCTGATAATACAGGACGGATTTTTTTACCGCTTTGACAACCGCTCTTGGAGTAATAGTGGCTCCGGTAAACTGGTCAAACTGGCCGCCATCTTTTTTGACCGCCCATTGTTGCTCCAGGCCTTTTTCCAGCTTTTTATGATTAAAAGATAAAATCCAGTCGCTGATCCGTAATTCGATTTTGTCTCCCAGTCCCGGTGTTTCGTTATGTTTTAGCACGCGTACGCCGTTGACCTGGTTATCATTGGTTATACTGACCAACATATCTATGGAACCGTTATAGCCGTCAGGAGCGGTGGTTTCAATGGCGACACCGATCGGCTGGTCGTTCTGGCGAGCACGAAAAATGACTTGTGGCTGCTGTCTGCCAAGCGAGTCCGCAGCACTGACTTTAACGCAGTCATGTTGCAGGTCATTATCATATTGTTGCGGATCCAGGATTGCATTGAGGGTTTTAAGCAACTGTTGTTGTTGCTGTAGCTGGATAACCGGTGCCGTGACAATTTGCGTCACGCTAATGAGACCGGTGCTTACAATAGCAAAGCCGGCCAGAATCAAACCATTTTTAGTCATATTATTCATGATTTGGAACGTCCGTGACCGTAGGTCCGAGGTCTAAAGTAATAGTCAATCAGCGGCACCGCCATATTCATTATGATTACCGCAAAAGCAATCGCATCAGGATAACCACCAAAATTACGGATAAGAAAAATCCACATTCCGATGCTGGCACCAAAAATCAGTCGGCCTTTATCTGTTGTGGCCGCGGAGACCGGGTCAGTGGCAATAAAAAAAGCACCGAGCATAATGCCACCGCTAAATAAATGAAAAAGTGGAGAAGCAAACTGATCGGCATCGTACCAGTTAAATAACAGCGCCAGTAAAGCTAATGCGCCTAACATGCCGACTGGAATATGCCAGTTAATGGCTTTTTGTTTAAGTAATACAATACCGCCAGCCAGATAAGCAATGTTGATCCACAACCAGCCAATCCCCAATCCCGATTCAAAAATAGGGTTGTTAAGACTTTCATTGTAAGTGAGTCCCAGTGTCAGATCGGTTTTTACCTGATCCAGTGGCGTTGCCATGGTGTGTCCGTCAATGCCATTTTGCAGCTGGCCAAGACTGTAACCATCGGTACTGTACTGGGTAAAAATAACCGAAAGTGAATCAATTAAATCGGCACTGTGCATCGCAATGCTGGATGGCGGCAGCCACGCCGTCATCTGCACTGGAAAGGAGATAAGCAATACCACGTAGGCTGCCATAGCCGGATTAAACAGATTGAAGCCCAAACCACCATAGAGTTGTTTTACGATGGCAATGGCGAAAAATGTACCGATAACGCTGATCCACCAAGGCGCGAAAGGCGGGATACTGACCGCTAATAATAGCGCGGTTAAAATGGCGGAACAGTCTTTAATTGCCACTTCAAAATTGCGCTTGCGGATCTCCAGAATCGCGGCCTCGGTAATAATTGCGGTCATCGTTGCCAGCATAAAATGAATTAAGCTTCCCCAACCAAAGAACCAGCTTTGGATTAACAAACCGGGCAGGGCACACCAAATCACCAGTCGCATTAACTGGCCGGTGTCGCGTTGGCTATGCTGATGAGGTGAACTGGCAATTCTGAAGGTCATGAGTCATCCTGTTGTTGTGCTTGTTTCTTCGCTTTTGCCCTGGCGACCGCCGCTGCGATACGTTTTTTGCGTAATTGCTCGGCATCGTCACCTTGTTCAACTTTTTGGCTATGCTGCTGTTGTTTGTCATCGGTTGAGATAGCCGGTTCATCCGGTGACGGGTTTTGCTGCATCGTTTTTTCAGCCGCTTGGGCCGCGCGTTTGGCTTTAGCTCGCGCAATGGCCTCGGCGACTTTGTGCTTTTTATCGTCAGTCTCGTCAGCGCTTTTGGGTGATGATGGCGCACTATCATCAGCTGTCGTAGGGTGGGGCGGCTCCTGCTGTTGGCTTGCGCGTTTAGCCTTGGCTCGCGCTATAGCATCAGCAACGTGCTGTTTTTTGTTATCGGTTTGTGTAGAACCGCTGCTATTGTCAGATTCCGCTGCAATGTCCCCGGTAGCCGCTTTTTTGGCTTTGGCACGGGCTAAGGCTGCCGCGATTTTTTGTTTGGCGCTTCCCCCATCCGATTGCATTGCTTGTTTACGTGCTTCAGCGGCTTTGCGATGTTTTTCCTCACGTTCCTGCTGATCGCGCAATAATCGAGTCTTACGTGCTTCAAAACGTTCACGGGCTTTATCCGCTTGATCTTTTTCTTCCTGCTGGGTCCGCACATCGGCTTTTGCAGTCCGGTAATAATGAACCAGTGGAATATCGCTGGGACACACATAGGCACAGGCACCACATTCAATGCAATCAAATAGATTGTATTCCTGGGCTTTATCCAGATCGTTAGCTTTGCTGTACCACAATAATTGTTGCGGTAACAAGCTTGCAGGACATGCATCTGCGCAGGCACTACAGCGGATACAAGGTTGTTCAGGCTTGGCCTCAGGCATTTCAGTTGTGCTGGGTGCCAAAATACAGTTGGTGATTTTGACTACCGGAATACTGTCGGTGGCTAATGCAAATCCCATCATTGGTCCACCCATAATCAGGCGTTGCTGAGGTTCGGGTTGGTAACCGCATTGTGCGAGTAAATGGGCAACCGGAGTGCCAATCGGAGCCCACACATTTTTAGCTTGCTGAACATTTTCGCCGCTAATGGTCACCACCCGCTGAATAAGCGGCTTACCGGAGAAAATCGCATCGGCGATGGCAAAACAGGTTCCCACATTTTGCATCACAATACCGACATCCACAGGTAGTCCGCCAACGGGAACTTCTTTACCGGTCAAGGTCTGGATAAGCTGCTTCTCGCCACCGGCAGGATATTTGGTGGGCACCGCGCAAACCTGATATTGGCTATCGTCGCGGCAGGCTACTTTCATTGCTTCGATGGCCTCGGGTTTATTATCCTCTACGGCAATTACAATGTGTTTTGGCGATAACAAATGATTGAGGACATCTATTCCTTGTCGAATTTGCCAGGCATATTCGCGCATCAGACGATCATCCGAGGTAATGTAGGGTTCACATTCCACCCCGTTGATAATCAGGAACTGCACGTCTTTTTTGGGAGATACCTTGATATGGGTGGGAAATCCGGCTCCGCCCATGCCGGAGATACCGGCCTTACAAATAGCTTCAACCACTTTGGATTTATTTAATGACTGATAATCCTGTAAAGGTTTCAGTTCTGTCCATTGGCCTAATCCGTCCGGTTGAATATGTACCGCCATTTCTGGCAATGCTGAAGGATGCGCGCTAGGATGCAGGGCAATTTTGCTTATTGTCCCGGATGTAGGGGCATGCACTGGCACAGCGAAAGGATTGGCACTCTGGGTCAGAGGCTGCCCTTTAAGAACTTTTTCTCCCTCGATAACACAAATACGCCCTTCCACACCAATATGTTGCTTGATGCTGATATGCAACTGCGCCGCTAGCGGAATAGATTCAATGCTGCCTTGATTGGACAAGGTCTTGCGTGACGGTGGATGAATACCGCCGGGGAAATCCCATAGCCTGCCATTTTTAATGCGGTTGATAATAGAATCCATATCGGCCTCAGTTAAGTTGCTTGACAGGAATGCTGTTTAAATCCCAACGCCAGGTCTTGGCTGTCGTTTTCACAGGATGCATTTCTATACAATCAACCGGACAGGGATCAACACAGAGATCGCAGCCGGTACATTCTTCGGCGATCACTGTATGCATTTGTTTGGCTGCGCCCAGAATAGCGTCAACCGGACAAGCCACAATGCATTTTGTACAACCGATACATTCATCTTCGCGAATAAACGCAACTTTCTTAATCGGTGCTTCACCATGGCTGGCGTCCAGCGGCTTGGCCTCCACACCCATTAGTTCTGCCAGGTTTTTAATGGTGGATTCTCCGCCAGGAGGGCATTTATTGATTTCGTCCCCATTGGCGATGGCTTCAGCATAGGGACGACAGCCCGGATAACCGCACTGGCCACATTGTGTTTGGGGAAGCAAAGTGTCGATTTGATCGACCAGCGGGTCGGCTTCTACTTTGAACTTTACCGAGGCGTATCCCAGTATCAATCCGAAGATAAGAGCCAGTAATCCGATCGCTATTAACGCATAAACAATCAGCATCAAAACTTGACCAATCCGGTAAAGCCCATAAAGGCCAGAGACATCAATCCGGCGGTGATCATGGCAATAGAAGCACCTTTAAATGGGGCGGGTACATCCGCAGCAGCAAGGCGCTCGCGCATCGCGGCAAACAAAATCAATACCAGAGAAAAACCGACAGCAGCCCCAAAGCCATAAATAACCGATTGGGTAAAATTATGTCCTTCATTAATATTCAGCAAAGCCACTCCTAATACTGCGCAGTTGGTGGTAATCAGCGGCAGAAAAATACCTAACAGGCGATACAGGGTAGGGCTGGTTTTATGTACCACCATTTCGGTAAATTGTACCACTACTGCAATCACCAGAATAAAACTCAGGGTGCGCAGATAGCCGATACCTAGTGGCAATAAAATATAATGTTCCACCAGATAACTGGACAAGGAGGCAAGGGTTAATACGAAAGTGGTGGCCATTGACATGCCAATAGCGGTTTCCAGTCGGCCAGATACACCCATAAAGGGACACAGGCCCAGGAATTTAACCAAAACAAAGTTGTTTACCAGTACAGTACCAACCAGTAATAGCAAATATTCAGACATAAACGCGAAATCACCCGCCATTCAAGGCAGTTTACAGTTGCGCGTATTATCCGTTTTTATCATCGGTTTAACAACTTGATATAGCAGAAAAAACAATTGGTTGGACAAGAATTGTACACAGTAGGGCGAATTAAATCTGATGATGGAATTCTGGCTGGCGATAGTTCGGGAGTGTTCCCGGTGGCCAAAATTGGCTCCCCCTCCCCGACTCGAACGGGGGACCTGCGGATTAACAGTCCGTCGCTCTAACCAACTGAGCTAAGGGGGAATCGAAAAATAAGTTGAATTGGCTCCCCCTCCCCGACTCGAACGGGGGACCTGCGGATTAACAGTCCGTCGCTCTAACCAACTGAGCTAAGGGGGAACGGTATTCAACGGCTGAAAATCGCTAACTGAGGTTGCCAGGCAGCCTGCTTTTCAACGGTGCGGAATATTAATGAGCCAACCCTTGGCTGTCAACACTCCAACACAACTATTTTAACGCTTTATTGGCTGTTTGCTTATTTGCTGCGCAATAAAACCATTTGTCGCTGAATGATTGATTTAATTTGATCTGGATTTGACCGGAGGAATTGTCTAACTACAATGAATACAGAAATAAATCTTGGAATACAACGCAAGGTGAATTCGTTTTGGCTGTGGCAGGCAATATCACACACCTCGTTTGACGGAACTACTTTCAGGAGATTGAGTTATGCAATTGCGAGCAGGTAACGCTCCTAGGTTGTACTGCATAAACAACATATTGTTGGGATTGGCTGTAACAACACTTTTTCCTCGGCTTGCCAGTGCCGAAGACAACTACTTTGATCTGACTCTTGAGCAACTGCTGGACATTAATGTCAGCATTGTATCTAAAAAGCAGGAAGCGATGGCTACCGCGCCTGCCGCGATATACGTAATTACCGGTGAAGATATTCAACGTTCAGGTATTACGACTATTCCAGATGCTTTACGTATGGTACCCGGGTTAAATGTGGCCCAGTCTGATTCCAATAGTTGGGCAATCAGCGCACGTGGGTTTAACAGCGTTCTAGCCAACAAATTGTTGGTGCTGCTGGATGGTAGAACCCTATACAACCCGGTATTCGGTGGGGTGATGTGGGAAGCTCATGACGTGGTACTGGATGACATTGAACGCATTGAAGTTGTCCGCGGGCCTGGAGGAACCTTATGGGGAGCGAATGCCGTCAACGGTGTCATTAACATTATTACCAAACATGCGGCTGATACTCAGGGCAAGTTAATTACCGTTAAATACGGAGAGGAAGAGCAGGGCACACTGAGCGTTCGTCAGGGAGGGGAATTTGCCGATAACGCTTTTTATCGGGTTTATGCTAAAGCCTTTGAACGTGATAGCTTACAAAAAGCATCAGGCACGGATAACTACGATGACTGGAATGGTATTAATGCCGGTTTCAGACTGGACTGGGACGACAACCTGTCGCTAGATGGCGGTGTATATCAAGCCAAAACCCGACAACGCAAGGAAAATTATTCGCTGGTCGCACCTTATGTTTCGATAGAAAACCAGACTATCGTTTACCAAGGAGCCAATATCCATATGGGATGGTCTGAACAAGATCCGCACGGTACAGGATTGAATGTGCAGTCATTTATTGACTGGACCAAACGAGACGAACCCTTTAACTTTATCGATGAGCGGATAACGATTGATATGGATGTACAATATAACTGGTTTGCCGGACAGCGTCAGGAATTAACTGTCGGAGCGGGGTTCAGGTTTAATGCTGACACTAACCAGGGAAACAACAATGTTGAATTCACCGACAATAAGCGTCGGAATCGTTTATTCAGTGCCTTTGTTCAGGACAAGATCGCCTTGTCACCGGAACAATGGTTTGTCACTTTGGGGGCTAAATTTGAGCATAACGACTTCTCCGGATTCGAAATTCAGCCGAATATTCGCTTGCAATGGATCCCGAATGAACAACATATGTTGTGGGCAGCCATTTCCGAAGCGGTCAGAACCCCCACACCTATTGAACAAGAGCTGACCAGTACTATTGCCACCGCTGCAAATGTCAGGCTGGCATTTGTGCCCAATCCGGATTTCAAATCAGAACAATTAACAGCCTATGAACTAGGCTATCGAGCGCAACTGGCGTCAAACTTTTCAATGGATGTGACCGGTTTCTACAATGATTATGATGCCTTACAAAGTATACGGGTGGGGGCGCCCTATATGTTCGACAATGGTGTTGATCCCGCCTATTTTTTACTGCCGGTTAAATTTACCAACGGTAGTGAGGCCCAATCGGAGGGTTTTGAGACATTATTTGACTGGATGTTAAGTCCGGATCTCAAACTAAGCCTGAATTATTCTTACCTGCACCTGAATCAGGAGCTGACTGAACCTCAAAGTGGTGACGAGCAGCTGGTTAATGTATATCCGCAGCACAAGCTGGCAATGAAAGTATTCTGGAATGTTGTTGAAAACTGGACAATAGATACCACCGCGTCTTTTGTCGATGACCTACAAGGAACTAATGTAGAGCAATACTCCCGGGTTGACATCAATATTGGCGGACAACTGACAGACAATATCCGGCTAAATTTGACTGCCCAGAATTTGTTTGATTCTGCTCACCGTGAATTCGGTGATGTTAGCGATCTGAATAGTGCGCTGGTAGAACAAAGTGTATTTGCCAAATTAACCTTTAGTTATTAATCCTCAGCGGAAGGTAGAGGGCTTTGGCCGGGATGATGACTCGGTATTTGCCTCGGCCAAACAAAAAGTTATACCCAATCGTGACCTAGGCGAGGGGGAATATCCCGCTGCAAACAACAGTTCGGTTATTTTTTGGTAACGCTGATTATGACAAAGGTATTACATAAGAAATAATTATATAGAACTTTTGGTTATAATTGCGTCAATAAGGGCTGTTGTTTTATCCAGCGTTAACAAAATTGTAACCGATTATAGACACCCTCAACGTTAGTGCGGACTTACCTTTTCTGGCGCATTTTTTTGTTAACTGAGCGGCCCGTCAGGGCTGCAAAGAGTTATCCACTAAATCTGTGGATAACTATGTGAATTGTTCTGTGAAAACTCACTCAACGCCAATGAAAATGCTGTCAAGTGCTATCAAAGTATATTTGTTTATTATTTTAAAAAATCATTAAAAACAAATGGTTAAGTTGTTATTTCAGCTGTTGTTAGCAGTGTTGTCTAGTAAATAACCAGTGATAGATCTGCTTGTGTGTTGTTTGCACGTATTGGTAATAAAAAATTCTATTTGCTGCAATTTTGAATGGTTTATTTGTAAGTAAATGATATTGCTGCATGGTATTCAAAACGGTGCTGCCATATCATAGTGTTTTTAGTTTTCGGAATCTGTTGTGAGTCAAGATCGACCAATTTCCCCCAAACCCGACATGATCCATAGTCCTATAGCTAAAACCCTCAAAAATATGACACTCCCGATGATTATGGGAATGGTGATGTTAATGACTTTTGGTCTGGTGGATACCTTTTTTGTCAGCTTGTTGGGAACCGAACAGCTGGCTGCGATCAGCTTCACTTTTCCTGTCACTTTTACATTAATCAGTTTAAATATTGGATTGGGAATTGGTGCTTCAGCCATTATCGCGCGCTATCTGGGCAGCGGCCAGGAGCATCTGGCCAGAGAATTTGCTACAGGTTCTCTGACGCTGGCTTTTGTTATGGTTGGCGTGCTGGCCCTTATTGGCTGGTTGAGTATCGATCCTATTTTTGTCTTGTTAGGCGCCGATGAATTACAGCTGTCTTACATACGCGACTATATGCAAATCTGGTATTTGGCCGGAGTTTGTCTGGCCATGCCAATGGTGGGCAACAGCGTATTAAGAGCATCTGGCGACACCAAAACGCCCAGTTTGGTGATGGCAACCAGCGGGGTGATTAATGCACTGCTCGATCCGCTGCTGATATTCGGCTGGGGACCGGTTCCGGCGATGGGTATCAAAGGCGCGGCTTACGCCACATTAATCGCCTGGGTAATTGGCCTGATGTACATTTTGTATCTGTTGATAGTCAAGCGTAAGCTGGTGCTGCCCCGATTATTAACCTGGGCCGAATTGAAAATGACCAGTGCGCAAATCCTCAAAATTGGTCTGCCGGCAGCCGGAGCGAATATGTTAACTCCTATTGCCGGTGGTGTACTCACTGCAATTGTCGCCACTTACGGTTCCGAGGCTGTGGCTACCTGGGGAGTCGGTAACCGGCTTGAATCCATCGCCAGTATTGTTATTTTGGCGCTGTCGATGACCTTGCCACCTTTTATCAGTCAAAATCTCGGTGCCGGTAAAATTGGCCGGGTTGAAGACGCATACCAGCTCTGTATCAAGTTTGTGCTGGGATGGCAGCTGATTATTTTTATATTAATGTGGATATTGTCGCCCTGGATAGCGGATGCCTTTGCTAAAGAACCCAAGGTGGCTGAACTGATTCAACTGTTCCTGTTTATTGTACCGCTAGGGTACGGATTGCAAGGGGTGATTATTTTGACCAATTCATCTTTTAACGCCATGCACAAACCGATGGCGGCCTTGTCACTTAGCGTGATCCGGTTATTCGTATTCTTTGTCCCGGTTTCTTATCTCGGTAGCCTGTTATTTGCTTTGAAAGGCATGTTTATCGCCGGTATTGTGGCTAACTTGATTACCGCAATTATTGCGTATTACTGGTTTAAGCGTTTATTGGTCAATGAAAATCTTAATCAAATTGCCGAGGCAACAACATGAGTAGTGAGACCTCCAGAATCAGAGGCTTCCAGCTGGAATCCAATTATCAACCCGCAGGCGACCAGCCTGGTGCTATCGCAGGATTGGTCGAAGGTCTCAATGATGGTCTTGCCCAGCAGACCTTGTTGGGAGTAACGGGCTCAGGTAAGACTTTTACCATGGCTAGCGTTATTGCTGATGTACAGCGTCCAACCCTGATCCTGGCGCATAACAAAACCTTGGCGGCGCAGTTGTATGGTGAAATGAAAGAATATTTCCCCAACAACGCGGTAGAGTATTTCGTTTCCTATTACGACTATTATCAACCGGAAGCCTATGTGCCCTCTACCGACACCTTTATCGAGAAAGATGCATCGATTAACGATCACATAGAGCAAATGCGTTTGTCTGCCACCAAGGCGCTGATGGAGCGCCGCGACGTTATTATTGTTTCCAGTGTATCGGCCATTTATGGTCTGGGCGATCCGGAATCTTATATGAAAATGCTGTTGCATTTACGTCAGGGGGATTTAATGGATCAGCGCGATATATTGCGCCGGTTGGCCGAGTTACAATATAAACGCAATGATGTTGCTTTCGAGCGCGGCTCGTTCCGGGTGCGTGGTGATGTTATTGATATATTTCCGGCTGATTCTGATAGACAAGGGATCCGGGTCGAACTGTTTGACGAAGAAATTGAAAAAATCAGTTTATTCGATCCGCTTACCGGGGCGGTGGATAAAACGGTTGCCCGGGTAACGGTATTTCCTAAAACGCATTACGTGACTCCCAGAGAGAAAATTCTGGCAGCAATCGAAGAGATCAAACTGGAGCTGAAAGAGCGGCAGGCGCAGTTGAAATCGGTGAATAAACTGGTGGAAGAACAGCGTATCACCCAGCGAGTCCAGTTTGATATCGAAATGATGCTAGAACTCGGTTACTGCTCGGGTATCGAGAACTACTCACGTTATTTGTCAGGCCGTGCGCCGGGCGAGCCACCTCCAACTTTAATCGATTATTTCCCCGCTGACGGTTTGATGTTTATTGACGAATCTCACGTTACGGTTTCGCAAATCGGCGCGATGTATAAAGGTGACCGCTCGCGTAAGGAAACTCTGGTGGAATTCGGCTTCAGGCTGCCTTCGGCGCTGGACAACCGGCCACTTAAGTTTGACGAATTTGAACAAATTGCGCCCCAGACCATTTATGTGTCTGCTACGCCGGGCAAATATGAACTGGAAAAATGCCCTGATGATATTGTTGAGCAGGTTGTCAGGCCAACAGGATTACTCGACCCGGTAATTGAAGTCAGGCCGGTCACCACCCAGGTTGATGACTTATTGTCAGAAATTAATATGCGCGTTGCACTGGATGAGCGGGTACTGGTGACCACCTTAACCAAGAAAATGGCCGAAGATTTGAGTGATTATCTGGATGAGCATGGCGTCAAGGTACGCTACCTGCATTCAGATATCGATACGGTTGAGAGGATTGAAATTATTCGTGATTTGCGACTGGGCAAATTTGATGTACTGGTTGGCATCAACCTGTTACGTGAGGGGCTGGATATGCCGGAAGTGTCGTTGGTGGCTATTCTGGACGCAGACAAGGAAGGATTTTTACGTTCCGAGCGCTCATTGATCCAGACAATGGGACGGGCGGCAAGGAATCTCAATGGCAAGGCGATTTTATATGCAGATCGCATGACAGGTTCGATGGAGCGAGCCATTTCCGAGACAGAAAGACGCCGCCACACCCAGCAGGAATATAATAGCAAGCACGGTATTGTGCCGCAGAAACTGAATAAAAGTATTACCGATATTATGGATGTAGGTGATGGTCGGGGAGGGGATAAGGTTAAGCTGCGCAAAGTGGCAGAATCTGGCGGCAAATATAAAGCTTTGACTGCGGAGCAGTTGATGAGCCAGATTTCAGCTTTGGAAAAACAGATGTTTGCGCATGCCAAAGAGCTGGAATTTGAAAAAGCGGCAGCCACCCGGGATGAAGTGGAAACCTTGCGCGCCCAACTGGTTAAAATAGCCTGAGTGGTGTTTATGGTATTAATATGTTGTAAAAATCTGTTTGCTACTGGCGATCTGCGCGTTATAGTATAAAAAGATATACCATAATAATAACAAACGCAGGTCAAATCATGCTCAACCGCTTACAAGAATCAGATATTAAATTATTGCGGGTATTTTTTGCTGTTGCCTCATGTAACGGATTTACTGCTGCCGAACCGGTATTACGGATGCAGCGTCCAAATATAAGCGCCGCGATTAAAAAACTGGAGGAACGCCTCGATCTTATTTTATGCCACCGTGGTCGCGGTGGCTTTCAGATGACCAAAGAAGGCGAGGTGGTTTTTCAGGAAACCAAACGTATTTTTAACGCCTTTGACAACTTTGTATTTAATCTCAAAAGCCTGCATGACGATTATTCCGGGCATTTAACTATTGTATTGATGTCGGGCTTGCCGATGAAAGTGCTGTCTGCGGTGAGCAAGTCAGTTAAGACTGCCATGAACAAGTTTGAAGATATTCATTTCAACGTGCAGACCCGGTTATATAACGAAGTGGAACATGCCGCCTTGTCCGGTGAGTGTCATTTGGTGGTGTCTTGCTACGATATGGTCAAACCCGAATCCATTATTTTTCACCCCTTACCTTATAAATGCAGTGGCCAGTTATATTGTGCGGTATCTCATCCTTTAGCCAAGCACCGTGAAGCCATTCCGGATTCGGTTGATTTAATGGAATTCCCGGCTATAGGGATTACCGGCATGTCACCTTCCAATTATATTGGCAATGAGCGGCGCATGGCCATCCAGACCTTTTCTGACTCATTCGAGTCCTGCTTGTCAGGTATTTTAACCGGTGAATATATCGGCCTGTTGCCAGACTATTTTGTTGAAGGTAAAGACTATGCGCAGGATTTGGTTGCCTTAGGTGGAGATGAATTCGCGTTCAATCATGAGCTGTTTGTAATGAACGGCAAAAATACCCGGATGAATCCGGTGTTAAAACACTTTATTCGCGAGCTGGAGTATTTTGTTACCCAGTAGATTTATTGGGGTTAAGTACTGAATAAAATAAACGCTGCAGTACGCAGCGTTTATTTTATTATCAGGATTCATACTCGCAAGGGTCGGTGAGGCCATTTTCTGCAAAGGCTTCAAGCCTCTCCTGACAGGCTCCACATTTTCCGCAGGCTTTTTCACGGCCGTTATAGCAGGTCCAGGTCTGGCTGTAGTCCAGTCCCATCGACAAGCCATCAGTTAAAATCTCAACCTTGCTTTGATGCAAATAGGGGGTCACGATTTGTACTGCTTCGTAATTGGCAATGGCGCAAACATCATTCATCTTTTGCACAAATTCCGGACGGCAATCAGGATAGATTGCGTGGTCACCACCATGTGCGCCGTAATAAACCTGAGCCGCATCAATGGATACGGCATAACCCACCGCCAGTGACAGCAATATCATATTGCGGTTCGGCACTACTGTCTGAGCCATATTTTCCGCTTCATAATGGCCTTCCGGCATCGGCACACTGTCTGTCAGGGCGGAACCGGCGAGTAAAAAATTGATCGCACTAATGTCGACCACTTTATGCGAGATACCCATGCTTTTACAGACGTTGGCCGCATAGTCGAGTTCTTTACTGTGTTTTTGTCCGTAATTAAACGACAGGGCATGCACTTCGCCACCCTGTTTTACCACTTTATTGAGAACGGTGAACGAATCCATTCCGCCAGAATAAATTACAACTGCTTTTTGTGTCATCGATGGTGCCTTTTTTACCGTCACGCCGAAAAGAAATTTGTTAAGATACTGAGGATTCTCGTGAATTCCAATGATACAGGAAAATATGACCGGCTATAAGATCAATGAAGTGTTTGAATCTATTCAGGGAGAAGGGGCGTTTACCGGCGTTCCTTCCATTTTTATTCGTTTGCAAGGCTGCCCGGTGGGTTGTTCCTGGTGTGATACCAAGCATACCTGGGCGGTAGATCCTGATAAACAAGCCACAGTCTCGCAAGTGATGTCTGAAAAAGGTGATTCAGATAGTTGGTTTAATGCGTTAGTATCTGATTTATTAACACTTTTCAATCAGCAAAGTTATAACGCCAAACATGTTATTTTAACCGGCGGCGAGCCTTGTATGTATGATTTGCAGGACTTGACCGATGGTTTGATTGAGGCGGGGTATTCTGTACAAATTGAAACTAGCGGGACTTTCGCTGTCAAAGCTAATTCCCAATGCTGGATCACGCTGTCGCCCAAAATCAATATGCAAGGTGGGTATGAAGTGCTTGATGAGGTATTAAAACTCGCTAACGAAATTAAGCACCCGGTGGCTATGGATAAACATATTGAGGAGCTGGATGTATTACTCGAACGCCATCAACATCCACACAACGCCTTGATATATTTGCAACCTATTAGCCAGCAGAAACGGGCGACAGAACTGGCAGTTAAAACCTGCATCGCACGTAATTGGCGGTTGTCATTACAAACACATAAATTTATTGGAATTGAATAAGGCTAGGGAAATTTGTCTATGCAGGTCACTGATTTTTTTGAAAACTATATGAAGGCATTTAATGCCAAGGACGCTGATAAACTGGCAGAGCAATATTATGTTCCCGCGATCATTATGATCGGCTCGGAGAAGTTAATCTTTACAGATCGGGCGCAGGTAAAAGACTATGTGGAACAAATCATTCAGCAATATCAGCAGCAGGGAATTGCCAAAGCTGATATTGATGTGCAGAACGTGATGAAACTGGCCAACAACTTTATTTTTTGCAAGATTATTTGGCATTTCTATGATCAACAGGGGCAATTAAAATTGGAGTGCCCCACGTCCTATACTATGCAAATGCATAATAATGATGTGACGCATATTGTTGCGGTGGTTAAAGATAACGATAAACCGATTACTGACAAGCAGCACTAATTTAACAGGTGTTCATTATGTATATATTCCGCAGGTTATGTTCGACGTTGCTGTTGTTATGCCTGACAGTTCAGGTTCAGGCAGCCGTGTGGGATGTAGTTTATCCAAAACCAATTGATGATGAGGATAAACGCAATGAATACCCGCTTGCCGTATTAAAATTGGCGTTGGAACAAACCGGGGTAAAGTTTCAATTACGCGAATCGGTTAATCGTATGGCACAGGGGAAGGCGATGATCAGCCTAGCCGCCAGTCGCGAAATTAATGTGTTATGGAGCATGACCGACAGTACCCGCGAAAACCAACTGATGCCGATCCGTATTCCTATCTATAAAGGGTTAATCGGATTAAGGCTGTTTTTAATCAAGTCAAATAAGCAAGCCAGTTTTCAACGCGTTTCGACTCTGACCCATATGCGTGATTTTACCTTGGTCCAAGGCAAGGACTGGCCGGATACCAAAATATTACAGGCTAACGGTTTTGAAGTGATGACAGCCCCTTATTATCTCGGGTTGTTTGATATCCTGGTACAGGAACAGGCTGATCTATTTCCCCGTTCAGTGGTGGAAATATGGCAAGAAATTGACGCTCAAAAAGCAGAAACGTCAATAGAAATTGAACCCCGTTTAGGTGTGTACTATCCCACTGCGATGTACTTTTTTGTTAACAAGAAAAATATTATTCTGGCTAACATACTGCGCTCCGGTTTGGAGAAAGCTGTCGAGAATGGTGAGTTTGATAAGTTGTTTTTCAAGGTGCACCAGCCAATTCTGGATCAAGCGAATTTGCCCGGACGCAAGATATTTACTCTGACCAATCCGGTGCTACCCAAGGATACACCTCTGGATCGCAAGGAATTGTGGTTTCCGGTCAACAGTATTGCTCAGTAACAATCGCCGTAGGGGAACAGATTGCTTAACGCAATCAGCAATTCCTCGTCATTTGATGCTACTCCAGGCAATCTTGCTTTTACTCAAGGGGGAACTCTTGATATAACCGGCAATATTGTTAGCAAATTCACATTTAAAACAAAAGGTAACCTGATGAAGAAAAAAAATATGAGCTGCTGGCGCAGCGGATGGATTGTGTTTTGTTCAATATTATTAATCGCTTGTAATAATACCGATGCGCAAAGTGGCACCAGCGAAATGCAGGCAGACGATTCCTACCAAATGGTCGATCATGACGCGAGCAACGAAACCCGGGCATTATTAGCCAATTTATATCGAATCAAGAATAATCATATGCTTTTTGGCCATCAGGATACCTTGGCTTACGGGGTAAAATGGCAAGGCGAAGAAGGGCGTTCTGATATCAAGGATGTAACCGGTTCCTTTCCTGCTTTATATGGCTGGGAACTAGGCGGTCTGGGCATTGGTCAAGAAGCTAATCTGGATAAGGTCAACTTCGCCAATATGCAGCGCTGGATCAAGGAAGTCTATTTACGCGGTGGGGTGAATACTATTAGTTGGCATATGTACGATCCGGTGACAGGGCACAATTCCTGGACTAAAGATGCCTCGGTACAACATCTTGTCCCGGGTGGTAAAGCCCATGACAAGTTTAAGCAATATCTGGATACTTTTGTGGCATTTAACCAGCAACTCAAAGTAACGGACAAGCAAGGTAACCAGGTAAGTGTGCCGATTATTTTCAGACCTTGGCATGAACATACCGGAGACTGGTTCTGGTGGGGAAAAGGGCATACTGCTGAAAAGGACTATATTGCCCTGTGGCGTTTCACTGTCGATTATCTAAAATCGCAAGGCGTGCACAATCTCATTTATGCTTATTCACCGGATCGTGGTCGCATAGCGCTGGACAATTACGAGGCCGACTATTTATACGGCTATCCCGGCGATGATTATGTGGATGTACTGGGCATTGATACCTACACCGATCTGGGACGGGATGAAAGCATCACGGTTGCACAGCAAAAAGATAATTTTCGCCGCACGCTGGAATACACAGTAGAACTGGCCAATAAAAAGCACAAGCTACCGGCAGTCAGTGAAGGAGGTTGGGATGGCATTAAAGCCGACAATTACTGGACCGACCGCATTCTGGATGTGGTCACCCACAATGACACCACCCGCCAGATTGCCTACTTGATGGTCTGGCGTAATGCCAATAAGCAGCGCGAGAATAAAGACCACTTCTACGCACCTTATCCAGGCCATCCCAGCGCAGACAACTTTAAACAGTTTTACGCCGATCCTTATACGTTGTTTGAGGACAGTTTACCGGATATGTATAGGTTGCATCGCTAGGTAATTGAAACGATATTGCCAGTTCGTTTTTGCCGGACGAACTGGCTATATAAGTTTGATGAAGGCCGTTTGTGAAGCGGATGATGAAGAAAGTGGCGTCCCCTAGAGGATTCGAACCTCTGACCTGCCCCTTAGGAGGGGGCTGCGCTATCCAGCTGTGCCAAGGGGACGCAGATTTTTAAGCGCGGCAACTATACTAAAAAGGCGCTTCGGGTGACAACCCAAACACCGTCCTTTTTTGTGATTTAGAAGCTTATCTTCTTAATACAAAGTCATTAGGTTGAATATTGGCCAATAACTCATCGCTGGTGGGTTTAAGTAGTGCGGTGTCGTTAAACACCTGGGTTATCTGTAATTTTGCCGGGTGAATATGATATTGGTAGTGTTGATTACCACTGCGGTCATAGAATTGTTCGAGCTGGAATAAACTTAGTTCATCTCCCTGTTTTACGCCGTCCCGGCTGCCCAAATTAATACTGATCTGTTCGTCCTTCACACGCAAGATCCGGCCATAGACGGGCAAACAGCTTAATGCTTCATCTACCTGGCTACTGATATCCTGCAACAGATTCTGTACCTGAAGACCAAATTTGGAGGACCACAGTCGTTGACTGGCCGGATCCAGTTGTTCATGTACCGGGAAGTCCCACACAGCGCTGGTATTGAATTGCTGGTTATAAACTTGTTCACCGGTAGTACCGTTAAATACACTCACATGCAGGCCAAAGTGGCGTTGCGGGAAATTGTCCTGCCAGAATTTAATCCCGCTGCTTTGTTGTGGATCAACACTTAATTCGGTAATGGTGTTGAACATTACATACTGGCTATCGGTTTGGTCAGCAAACTGAATCACCATATCGTCACTAACGGAGTGAGTCGTTGAATAGAACTGGGCTAAATGCATGATGTTGCTATGCGCCGCGTATTGCTGGAAGTCAGACTGCAGCTTTTGCGCGACGGCTTTACCAAAGTCGAATAGATTGCCGGTTAACGCCTGTTGCCGGTTGCGCAGTGGAAACCAGCTGGTGGCAATGGACTTTTGATAATCGGCGGCTCGGCACTGGACTTTATTCGGAAATATATCGGCCCGGATCGATACAGTGACAAAGTCGCCGTTAATTTGTTCGTTTATCAGTTCGATACTGTCTACTTCGCCACTGGCGCGGATTTCCAGTTTGTCACTCTGCAACAAGCCGTTCGTCATTTTTTGTATGCTGTGCACCGACGCGCCAGCAAATAACAGCGCTTGCTTGATAGCTTCCTGGGTGGCTTGTTGGCGGGCAAGTTGCTTGTTGCCGTTCACTACCATGGATTGTCCGCTGGCTTCAAACCAGATGGCCTGACAGGGGAGAGTTGAACTGATTAGCAGCAAAAATAACAGGCAGATTTTTTGAGTCATATTTTTGACGATCATTCCCGGCATAACGAATAACAACGTTTTTACGTTTTTAATGACCTTTAGTAAGCATTTTCCGTACCTGAATTGCGATGCGTGTGGGATAAATTGTGCTAAACAGGCTGACAAGGTACGGATATTGCTTTATTTCAGCGATGAGTAAAACGTGTTTTATTGGCTTTGAACAGCCACAAGTTAAAGGAAGGCCCATGACAGTATTCAAATTTGTAATCCTGGCTGCCAGCTTGGCACTAAGTGGTTGTTCGGCCATTTTTGATAAAGAGGTCGAATGGGAATACGTGCAGCCTGACGAATATCCGGTGATACGAGCGGTGGGTTACGCGCCTATTTCGGCCCAACATGGTGACAGTATGGCACTCAAAACGATTCAGGCGGTTAAAGCATCTAAACTGGACGCCTATCGCGAGCTGACCGAGCAAGTATATGGCCAGAAAATTGAAGGCAATCAGCAATTATCTAATCTGGTGTTATCCGATGACGGTCTGAAATCTTCTATTCAGGGAGTGATCCGCGGGGCGCAGGTGGTTAAAGCTTACGCAGTGGACGATGATACTTATGTCACTGAGCTGGAACTGGATTTCAAAAAGGTATACAACATCTATCTGTCTACCGCCCGCCCTAAAAGGATCAAGCAAGTTAATTACTACTAGAGCCTGTTGATCTTTGCGGTATACTTTTGCAACGAATTGTGCGGCATTTATACAATGAAGCACGATTGTGGTGTAGTTGCTCTACATGAATGAGTGCTGAAGCCGTAGAAATGCCGCACAAACGTTGCCCAAAGGGTTCGTCCTAAACGCTTTTTACTCTTTGTTGCTTATTTTTGACTTAACCCATTAGGCCTGCAAATAAGCGCCGCGATTAAAAAGCGTTTAATTAGAACAAAATTTATACCGCAAAGATCAACAGGCTCTAGACAGTAAAATTTGCAGAATAGATAAAAAGATTGGTAGAAAAGGGTGGCAATATTTGGCCAAGTCGATCTTTGCCGCTGTTAAGCGCTAACGCCTTTACCTTTGCCACCACTGCGAGTATGTCCCGCCTTGTCGTAAGTCATGGATTCTTTAGCGCGCGATTCCACAATAACATTGCGTAAATGGGCCAGTCTTAGTTGTCCTTGCTCGACGGCTGTCTGATTGATTTCAGTGCGATAGCGGCATTCAGCAAGTAAATGCTCAATAAGGTCAATGGCGGGTTGAATGTCTTTTTCGTCAGGAGAGGTTTGTTGGTAAAGATTAGCGATAACCTGGTCTTGTTCGGCAATGTCGTTGAGTAGCTGTTCTTTTTCTTCAAGTAGTTTGATTAGGGCATCAGGGTTGCGAGCGCTTATCAGGCTTAATTCCGTTTCCAGCGTCAGTTTTAAGGTTTCCAATTGCTGTTGTTGTTTAACAAATGCCTGATTAAGCCCGTCGCTCATAAATTACTTGATACCAAAGAGTTCAGATTCGAATTTGGCAATATTCTCGGCCAATTTTTCAGGATTGACTTTATAGTCACCGGCCTGAATCGCTTTTTTCAGACGATCCACTTTTTCCTGATTGACCGATGCGGTATCACTGCCTTTTTTCTGGATTTGACTCAGTTGCTGGGCAGACTGGGTTAATGATACAGAATCACCTCTAGGCGCACTGCTTTGCTTGGCCTGTTGGGTATTGGCCTGGGCAGCAGTCTGATTTTGTTGCTGCTGCAGCTTCTGATTGTCTACATGTGGCTTTTGCACATTGTTGTTACTATTTACATTATTTACTGACATTGTCTTAATCCACTACCTAAAGGAAACCTCTATGGAGTTTATCGGCTAGTCGAGCCGATACTTTAACAAAATTTAATAGCAGGGTATAAATATATGAAATTCAACTTGATTCCCAGCATTCTAGCACTTGAACTGGTTAAATTATAGTCTAACGATCACTTCGCTGACATTTTCAACCAAGGCGTTGACCATACGCATGGTGCGATCATTTTTTACCTGGATCTGTTCACCAATATTACCGTCTTGCTGGGCTACGCCCGTGGCTTTCACCTGGATCCCGGCCCCCTGGGCAATAATAGTAATTTCATCGCCCTTACAGATAAAACAGAGCTGATTGGGCGTAACAGGCTGGCCGGAGGTTAACCTTCGTTTGGCGCGCGCGCCGATAATATCATTGATATCGGCAAAAGTACTGCTACGCAACAGGCTTTTATCCATTTTGGTTACGGTTATATCTTCGGCTGTGAGTACCGCGCCGGGAGACAGGGCGTTGGCCGCAATAACCACTTGCTGGGTTTCTGACACTTTGACCACAAAATATAAAAACCAGTCGCTGGTGGAACAGGATGCCTTTACCGTTACGTTCGACTGTTGCAAGGCGTTGGATGCCGCCGATACGGAGTAAGGAACTGAGCATGCAGGGATAACAATTCGATTATCTATTGGCATGGCTTCCACAGCGATATCGCTATTACTGTTGCTGGCGAGTTGTTTAAGCACATAGTCTTCTCCAAGCTGCATAATTTTTTTATGCGGATCAGAATGTTCTAAAGCTTGGCAATTAAGGCCGATAAACACTAAGGCAAAAAGCGTTCGTTTGAGTATTGTCATATGAGTCAATCTTTTTTTCATGTTCACTTTTATTCACTTTGACTATGCTTAAACACTAATTCGTGTATCTTAGTGTCATTATTCAGGCGAATTGTTGGTATAAAACCTAGAAAGGCAATATTCGTGCCTGACTTGATTGATAGTGGAGTAATAGATGGCGGGAGTTCTTGATTCAGTTAACCAGCGCACGCAATTGGTTGGTGCTAACCGGCTAGAGTTATTGCTATTTAAGTTAAATGGCCGTCAACGTTTTGGCATCAATGTGTTTAAAGTACGGGAAGTACTACAATGTCCTCCATTGACATCGATGCCCAAATTAAATCCCTATGTTCGTGGTATTGCCCATATTCGCGGACAAACCATTTCGGTGATTGATTTAAGCATGGCAACCGGCGGTAAAGCCATTGATCAACTGGATAAGCGATTTATAATCATTTCCGAGTATAATCGCTCGATTCAGGGCTTTCTGGTTGATTCGGTTGAACGCATTATTAATATCAACTGGGATTCGGTTATGCCGCCACCTAAAGGGTCGGGGCGCAAAAGCTACTTAACCGCAGTAACCGAAATTGATAAAGAACTGATCGAAATTCTGGATGTTGAAAAAATCCTGCACGAAATATCGCCCATCAATACCGATGTCAGTGATTCGGTCACTGCCAATCTGGATGTGAGCAGTATTAAAGATAAAATTATCTTTATCGCGGATGATTCATCAGTGGCCAGAAATCAGGTCAAAAAAGCGTTAACCGTATTGGGCCTGAAGATTGAAATGGCCAAGAACGGCCTGGAAGCGCTGAACCGGTTAAAAGAAATTGCAGAAGAAACAGGTGATGTGACCGATCAGGTCGGGGTGCTGGTATCGGATATTGAAATGCCGGAAATGGACGGTTATACCCTGACAGCAGAAATTAAAGCCAATCCCAAGTTAAAGAATCTGCATATTATTTTACACACTTCACTTAGTGGTATTTTTAATCAGGCGATGGTTCAAAAAGTTGGAGCGGATGACTTTATCGCCAAATTCCACCCGGACGAATTAGCATCGGCAGTTAAAAAATGGTTAGGCGTTGATAATTTATAAGGAATCTGTGTGTCATCCAATGATTTTGATGCCAGCAATTATTTAGAATTTTGCAATTATCTGGAAAGGCAGTGCGGCATCGTTTTAGGTGCCAATAAGCAGTATCTGGTGCGTAGCAGGCTGGCGCCTTTGGTAGCCAGGTTTTCATTGGAAAACCTGGCGTCGTTATTAACCAAATTTACTCGTGGCATGGATCGGCAATTAAATGCCGCTGTAGTCGACGCGATGACCACCAACGAAACTTTATGGTTTCGGGATACTTATCCGTTTGAAATCCTTAAAAACAAGCTTCTGGATAATTTTACTGGTAAGCGGGTACCGATAAGGATCTGGTCGGCGGCCTGTTCCTCAGGTCAGGAGCCTTATTCAATTGCCATGACTATTCATGAGTACATGCAGAACAAACCTGGCGCTTTTCCCGGCGGGATACAAATTATTGGTACTGATATCTCATCCGACATGCTGGAACGCTGTAAAAAGGCCGAATATAATAACTTGTCCTTGGGGCGAGGATTGTCTGCCGAGCGCCGCACAAAATTTTTCGAAGATGTCGGTAACGGTGATATGCGGGTCATTAAACCGGTCAGGGACATGGTCAGCTTTAAGCCGATCAATTTACTCGAATCTTATACCTCACTGGGCAAGTTTGATCTGGTTTTTTGCCGTAATGTCCTTATTTATTTTTCGGCAGAAATCAAAACGCGTATATTGCAACAAATTGCCGCTGGTTTGCAGCCGGGTGGCATTTTAATGGTGGGCGCGTCCGAATCGATGAGCGGATTGTCCGACAAATATACTCTGCATCGTTGCTCTCCCGGAATGTATTACTCCAAAAAACAATAAATTACCTCCCATATTGGCGATTATCTCTAATCTGGCCGAATAGTTTGGCATAGCAATTGCTATAAATTCTCCATCAAGCAGGAGAACGACTATGGCAATTAGCCTCGACAAATTAATCGGCTTTCATCAAAAAGCATTAACCGTGCGCAACGATCGCATGGAAATGATTGCCGGTAATCTGGCCAATGCTAATACCCCCGGCTATAAAGCTAAAGATATTGACTTTAAAACCGCCATGCAAAGCGCCCAGTACCAACGCGGCCATAGCCTGACCACCACTGACGACAAGCACATTAAAGCCAAGATGCAGTCTACCGATGCTGTTATGTATCGCTCACCGCTGCAACCCGATACCGGCGATGGTAATGATGTCGATGTGCAGGTGGAACGAAATGAATTTCTGGATACAGGTATGCGTTATCAAGCCACTATCCAGTTCTTGAACGGAAAAATTAAAGGTATGAAAAAAGCCATTAGCGGAGGACAAGGCGGATGAGTCTTTTCAATGTAATGCAAATCGCCTCTACCGGTATGAGCGCCGAAAACGTCAGATTAAATACTGTCGCCAGTAATATCGCCAATGCCAATAGTGTCAGCAGCAGTTATGACGCCACCTATAAGGCCCGTCATCCGGTGTTTGCCGCAGAAATGCAAAAAGCCACCGATGATCAAATGAAGGGCGTCGGGGTGCAGGTGTTAGGTGTGGTCGAAAGCCCTAAACCGCTGCAAATCGAATTTAACCCCAATCACCCTATGGCTGATCAGGATGGTTACATTTATAAACCGAACGTGAATATTGTCGAGGAAATGGCCGATATGATTTCTGCGTCCAAATCCTATGAAACCAATGTTCAGGTGACGGATACCACCAAACGGATTTTCCGTCGGGTACTGCAACTTGGCCAGGGCCAGTAAGGAGTAAATCATGGTCGATAGTGTTAACAATACAGGATTGGGTAACAACTATTACTGGCAAGAGGAAGCGGTGCCTGAAGGCAACCAGAACGGTCAGCTGACTCAGGAAGATTTCTTTTCCCTGCTGACTGAACAGTTGTCTAACCAGGACCCCACCAAGCCGGTGGATAATGATCAGATGATCGCGCAAATGACCCAGTTCACTATGGCCGACAGTCTGTCCCAACTGAACGAGAAATTTGACAGTTTTGCCGCGTCGATGACCTCCAACCAGGCGCTACAAGCCTCCAGTCTGATTGGCCAGAATGTGCTGGTGCAGGGTAATCAGGGCGTATTGGAAGAAGGCGGCAATGTTAGCGGTATGGTGATTACCGACCAGGCTGCCTATTCGATGAAAATAACCATTGAAAACAGTTATGGCGAAACCGTTAAGGTGATCCCGGTAGGCGACCATGAAGCTGGCAATATTCAATTTAACTGGGACGGCACCGACCAGAATGGCAATGTTATGCCGCCCGGCAATTATAAAATTAAAGCCAATGCCACTGTGGGTGGTGAATCAACCGAATTAGTCACTGCCATGCATCGGCATGTTGACAGTGTCAGCCTGGCGTCCAGTAGTCAGGGCATTATTCTCAATCTTCAAGGTGAGCAGAGCGTTAAGCTGGCTGACGTATTAGAGATTGGTAGTTAACGAGGAGAAATAATCGATGTCTTTTAATATTGCATTAAGTGGTGTAAATGCCGCTCAAAAAGATTTGGATACCACCGCCAATAATATTGCCAACGTTAACACCGTCGGATTTAAAGAATCCCGAGCCGAGTTTGGTGACGTGTATGCGGCATCATTGTTAGCCGGTGGCAAAACCAAAGTGGGTGACGGGGTGCTAACCCAGGAAATCGCCCAGCAATTTAGCCAGGGTAGTTTGCAATTTACCCAGAACGCGCTGGATTTGGCGATTACCGGTAACGGCTTTTTTGCTACCGTACCGGAAGTGTCGTCGCGCGATTTCTCTTTTACTCGTGCCGGTATGTTTAAACTGGATGCCAACAATTTTGTGGTAAATTCCAATGGTGATAACTTATTGGGCTTTCCGGTTAACCCGGATGGTACTTCGGCTTCGGTAGCACTGAGTACGACTGTGCCGGTGCGTATTCCAGATTCGTCCGGTTCACCGCAACCCACCACGGAAGTAGACTTAAAAATGAATTTGCCAGCCGGCGATACCGCGCTGGATCCGGCTGATTTTGATCCGGCCGATCCGTTGACTTATAATGCTGCAACCTCAGTCACCATCTATGACTCTCTGGGTGATAGCCATGTACAGACTTTCTATTTTATTAAAGACAGTACTTCGGCAGCCAATGAGTGGATAATGGTAAATTCCGTTGACGACAATCTGGTTGATATCACTAATTCAGATGGTACAAATGCTACCCCAACTAGTGCACCCGCGGCTCCAATTGCTAATCAAGCAGGGGGCAATACAGGTAATGCGGTAGCCGCTTCCAGACTTATTTTTAGTAGTGGTGGTGACTTTATTGCCATTGAATCCGCAGATGGTGCAGCACAGACTGATTCCAAACTGCTTACTGAAGCGTTAGGAGCGACTATTTTAGCCAATGGCTCCGATCCTACGCAAGATATCACGATTGATTTTAATTTAACTGCGGGTGTGGCTACCCCGGATGAACCCACCCAGTTTGCTTCCGCATTTGAGGTGACATCACTGGAACAGGATGGTTTGCCGGTAGGTCGATTAACCGGGATTGATATTGGTCCGGATGGTTTGGTACGGGCTACTTACTCCAACGGCACCTCCGAGCCGATTACCCGGGTGGCACTGGTGCGTTTTGCCAATGATCAGGGCCTAACCCAGCAAAGTAATACCCAGTGGCAAGAAAGTATTCTCTCCGGTGAAGCGCTGGCAGGTGAAGCTACCACTGGTACCTTTGGGGATATTAATTCATCGGCACTGGAACAGGCCAACGTCAACCTGACCTCCGAACTGATTGATATGATTATTGCCCAGCGTAACTTCCAGGCCAACTCAAGGGCACTGGAAGTCAATAACCAGCTGAATCAGACAGTACTGAATATCCGCTAACGGATTTGATAAAACCGCTATTTACTAGGCCACCGCAAGGTGGCCTTTTTTTGTTCTAAAGCCTTTGACTCGAAGTCGCGACGTGTCGGTGAATAAAAACCAAAACTGTTAATCTCTGTAGGTCGGGCTTTAACCTGTCAGGTGTTGTGTGAAGCTATTTGACGGCATAAATGCCGACCTACCTCAGTTTTTTCGAGACTAAAGTTGCTCCTGCCTCAGGTGAAAGATATTTAGCTCGAGGGCTCAAAATACCGATGACAAACGCGCAGAACATTCGGGGTTTATGCTGATTTTAGCTCACCGTCCAAACCCGCTATTTGCAGCTAGTTTCTTTCTCTGTGTTCCCAGTGTCGCTTTGGTGAATATCGCCTTTCATTTTTATTCCTCTGATGGCATCAATATTGCTAAGTATTTATATAAATCTATATAAATCGAGTCAGAGTCAATTAATTGTCATGGATAAAATGCTTTATATCGCCAGCAGTGGCGCCAGCCAGGACTTGTTAGGTACGGCGCTGCGCTCCAATAATCTGGCCAACGCCCAGACTAACGGCTTTAAAGCCCAGCTGGAGCAGGCGCGTGCAATGCCAGCCTTTGGAGAAGGCTTGCCTACTCGTGTTTTCGCGATGACTGAATCTCCCACCAATGATTACGAAGGTGGTGCCATGATCCAGACGGGGCGTAATCTGGATGTTGCCGTGCAAGGTAATGGCTGGTTGGCAGTAAATGATAGTCAGGGTAATGAGGCTTACACCCGCGCGGGCAGCCTGCATGTGGACCAAATTGGCATGCTAACCGATTCTGCCGGTAATCCGGTGATTGGTGATCGGGGCCCCATGCAATTACCTATTCCTCTGGCCAGTATCAGTATTGCCAATGACGGTACCATTTCAGTTCAACCTCAGGGCGCGCCAGCCAATGTGCAGGAAGAAGTGGGGCGGTTAAAACTGGTGAATCCGGATAATAAACAAATTCAGCGTGGTCTGGACGGGTTGTTTCGTCAGAAAGACGGCCAAATAGCCGCAGCCGATGCTAATGTCCAAATCCGTAATGGCATGCTGGAAAACAGCAATGTCAATCCAATTGAGGAAATGGTCAGTCTGATTAGCCTGCAGCGCCATTATGAAATGCAGGTCAAACTAATGAAAAAAGCCAGCGAACTCGATGCCCAGGGTAACAATATGATGAGGATCCTGTAGGCAATATTCTGCCCATTACCGGCAACGGCAATGACAGAAATGAATTGAATTTTTACGGCTATCTTGCCGTGTAGCAGTTTTAAGTGGAGGTGAGCAATGCATCCAGCACTATGGATAAGCAAAACCGGACTCGATGCGGCACAAACCGATGTGTCAGTAATTTCCAATAACCTGGCCAATGCCAGTACTGTCGGTTTTAAGAAAAGTCGAGCGATATTTGAAGATTTGCTTTATCAAAATATCAACCAGCCGGGTGGCCGCTCTTCCGCCGATACCGAACTGCCATCAGGGTTGATGTTAGGCGCCGGTAGTAAAGTGGTGGCCACTCAGAAAGCCTTTACCCAGGGCAATATGATCACCACGGAAAACTCACTGGATATGATGATTCAGGGCGACGGATTTTTCGAAATACTGCAACCTGATGGCACTATTGCCTATACCCGAAATGGCCAGTTTACTCTGGATGATACCGGTCAGATTGTCACGCCTGGAGCTGGCTTCCTATTGCAACCCAATATTACTGTGCCGGAAGACGCGATAAAACTGACGGTTTCCCAGGAAGGTGAAGTGTCAGCCACTATACCGGGTCAGGCCGATCCTGTGGTACTGGGACAAATTACCATTTCCAATTTTATTAACCCGACCGGCTTGCAGCCAATCGGTCAGAATTTATATCTTGAGTCTGCGGTCAGCGGTGCGCCATTACAGGGAGTTCCTGGCTTGCAGGGACTGGGCTCCATAGTGCAGGGCTCGTTGGAAACCTCTAACGTGAATGTGACCGAAGAACTGGTTAACCTGATTGAGAGCCAACGGCTTTATGAGATGAACTCTAAAGTTATTTCCTCGGTCGATCAGATGCTTGGCCAGGTAATTCAGCAACTTTAGCGGGTGATCTGATGAAATCCTTGATCGTCATTATTCTGTCAGTACTGATGGTGGCTTGTAACAGCACTCCGGTGCGCGAAACCTTGCCCAATGATCCGTTTTATGCGCCGGTTATTCCCGAAATGCCACAACATAAAATTGGCGCAGACGGTTCCTTGTTTCAGACCGATATGGCCAACAGTCTTTATTCTGATGTGAAAGCGCGCCGGGTGGGCGATATTATTACCGTGGTACTCAGTGAAAATACCAGTGCCAGTAAATCAGCTACTACCGATTTTAGTAAAGATACCTCGGTGGACGTGCAGCCTATTACGGGATTGGGCGGCAACCCTATTAATATCGGTAATCAATCCATACAGTTGGGCTTGAATGCCGGTAACGAATTTCAGGGTGATGCGCAAGCCAATCAGCGTAATAGCCTAAACGGCAATATTTCGGTGACTGTGGTGCAAATCTTGGCCAACGACAATCTGGTGGTTAGAGGTGAGAAATGGCTAACCCTGAATAACGGCGACGAATATATCCGCCTGACCGGCATTATCCGTTCTGCGGATATCAGCCCGCAGAACGAAGTGCAGTCAACCAAAATCGCCAATGCCCGTATTCAATATAGCGGCACCGGTGATTTCGCTAATGCGCAACAACAAGGTTGGCTGACACGATTTTTTACCTCCGAATGGTGGCCTTTCTAGGAGACTATGATGAAGAAGTTGGTTTCCCTTTTTTCCTGCCTGTGTTTATTGCTATCACCTTTTGCCAGTGCGCAAAGGATTAAAGATTTGGCAACAGTTCAGGGTGTGCGTAGCAACCAGTTGGTCGGTTACGGTTTAGTGGTGGGTTTGCCGGGAACCGGTGAGCAAAGCCCGTTCACCGAACAGAGCTTTCGTACCATGTTGTCCAACTTTGGCATCATGATGGCCAATGGACTCAAGCCCAAAATCAAAAACGTGGCGGCGGTGGCGGTGCATGCTAACTTGCCGCCGTTTATGAAACCGGGGCAGAAAATAGATGTCACCGTGTCATCGATGGGTGAAGCCAAAAGCCTGAATGGTGGAACATTATTGCAAACCTTTTTGAAAGGTCTGGATGGCGAGATTTATGCTGTCGCACAGGGCAGCCTGGTGGTGAGCGGTTTTGGTGTGGAAGGCGCCGATGGCTCCCGGGTTATCAATAACACACCTACTGTTGGGCGGATCCCTAATGGCGGTATTGTTGAGCGTGCTGTGGTCAGTGGTTTTGGCCAGAACGATTATCTGACGCTTAATCTGAATTATCCGGATTTTTCTACCGCCAAAACCCTGGCAGATACCATTAATCAGCGCCTGGGGGCTGATCCTGACAAAGGTTATCGCATTGCCACACCTATTGATGCAGCATCCGTCAGAGTGTCCGCGCCGCGCGAAATCGGTCAGCGAGTTGATTTTATGGCCACGCTGGAAAACTTTGAATTTGTTCCGGCCGATGCCCCTGCGCGGGTGGTAATCAATAGCCGTACCGGCACCATCGTCATTGGTAAAGATGTACGTCTGCTGCCTGCCGCTATTACTCATGGTGGACTTACCGTGACCATTTCGGAAAACGCTGAAGTGTCACAGCCCAATGCTCTTGCTGACGGCGATACTGTAGTAACCGGCCAGTCAGTGATTGACGTTAATATGGATGATTCAAGAATGTTTAAATTTGATCCGGGCGTCACATTGGATCAGCTGGTGCGGGCGGTGAACGAAGTCGGGGCTGCGCCGGGCGATCTGATGGCGATCCTCGAAGCATTGCGTCAGGCAGGCGCATTGCAAGGTCAGTTGGTGGTGATTTAAATCGCGATGGAAGAGTTAAGCCAAGTTCAGTCACAACTGCAGCAAGCCCGCAACTATCACGATATCGGCGGGTTGGATAAGTTGCGCCAGGCGGTACGCAAGAATGATCCTGAAGCGTTAAGTGAAGCGGCCAAACAATTTGAAGCCATCTTTATCCAGATGATGCTTAAATCCATGCGTCAAGCCGAAGATGTGATGGTAGATAAGGACAGTCCGTTCAATTCCGAACAGGTTAAATTTTATCGGGATATGCATGACCAGCAACTGGCAGTCGATCTTGCTTCCAAAGGGAGTTTGGGGCTGGCCAAAATGATTGAGCAGCAATTGGGTAATCAGGCTGGCTTCGTTCCCTCATCGGTATTGAGAAGCGATGCCAATTTAAACTCGGCACGTCAGGTCGCGAATACACAACCTTCTTCCAGTGGCTATGCGGCGAATATCTCTATGGGCACCAAGCAATCGGCTTTTGCCAGCCAGCAGGACTTTGTCCAACAGTTATTGCCGCTGGCTAATAAAGTCGCACAAGAGTTTGATCTTGATCCTCGCGCGATGATTGCTCAGGCGGCCGTGGAAACGGGGTGGGGGCAATACATGATCCATTCCAGACAAGGTACGAACGGGCATAACTTGTTTGGTATCAAGGCCGATCAACGCTGGCAGGGTGATCGTACCCTGGTGAACACATTGGAATATGCCGATGGTCAGGCCAAACAACAAAAAGCCCAGTTCAGGGCTTATGGTTCGTTTGAAGACTCGATGCGCGATTACGCTGCTTTCGTGCATCAGGATAGCCGTTATGCTGAAGCCGTGGCATCGGGCCAACAACCGGCCGAATATTTTAATCGCTTGCAGCAGGCCGGTTATGCCACTGATCCGGATTACGCCAATAAGGTGATGAGCGTGATGGATAGCAACACCTTCAAGCAAGCAGTACAAGGCCTGTAATGATGAATAAAATAGTCATTTCGCGAGCTGGAGGGTTAATATGGTGATCCGTACCTCAGATTTACTTAGCATTGCCACCAGTGGTCTGAATGCGCAAAACCAGTTGTTGCAAACAACGGGTAATAATATCGCCAACGTCAATACTGAAGGCTATATTCGTGAACGCACCAGCTTTGTCGCCCAGTTAACCGGTGGCGTCGGACAAAGTACTACCACCCAAATTATTGATATTTTTGCACAAAATCAGTTGCGACGGGATACCTCTACCTACGCCGAGTTTTCGGCATATCATGATCGCGCTTCGCAACTTGATGATATTTTTGCCAGTGATGCCAGCAGTCTGGCAACCAGCATGAGCCGTTTTTTTGAAGCGATGCAAACCGCCGCCGATGAGCCGACTAATATGGCGGCCAGACAATTGGTGTTGGGCCAGGCGGATTCCCTGCTGGGCCGGTTTAATTCCTTATCACAGTTTTTAAGTTACAAAGAAGACGAATTAAACCTGGAATTTAATTCCCTGACCCAGGACGCTAATGATCTAATTGAGAATATTGCCGATTTAAACAACACCATCCGTATCAACCAGTTCCGCAATCAGCATGATGTGCCTGGTGCACTGATTACCGAACGGGACAACGCCATTTTAAAACTGGCGGAAATCGTTGATATTACCACTCGCACTAATCCGGACGGTTCCACATTGGTCAATCTGAAGAGCGGCCAGTCGCTGGTAATGGAAGATGGTACCTTTAATGTGTTTGAAATTAACGGTGAGCCGGATATCAAACACAAAGATCTGCAACTGAAAAACTCCAGTCGTGGGGTGACTATTAACCTGGCCGAAAATACTGTCGGTGGGCGGATCGGTGGTTTATTCAATTTCCGCGATGAAATTCTGGCGGACGCACAAAGACAAATGGGGCAATTGGCGTTGGCGCTGGCGGATTCAATCAACCAGCAAAACCGCCTGGGTATGGACTACGATGGCCAGTTGGGTACTGATATCTTCAATCTGCCCGAAGTACAGGCATTGAACTATTCGTCCAATTCATCACTGTCACTGGAGATGAATGGCAGAATCGCGGAAGGCCAATCCAGTCTGGTCACCCGCAAAGATTACCAAATTGTCATTGACGCTGTGACACCTGGCGTTCCCGATACCGTCGATATTACTGTTAACCTGTTAAATCCGGATGGTTCGCCGGTACTGGATATAAACGGCAATCCGCAAACCCAGAGTTATACCGGACTGGATGCTGCCAATGGCAGTTGGGTGCCGATCATGGATGGGCTGGAAATTGAAATGCCCAGTGGCGCCGGTTATGCGGTAGGGGATCAGTTTTTATTGCAGCCGACCAAATACACAGCTAATCAAATTGAAGTGGGTATTGTCAGGCCGGAAGATATCGCCTTTGCCTCACCGATACGGGTCGAGTCGGATATCAACAACCTTGGCGATGCGACTCTTGTTTCGACCAGCGTCACCAATACCAATGTAGATAACGCCTTCACCACCACAACGGCTTCAGCATTTGATGGTGCGGGAGGGATTCAGGGACCAGGTGCTGCGCCTGGTGGCGGTGTCGGTGCCCCAGCCGAAATCTTTTTTACTTCTGCCGACTCATACGAAATTCGTGACAGTGCCGGTACCGTGATTACTACTGTTACCGGTGCGCCCAGTCTGGAAAATTTGATTGAGCAAGGCGCGGCAACCGGTGGCTGGCCTGCAGCCTGGAGTCCGCCTGCGATGGATGATTATCCTGGCTATGATTTAACCTTGCAAGGGGTACCCAAAGCCGGCGACAGTTTTAGTATCGGGTACAATACTGATGGTTTTGATGACAACCGTAACGGTCTGGTGATGGCCGATTTGCAGAATATCGATACCATGCGTCGTACTGCCAGTGCGTCAGGCGGTTCAACCAATTTGCTCACCTTTCATGAGGCTTATTCCTCTTTGGTTGGAACAGTGGGAGAACGAACTGCGTCGGCGGATGTGCAGGCCAGTGCTGCTAAAGCGATGTTAGAACAGTCAACCAGCTGGTTTGAATCGGTTTCCGGCGTCAGTCTGGATGAAGAAGCGGCTAATTTAATGCGTTTTCAGCAAGCCTACGCCGCATCGGCCAGATTGATAAATACCGCACAAACCTTGTTTGATACTATTCTTAGTGCTGTGAGGTAAATAGATTATGCGTATATCGACTAACCAACTCTATGATTTAAGCATTAAAGGCGTGCTGGATAACCAGCGCGAGTTGTCGCATGTACAACAACAGCTTTCATCCGGTAAAAAGTTGTTGCGTCCGTCTGATGATCCTGTCGGCGCGTCACAGGTTATCCGTTTAACCGAACAACTCGATCAGTTAAAGCAATTTCAGGAAAACAATAATCTGCTGGTTAACTCACTGGAGCAGGAAGAGGTGGTGATGCGCAGCCTGAACAGCTCGATGAACCGCGCCAGACAGCTGACCATAGAAGCTGGTAATGGTATCTTGGCTGAAGAAGATCGGGCGGCGATTGGCATCGAGATGGAACAAATTCGCAGTGAAGTCTTTGACTTGATGAATAGCCAGAATGCCGAAGGCGAATATATATTTGCCGGTTATCAGTCGCATACGCCTGCATTTGAATACAACCCCAGTTCGCCGGGCAACAAATACCAGTTTGTTGGTGACGATGGCCAGAACGAGATCCAGATATCTCCGTCAGTGACGGTAAAAAACGGTGATTCAGGCAAAGCGGTATTCGAGGATGTGTCTGCAAGATTAAAAACCCAGGTAACAGGTACGACAGCGAACAGCGCCAAGGTCCAGATTACCCAGCAGGATGCGCATGATTTTTTCCACAAAAACAATTATGACAAAGTCACTCCGGCGAATAACAACTTTCAAATTACCATTCTGGCACCGGGCAACCAGGTGTCGGTCGATAATGTTGGTACCGGCGCCAATTTAGGCACATTCAGTTACGATCCCAATCAGCCATTCACTTTTAAAGGGATGGATTTCACTATCGATGGCGCGGTAGGGGATACTGTTGATTTCACGCTGCAGGCGCCGCAGAAAAAGAATATCGCCGAGACTCTGAACGATTTGGCACTAGCGCTCAACGACGAAAATATCTCGGATAGTGATTATGCAGAAGCGATTGCTGACGCGCTAGTCGGGATGGACAACGCATTAAAAACCTTGGCCGATGCTAACTCGGCAGTAGGTGGACGGCTCAATGTGGCCCAGTCGGTCTATGAATCCAATCTGGATTTGGAAATCAGTAACAAGCTGGCACGTAGCTCCATAGAAGAAGTCGACTATGCTGAAGCCGTTACTGAGCTGAGTAAGCAGGAAAATGCCTTACAGGCAGCCCAGTCAACTTTTGCCAGGGTGGCTAATTTAAGCCTGTTTGATTATATCTAACCGGCATTGATATCTGCCAGACTCAGATGACTTAGATAAATCCGGCTGTGATTGTCAATATGACTAGAGTAATAGCTGATATATAAATCATCACCTTGTTTGACCAATCCCGGATAACTGCAGTCACCGCCTGAGGGCAGAATATGCACAATATTGGCTTCAAGGTTGATTAAGTTAAGCTTAATCAGCGCTGTTTTGGGGCCATGTTCCTGCCAAATTCGTCCGCAAAGTAGTGCTTGTTGATCATCTAACATCAGCATAACCGGCCCGCCAATATAAAATCCGAGGTCCTGCCAGTGCCATTGTTTGTAAGGCGGCTTGGCTATACCCCATTGTGCCATGCCAGAATCGGCGTCGCGCCGCACAATGGCGTAAGCCGTACCGCGTGAATCAAAACCGATATCGCTTTCATTCGGATAGCCTCTGTGGTGTTTACGCTGGCTGAGTGCTTCCGGTAGCAGTTTTTCGAAGGTTCTAAGCGGATTGCCCGCGTACAAGTCCAAAATCTGCTGGCGGCGATTGTAGGCAAAACCCAGCGCCTTGTCGCCATACCAACGTAAACGCCATAACCAGTGATTTTTCTGACCCACCGCTTTGGGGCTGGACCAGCTAGCTCCATCCTGACTAAAACATACATAAGGCTGTGAATACAAAAAAGTACCGTCGGGTTGGCTGTGACGGGCGTAGAACAGCAATATCAGCTTACCGTCAGTGCTAACCGATAATTTCGGATCGCGCAAATCACAGTTCAACATACGCACCATATTTTTAGCCACAGTGTCTCCCTGCCAGTCCAATTGTAAAATAACAATTTTTCCATCCGGACTGATGTGATCGGTAGCCGCTCGAAAACTGCAAAAAAGAGTATTGCTAAAATTGCACAAATCGGTAAACGCGCTATGCGGAGCCATGCTGTAAAGCATTTTTGAGTCATTTTTGAACATTTTTTTGTGCCTTCAATTCATCTCTAAATCTATTGAATCTCAATCAGTTAGCAATTGCAAAGGCGGCAATTTATTTCCGCTTTTTTGGCAAAGCGGCAAATATTTTCTAAAGGAGATATAAAAAGCGTCGATAAACTTAATCGAGAGAGCCAGTAACATTCATTTTGTCCAACAGAGTGAATGTACTTAAAAGTGTTTTTAAACCTTTGATCACACCGATCGATGCCAGTGAAGACTGGACTGAGAGTGTAGGAGAAAATCATGTCAATGTTCGTCAATACAAACGTTTCTGCGTTAAATGCGCAACGTCAATTATTTAATTCAGGTAACGCCTTAAGTACATCCTTTGAACGTTTGTCTTCAGGTTTTCGTATCAATCGTGCTGCTGATGATGCTGCAGGTTTACAAATTACTGATCGTATGACTTCCCAGATAATGGGTCTTAATCAAGCGGTACGTAACGCGAATGATGCGATTTCACTGACGCAAACTGCAGAAGGTTCAATGGGTGAAATTACTACCTCATTGCAACGTATTCGTCAGTTAGCTGTACAGTCGCAGAACGGTATCAATACCTCTGCTGACCGTGTTGCACTGCAAAAAGAAGTATCAGCCCTTAAAACTGAAATCAGCCGCATTAGCACTGATTCCCAGTTTGGTGGCCTAAATATCTTACAGGGAACCTTTTCAGCTGCATTCCTGGTAGGTGCTAACAGTGGCCAGTCAATTTCGGTTAACTTGTCCAGATCTGGCGGCTATGGCGCTTCAGGTTTGAGCATTGGAAGCCTGACAGTTGCAACTACTACAGGAGCATCAGCTGCTTTAACCAGTATCGATAACGCACTGTCGACTATCGGTGCAGCTCGTGCTGATTTGGGTGCCTTGCAAAACCGTTTTCAGTCAACGATCCGTAACCTGAGCAACATCTCGGAAAACGTATCGGCAGCCCGTTCACGTATTCGTGATACTGACTTTGCTACTGAAACAGCTGAATTGACTCGTAACCAGATCATCCAGCAAGCCAGTATCACTGTTCTGAGCCAGGCGAATCAGCGTCCTCAGGCAGCACTGTCTTTATTAGGATAATGTAATTTTATCCAATCCGTTTGAAACGTTGAGCCAGGAGGGAGTGAGGTAAAACAGGCCAGACGGACGAGAGTTTCGCTCATTCTCTCCTAACGATGAGCGCCCCGCCGAAGCATTTTGCTTCGGCTTTTTCGTTTATGTAACCAGTTGATTTTTAACACAATTAAAAAATAGTTAATTTTTTCTCTAAAGGAAAATTGAATAGCTAACGATAAGTTGAGCAAAGGCACTGAGCAAAATAATAAAAGCAATAGCCGGTCCCTTGGATATTCAGTTCATACAAAAAAAGCAATAGAGCTGAATACCGCACAAACATAAAAACAAAAATAACAGTTTGGCGGACAATAAATTTAAAGTTAGGAGAGAAAAAATGAGCTTGTACGTCAACACTAATGTGTCGTCGTTGAATGCCCGACGCCAGCTGTTTACTTCGAGTAACAATCTGAATGTCGCATTCGAACGTTTATCATCAGGTTTCAGGATTAACAGTGCCAAAGATGACGCCGCCGGTTTGCAAATATCGGATCGTATGACATCGCAAATATTAGGCCTTGATCAGGCAGTGCGTAATGCAAATGATGGTATTTCACTGGCTCAGACCGCCGAAGGCGCGATGCAGGAAATTACCACTGCATTACAACGTATTCGCGTTCTGGCGATACAAGCCCAAAACGGTATCAATGCCTCTTCTGACCGTTTGGCACTGCAAAAAGAAGTGTCAGCGCTCAAGCAGGAAATCAGCCGAATTGCCACTACAACCCAGTTTGGTAGTGTGAACATTCTTGATGGTGTTTATTCTTCCGCTTTTCTGGTCGGAGCCAATGCCGGACAGAGTATCAGCGTGAATATATCCAGGGTGGGCGGATTCGGCGCATCCGGGCTTTTCAACGGAGTTAATCTGTCGGTAGCGACCACTGCTGGCGCTTCTGCCGCCTTGAGTTCCGTTATTGAAGCCATTTCTATTATTGATGGGGTGCGGGCTGATTTAGGGGCGATTCAAAACCGCTTTCAATCTACTATCCGAAATTTAAGCAGTATTTCCGAGAACATGTCGGCGGCAAGATCGCGCATACGCGACACTGATTTTGCCGAAGAAACGGCAGAATTGACCCGCTGGCAAATAATTCAGCAAGCCAGCATTACCGTGCTGGGGCAAGCCAACCAGCGACCACAGTCAGCGTTGCAACTGTTGCAGGGGTAAATATGCGAATGACTCTCGCTAGTTAACTAGCTATTGATTGCACATTGTGGGGACAAGCAGCAATCAACCAGAAATAAAACGATAGAGATTTTTTACCAGCAGAATAGCTGTAGGGGATAGTTGCGCTCAAAAATCAGGTGGTGAGGCTTTTTTAATGGGCGGAATAAATACCAGTAAGTAGTTTAAGTTATTGAAAGTTTAGATAAAAGCCGTATTGCAAATTGTGGGGACAAGCAGCAAATGGCGAGTAATAGTAGAAAGAGATTTTTTGCCAATGGAATAGCTACAACAGGAGAGTTGCGTCCAGAAAATAGCGTGGTGAGGCTTTTTTTATGGACACTAAAAAGCGAATGGCATGGGTAGATATAAAGACTGAAATGAATAAATAAACAGGAAAAAAGGCCGTATTGCGAGTTGTGGGGACAAGCAGCAACCGGCCTTACGATAGAGATTTTTTACCAGGAGAATAACTGCAAAGGAACGCCGCGCCTAAAAAACAAAGTGTTGAGGCTTTGTAATATTAAGCGCCGACTGACAGGAAAGACGCCAGGAGGTAGTGAGAGGTTTGAGGTATTAGGCCATCAATCCTGACAGTCGACATGAGCCGAGGCTCACTATAAGCATAAGCTTTTGCAGGTGGTAACCTGGCAAAAACACACAAGTCAGATAACTGACTGGCATGATAAACAAAGCACGTAATGTGCCAATTTTAAATTTTTTACAGAAAACCACGAGTAGCAACGGCAATAAAACAAAAATAATAGCCAGGTTGTTATCAGGTTAGGAGAAATAAAATGAGTTTATATGTCAATACAAACGTGTCTTCTCTAAACGCCAGAAGACAGCTATTTAATTCAGGTAATGCGTTAAGTACCTCATTTGAACGTTTGTCATCCGGCTTTCGTATTAACGGCGCCAAAGATGACGCCGCCGGTTTACAAATATCGGATCGGATGACGTCACAAATTATGGGGCTGGATCAGGCGGTGCGTAATGCTAATGACGGTATTTCGTTGGCGCAGACGGCAGAAGGTGCAATGGCCGAGATCACTACCGCGTTGCAACGGATCCGGGTGCTGGCAGTTCAATCTCAAAACGGGATTAACTCCTCGGCAGACAGACTGGCACTGCAAAAAGAGGTATCGGCACTCAAGCAGGAAATTAGTCGGATTGCCTCCACCACCCAGTTTGGTGGGGTTAACATCCTGGATGGCAGGTATTCTTCGGCCTTTTTGGTTGGCGCGAATGCCGGACAAAAAATCAGTGTCAATATTTCTGCTGTCGGTGGTTTTGGTGCGTCGGGATTGTTTAATGCCGTTGATGTGTCGGTGGCTAATGTGGATGATGCCTCAGCAGCCATGACGATTGTCAGCAACGCGTTGTCGACTATTGATGCCAAGCGAGCAGATTTGGGTGCGATTCAAAACCGTTTCCAGTCCACCATCCGCAATTTAAGCAATATTTCCGAGAATATGTCGGCGGCCCGTTCGCGAATTCGGGATACGGATTTTGCCACCGAAACAGCGGAACTAACCCGTAACCAGATTATTCAACAGGCCAGTACTACGGTGCTAAGTCAGGCAAATCAGCGTCCCCAGGCAGCATTATCCTTGTTGGGAGGTTAATTCAGCGAGATGAAAAATCGATAAAGAGAGAGTAGGAACTGAGAGGCCACTCTGAAGAAAACGCCGACTAACAGGACTGAGAGTGTAGAAGTGGTTGAGAGGCCAGTATGCAATCCCAAACCCTGCCAGTCGGACAGAAACCTTATTTGCTCGAACTCCTAACTTGAGCAAGTTGGTCGGGTCATTTGACCCGACCTTTTTTATATCTGCTGCTCAAATTTTTTGACACTAGGAATGTCGAAATATCTAAAGCATAGCTTGTGCCAATATTTAGAGAATATTGTCTTTTATTAAAAATGCAAGATAAATCAATAATTTGGGTAAATTATTTTACAATCCAATCTACTCCAGGCCGTAAGTTAAACTCACTGAGTGTCAAATAGTCGATGAGCGGCAAGGGATTGCCGTGTTTGGGAAAGTCGCTAAATTTGTGTATGTTGCTTGTTTGAGAATGCAATATTGCTAATCTGTTCCGACAGCAAAAAGCTGTTACTTGACGTTAACTATTTCTTTAGAGGATCGAGCAATTGGAAATAACATATTCTGAAGGGGGCTGTTTTTGTGGGGCTGTCCGTTATCAGGTCAAGGGAACCCCGGTAGGGACGATGATTTGTCATTGCAATACTTGCCGAAGGTTATTCGCTGCCCCCACTGTTGCCTGGTTATCTGTTGCGAAGGACGCTTTTACTTTTACCAGAGGCGCCCCTGCAACTTTTTCAACCAGTCCTCCGGTAAAACGCTGGTTTTGTCAAACCTGCGGGACACAGATTGCTTATGTGCATAACGATGAACCAAACTATGTGGAAGTCGTAACCTGTAGTCTGGACAATCCGTCTAGCTTTCCTCCAACGCATCGTTCCTGGTTGAGCCATGATCTCGACTGGGCTGCGAATAGCGATGCATTACCTGCATTTCAGCGCTCACGATATAGTTAACCCCAGCTTCGGGATAAGCCACGCCTCTCAATAACGCTCTTTTTGCACTTGGCAGCGTTGGGCTTTCTAGTCATAGCCCGCTATGACGTACGAAACCCCGCCTTGCCAGGCACAAAAATCTCGTCATTGAGTAAACTATTTATTCAACAACGGTTGAGTGAATAATATAACCATCTGAATTATTTACCCTTTGTAAATATAAACGACATTTCTTATCCCGAGTTGGGGTTAGTTAGCATTTGACGCCATTGCTGTTGGTTATTTGCGTTCAAATCTTGCTGATAATGGGAAATCCTTTGCACTTCAATTCGCTTGCCTTGATTAAATAACATAAAGTCAGTTAATGCGGGTTTAAGTGCGTCTAAAAACGCTTCGACTTTATTGGTTTCTAGATGTAAATGTAACAGCCTGAGCACTCCGGTTTTGCGGTCAATTTTAGCGTCCAGCCGACCGGCAAACTGCTGACCCCACAACAAGGGCAAACAAAAATAGCCGTACTGGCGCTTTTGTGCCGGGACATAACATTCTATCTGATAATCAAAATCAAACAGTTCGCGGGTGCGTTGACGCTGGATCAGCAGATTATCGAAGGGTGACAGGATATGTACTTTACTGCGGCTAACTTTTTTATTAAGTAAGTCAGTGACCTGGGGCAGGGCATAATACTGCTGATCCTTGACCTTGATTAGCACCAGTTCCCCGTCGTGCTGCATGATTTGGCATTGCTGCTGAATCGGTTTTAACAGACCTTTACGCAAATAGCTGATATTGGCCGGTTTGGCCAACCCATTTGCCTGTAGGTGCTGAATAATCAGATGTCGATAGAACTCTTCGTCGCTGGGCAGTCGCGTATCCGCATCTGCGGGTAACACTCTTTCGGTCAGATCATAAACTTTCTGAAATCCCTGTCGCCCTGCGACCATGAGTTGGCCTTCCATAAATAACTGTTCCAGTGCTTTTTTGGCCGGTTTCCAGTCCCACCAGCCGCTATTGGCCGTTTTTCGTTGTTCAAAGTCTTTTGCCTGCAGTGGTCCCTCCTGGTGAATACGCTGCAGTATGTCTCTCACCAATTTGTGGTCTTTGTCAAACCAGTGTTTTTCGCCGCTAGCGATGGCCTGTTTACGCGGCAGGCTGAAGCGAAAATCACGCATGGGCAGAAAGGCTGCAGCATGTGACCAGTATTCAAAAATTTGTCCTGAGTCCAGTAGCTGATCCAGATGCTCAATCTGGTATCGGGGAAGACGGCTCCAAAGGCAATGATGGTGGGCTCGCTGAATCACGGAAATAGAATCAATCTGGATATAGCCAAGCTGCTGGATCGTTTTTAAGGTGGCCCTGGTACTTCTATCTTTGCTATTTCCGTTGGTTAAGCCTTGGCTGGATAGCTGTATTTTACGTGCCTGGGTAGCAGACAGTGCAATTGGGCAAGACAATGAATTAATAATGGTTTTTTCACTAAGTTGTTCGGGGTAAGGTAACTCACTATAAAGGGACTGAGGTATTCGAGTAAAGTCCGCGGTGATGATTAGAAAGGCAGGAAGAACAGATGAAAACAACTGGAATGAGCCAACGTTTTTTAAGAATAATGGCAGTGTTACTTTTGACTTTTCAGACGCACGCCTTTGAAGTCGACAGCAGTTACACCCTCGCTTCATCCTTTCAGAAATATCATCAACAATACCCGCAGCTCGCTATTGCTGATTTGCGTTTAGCGGATAGGGTCAGAGTAGAGCTGGATCGGGAATACGCCAATATTGAAGGTCGGACACTGCATTTGGATCTATTCGTTCCGCATAACAGGCCACCGAAAGCGACGGTGATATTGATCCACGGTGGTGGCTGGCGTTCTGGTAATAAATCACACTTTTTTCCTCTCGCAGGTGCATTGGCGAATCGGGGGTATCTGACGGTCACTGTGGAATATCGTTTGTCGGTTGAAGCCCCTTATCCGGCAGGTCTGATTGATATTAACCGGGCCATTGTATGGCTAAAGAATCATGCTGAAAACTATCAAATAGATGTCAGTAAAATGGCGTTAATGGGCGGTTCATCCGGCGGACATATGGCAGCTTTATTAGCCAATACGGCGGATTTGCAACTATATCGCCCGCCGGAAATTAGTGGAGATACTCAAGTTCAGGCGGTGATAGATATGGATGGCATTCTCGATCTTACCTCTGACCTGGGGCTGAAATACGAAGATAAAAATGGCCGTAAAGATACTGCGATGGGGTTATGGTTAGAGGGTAATTACGCCAGTCAAACAGCACGCTGGCAGCAGGTTTCACCAGCTTACTATATTACCGGCAATTCGCCACCCATGCTGTTTATCAGCAGTGGCCAAGCTCGCTTTGCCGAAGGGCACGACAAGGTGTTTGCTCAACTGGATAAGCTCGGCATTAAACACCAGTTCCATAACTTTAATAACGCCCCGCATACATTCTGGTTATTTCATCCCTGGTTTGACCAAGTCGTTGAGAAGACAGATGATTTTTTATCAAAACAGTTGAATTACGCTAACCCGGAATAAATCATGATTTTAGCCATTGCTCCATTTCCGGCCAATTGCGCGGATGGCTGATGTGATAGCCTTGGGCAATATCACAATTCATCTTGCGCAGTGCTGCCATGGTTTCGTGATCTTCAACGCCTTCGGCAATCACTTTTAAATCAAGATTGTGACCAAGTGAAATGGTTGAGCGAACAATAATAATGTCCTGTTCATTTTTGAGCATTTCATTAACAAAGTAGCGATCTATTTTAAGGGTATCGATAGGAAGCTGGCGCAAATAGGACAACGATGAATAGCCGGTGCCAAAATCATCAATAGATAATTTAACGCCCAATTTTGACAACTGTGTCAGCAGATCGACCGCTTTTTCAGGATCTTGCATCAATGCTGTTTCGGTTAGCTCCAGCTCCAGCATACCCGCTGGTGTCTGATATTTTTTCAGCTTCGCTTTAAGGCTGTTAACGCAACGATCATCAACCAGGTTACGGGCCGACAGATTCACTGCTACAGAATAGTTATGGCCCTGTTCACGCCAGCTTTGCTGTTGGGACAACGCCATATCCAGCACTTTATCCGTGAGATGATGAATGGCGTCACTGACTTCGGCCAACGGGATAAATTTGTCAGGGTATAGTAATCCTGACAACGGGTGATCCCACCTGACCAGTGCTTCAAATCCGGTGATTTTGTTGTTCTTCAGATCTACTTTAGGCTGGTAGTGCAAGACCAGTTGGTCATCACGAATGGCGCTACCCAATTCTGCCATGAGCGTCAGGCGTTCTGGCGTATGAATGTCCTTTTCGCGGTTGTAAAGTGTCGCTCCACCACCCCGTTTTTTGGCGTCGTACATGGCAACATCGGCAGAGCGCAGTAGTGCGTGGCTGTCTTTGCCATCGGCGGGATAAAATGCCACGCCGATACTGGCGTCAATTTCCAGCAACATCGAATCGATATTAATCGGTTGACGCAAGGCGTTAAGAATATTGTCGGTTAACTGGATTATTTCATTGCGATCAGGACGACCGTAAATCAATACTGTGAATTCATCACCGCCCAACCGGCAAATCAGGGTTTTGTATTTTTGGGTACACTGGCTGATGCGGGGACTGACTTGTTGCAACAATAAGTCACCCACGTAGTGACCTAATGTATCATTAATATCTTTAAAACGATCCAGATCTATTAGTAATAATACCGCAGGCATTCCAGGGCCACAGGCAATGTTGTTCTCAAATTCGTGATGCAGCAACGCGCGGTTGGGCAAGCCTGTTAGCGAGTCATGATGCGCCATATATTCCAGTTTGCCCATGTGTCTGGCGTTGATGAGGGACAACGACATATTTTTGCCTATGGTTTCAAAGGTATCCTGTTCAGTTTCATCGAAAACATAATTACCTTCGTATAACAGACATAGACTGCCAAGCGGTTCATCCTGATAAATTAATGGAATAAAAGCACCCGAATTGACATTAATAGACTGCATCAAGGTCATCAGTTTGGGATTGGCATTGCTGTCTGATGACATATTGGAAGTGACCAGCGTATGCCCTAACTGTAATGCAGTGCCATTTAAACCCTCAGTCAGAGGAAGTCGCAGACCGGCTTGCATAATATCATCGTCAAAGCCGTGGCTTCTGCTTAATTTAAGGTGTTGCTTATCGTCATCAAGCAGGTAAATGGCAATATAAGGGGTGTTTAACAGTTCCAGTAAAATATCCAGCGTTTCTTCAACAATGGTTTTGACTGATGTACAGCCATGTAACTGAATCGACAACGCGTTAAGCAAAGATAGATTCTGGTTTTGGGTGACCAGTAAAGCTTTTGACTGCTGAAGTTGCCGCTCGGCCAGTTTACGTGCAGTGATATCGCGGACAATAGCATGAACCACAGGATCCGGATCGAGCTTGATCACAGTCAACGTCACTTCAGCATCAAACAGTGTTCCGTCATGGCGCTTATGTTGCCACTCAAAATTTTGCACCTGACCATCAAAGGCTGCTCTTATTCGTTCCATCGCCTTGACGGTGGATAGCTGGCCATCAGGCTGGTATTCCGGCGAATAATGCATGGGGGTCTTCTGCATTATCTGTTGTTTGGTGCAGCGGAACATATGCAAAATAGCCTGGTTACAATCGATGAAATATTCATTTCGCATCATGAATATACCTTCGCCGGCATTATCGAAGGTCGCTTGTAATTTGCGGTTCATTTCTTGGCAGGCCAATTCGCTCTGTTGCGTTTTCTCATGATAAAACCGCTGCGAGATTAAACCGGCCAACGCTAGCAGAAATTGGCGAAGATGCTGTGGCGAGCATGTTTGTTGAGGTATGCCCCCAATAACCAGTGCGCCTTCCAGGTTGCAGTTCAGCACTAGCGGAATATGTAACTCGGATATTGGCGATGCAAAAGTAATTGCCGTATCGAACTGGCCTGCCAATACATCTTGATCATTAATAGTGGCCAGATTGAGCAGCTTATATTTACTCAAACACTCGAAATACAGTGGAAACTGTTTTAATTGGCGTGGTGCAGAACAAAAAGTTTCAGCATCAAGGATTGGGTGACTCAGGTGCAACGCCTTGTCACTATGGTCTACTTGCCAAATTGCGGCTTGTTCGGCCTGCAAAATATCTTTAATTGTGCTGGACAGCTCAGTTATCAAAACGGTCCAGGGAGCTTGCCATAAAGTGTTTAAAACGGATAACTGGCGATAAAGTTGCTCTAGTTGAGGCATGGGGACAACCATGATTTTATTATGTTTGATGTATTCATTTTGAGTATTAGCTCTCAATTTGTGCCCCAGTCTAAGGGTGACAACATCTGAGGGCAAGTCATAATCCCCTATTTAATTAAGCAATTTACTGATTTTTCAGAAAATTATCATATAACCGCAAATATTTTTGTATATTAATTGCTCAATGTTTAATGAAAATTAAGTAGCGGTTGTTTATCTTTCGTTTGGCTATCAATTTAAACGAATTTAAATGTTATAATCGCGCATCATCTAAGCTGTATAGTTATCAAAGAGTTACCCGCCCACAGACTTTGTTGAACAGATAGAGAATAGTCTAGTGGAGGGAAAATGAGCGCTAACCGGATCAGGACAGGACAATGGCATTTGCTGAAGAAATGATTAGTACCTTGCAACTTCAGGCGATCAAAAATGACAGGTTGTATATGAAGGTCGCAGAGCAACTGCGTAAACTGGTTGACCGTGGAGTGATTAAACCGGGAGAACGCTTCCCCTCCGAACGCGAGTTAGCCGAGCAGCTCGGGGTAAGTCGGCCTACCATTAGAGAAGCGATGATTGCACTGGAATTATCCGGTGTGATTGAAATTCGTACCGGCTCCGGGATTTATGTCAGCAACCAGAAGTCCAAAATCGAACTGGACTTTGCCGATAAAGGTATCGGCTTGTTCGAAATTCTGGAGATCCGCTATATCATCGAAGCGGAAGCTTGCGCATTGGCTGCCAGTCGTATTACTGACGAACAACTTGATCGCTTGCGTGATGCGGTAAAAGAAATGGAAGAAGAGGAAAAAAAGCCGGATGCATCCGAAAAAGCTGACTGTAAATTTCATCTGATTATTGCCGAGGCTGCCCAAAACAGCGCTATTCTGGCGGTAGTAAACTGGTTGTGGGAATTGCGTAATCAGTCAGAATTGAGCAGTGCGTTTTTAGAGCAGATCAGGGAAGAGGGGGTTCATCCGTCGATTGCTGAACATCATAAAATTTTGCAAGCACTGGAACAACGTAATCCTGAAAAGGCCCGTATCGCGATGAAAATGCATATCGAGAATGCCACAGAGAACGCCGCCACCCATTTTGATAGATGATAACAATTAAAAAAAACAGTATGCCATTAGGTTAATGGCATACTGCAATATACTGACCCACCTAAATTACTTAAGTAATGCCCCCACGGTGTGAATCACCCCGCGTAATTCAGCCAGGCCTTTAAGACGACCCACATAGGAATAGCCGGGTTTAACATCTTTCTGGTTCAGCTCATCTTCCAGCAAATGACCATGATCGGGACGCATCGGGATACTGGGCAAGTCATCGCCGCTGGTTTGACGACGTCTTTCTTCGCTAAGTAAGGCCTGTACCAGGCCGACCATATCGTTGTCACCGGCCAGATGATCGGACTCATAAAACGAGCCGTCGGCCTCGCGGATGACGTTGCGCAAATGCACAAAATGGATTTGCGGACCGAATTCTTTGGCCATTTCTACCAGGTTATTATCGCAACGGGCACCGTAAGAGCCGGCACACAAAGTCAGCCCGTTTGCCTTGCCCGGCGCGGCCTGTAATAATTTGCGGGCGTCGTCGGCAGTGGATACCACCCGGGGTAAACCGAATAATGAAAATGGCGGATCGTCGGGATGGATACACATTAGTGCTCCGACAGATTCAGCTACCGGAATAATCTCCTGCAAGAACAAAAACAGGTTCTGGCGGAACCCCTCGGTGCCTAGATTAATAAACTGCTGAATCGTGCTGCGGATAGTCTCCCGGGTATAAGAGCCTTCACCACCGGGCAAACCGGCGATGATATTTTTCTCCAGTTCCAGTTTTTCAATATCGGACATCTTGGCAAAACGGGCTTCTGCTTTGGCAATAACCTCCGGCGCATAACTTTGTCGCGCACCGTCACGTTGTAACAGATAGATATCGTAAGCAGCGAAATCTGTCATCTCAAAACGCAGGGCATGGCTGTTGTTCGGCAGTTTGTACATCAGGTTGGTACGCGTCCAGTCCACTACCGGCATAAAGTTGTAGCAAATGGTGTAAACACCACATTCGGCAGCATTGCGGATTGACTGTTTGTAATTGTCGATATAAGTCTGAAAATCACCCGTACGGGTTTTGATGTCATTGTGAACGGGAATACTCTCAATCACCGACCATTCAAGACCCGCGTCTTCGATGATTTTTTTGCGTTCGGCAATGGCCTCCAATGGCCAAACGTCACCGGTTTTAATTTCATGTAGCGAACTGACAATGCCAGTCGCGCCAGCCTGAGCGATTTTACTCAGACTGATTGAATCGCTGGGACCAAACCATCTCCAGGTTTCAATCATTGTTATTACTCCTGTTCAAACTACTTATTACTATGGGATAACCTCCTCTGAACCATTATGGTTCAGAGGATCAGTCCGGTTATTTTCAGGCTCTACAAACGATATTGTAGCCCCAGAAAATAGCGCGCACCGGAGTACTCAATACGGTTGTAAGCCTCATGAGCGACTCGTTGCTCAACGTAGGGTTCGTTGGTCAAATTCAGAATTTGCAATTTGGCTTTCAGGTTTTTATTGATTTTATAACCCAGTGATAAATCAAACGAACCGGTATCATCAACAAAGCGGTTAGTTTGTGCCAGGTTAGGGCCAAAAGGTTTGTAATATTCAGAACGGTACTTGTAAGACAAACGCGCTGAATAGGTTTCATCTTCCCAGTATAACTGGGTGTTGAAGGTATGTTTAGACAGGCCGGCGATATTGGCCGGAGCAATCTGGACTAATACATCGTCGGTAATATCGGCTCCGGCTTCAGGGGTTTCAAACGAGCTGTCAGCATAATTGTAGTTGACCGCCACACCCATACCATCAAAAGGAGCAGGCAGCCATTTAAATGAATGCATGGCAGTTAATTCAATCCCCTTAATTGACGAGCTGTCGTCTTTGATAGTGACCAGACCGTTGACTTCTACGTTATAGGCTTGCCCATCGACAATCACATCTTCAAAATTACTTTCTGCCTCAAATGCCGCGTTAAACTTTTTGTAATAAACAGCGGCAGACAACATGGTGTCATCTTCGTAATACCAGCTTAATGACGCATCCAGATTATCCGATTCCAGCGCTTCAAGGAAGGGGTTACCCAACGCCGATACGTTGTTTTCCAGTGCTTGTTCGACGGTGGTGAATTCTTCTTCGGCATTCACCTGTCCAATATCGCGTGCCGCACCAAAGAACCACATATCCGGGCGTGAAATGGCCGAGTAGGCCGCCAGTCTCAGCATTAGATCATCTTTCAGTTCCAGACTCAAATTCACACTGGGCAGCAAGTTGGTATAAGTGTTGTGATAAGTATTAAATTCCAGCACATCATTGTTACTCTGGAATACTACAAAGCCATTTGGATCATATTCGACATTATAGGAGGAACGGATACCGGAAGAGGTCACCTTGGTGGTGACATGACGCAAGCCAATATTACCGTCAACCGGGATAGATCCCCACTGGGTATAAAAGCTGGCCATAGCGTAAATAGAAGTGACATCTTCAACCATATCCACATCCCCGGAACTGGGTGTTTTGGGATCCGGGGTTAAGTCGGTATCGCCTACCAATACGTCGTAAGCACAATGGGTATCATAGGTAGCCCAACTGCTAACCGGACTGCCAGCATCATCGCCAAAATCGCTTTGCGGGAATGCGGTTGAGCAATTACTGATTAATTGTTGTAGCTTCTCTGCCCGTTCACCACTGGGGGTGGCCAAATTATTGGATTCTTCCTGATAATTTTTGTGTTTATGGGATGAGGAGGCAATACCGGCACTAAACTTGGTAAACAAGCCTTTATCAAACACATAATCGGCGTCCAGCTTATAACTGTTAATGGTATCAGCGATATCAAAACGGTAATTTCTGGCTTCGCTGTCTGCGCTGAAATAGCTTAAGTCATTGACCGCGCTTTGCCAGTCAATGGCACTTCCGGATGGATCATCCAGATCGGTATAAACGGCGGTGACCTGCGGAAATGTATCGGCATCTTTATTAACAAAATCAAAATAGGTGCGGTCCCCACGGAAACGCGCATAGGTGCGGGTTTGATAGCGATAGGTATCAGAATACGCTGCATCGGCAGTCAGGGTTAAATTCGGTGTAACTGTCCATTCTATATTGGCACCTAAACCCTTATATTCTTCGTCGCGTACCCGGTATTCACCATAGGAGCTGATGCGTGACTCACCGGTATAGGACATCAGCGCATGTTCATCATTAGTGGTCCAGTTGGTAATGCGGCGACGGCCATCATCCCATAGCAAATCGTGACGATCTTCATAATAGTTACGGTCGGACCATTGGCCGTCTATATTGATATCGAACTTGTCATTGGGTTGCCATTGCACGGCAAAAATTACCGCATCACGATCTTCGATCGATTCCATCTGCCGATAGTAAAAAGAATTTGGTATAAAGAAATAGTCACCATTGGCCGGGTTGCCACCATTGGCAGCGGCATTATCATCGGCATAGTTACAGTTACTGCCACCATCTAGCTGATAGTCGGAATTACAGTTGCGCAAGGTTGAGCTGGTATTGTAGCTCTCTTCGGGGGAAGAAGTTTTGCCACCGGAATAGCCCAATGCATAGCCGAATTTGCCCAGGTCGGTATCAAAGGTATCGGTAAAGGAGAATGATTCGCGGTGGCCAATACCCTTATCGCCATCAAATTTGTCCTGATAAGGATTGTAGTTGCCTTTTACTTCGGCTTGTAAACGGCGCTTGCCATAATCAATGGGCTTGATGGTCTGTAAGTCGATTAATCCGGATACGCCGCCTTCGAGTAAGTTGGCAGTCTGTGCCTTATACACCACCACACCATTAACCAGTTCGGAAGGAAACTGGCTAAATGCCACTGAGCGGTTACCACTGCCGGATGATATCGCGCGGCCATTGACGGTGGAAAACCCCAAGAAGGGACCCAGACCACGAATCGAAATCTCACTGGCATTGCCTTTAAAACGATCGCCGCTAACACCGGTGATACGCTCAAGTGTTTCGGCCACAGACAAATCTGGCAGTGCACCAATTTCCGCCGAAGACAAGGCATCAACAATAGTGGCAGAACCCCGTTTTACAGCAATGGCACTGCGATAAGTATCACGAATACCGCTGACTTGTATGACTTCCACATCAGCAGCTTTAGGTTCTTCTTGCTGCGCTTGTTGGGCCTGAACTGTACCTGCTGACGCCAGTAACGCCGCATGAACTGACAGACTGAGTAGAGAATTTTTCAGTTTTCTGGCTGGATTTGGTGTGTGCTGTATTGATTTCATCGCAAGCTCTCCGCATTTTTGTATTAGTTGTTTGTGTATTTTTTGTTAATAAGTAAAACAGCCTGCAGTCTATGCGATGAAATTATGATGTCAAGTGGTAAGGCCAATTTAATTCACTTTTAGTTAACATTCTAATTTTGTCTATTGATCTGCTGCCAATTTGACCAAAATCGGGTTGTTCAGTCTGCTTCGGGTGTCAGTAAGAAATTGCTCAAATGCTTGCTGATCCTTGGCTCCGTCCTGCTCTGCTGACCAGTTGGCGAAAAAATAGTAATGCACTGGTGGGGTACCAAGGTTCAGCACCACCGCATCGGTTTGTTGTTCTTTCACAAAGCCGCTGGCTTGACGACAGGGATAAAATACCCCCAAGCCAAGGTTGTCTTTGGCCAGACTTTGTTTGCCGTAAGTGGCCAGATAGCACCATTTTTTATCGGTATCGGCACTAACAAAGCGTTGCACCTGATGATCGACTATTCCGGCAATCCATTGGGTTACGCCGGGAGCCCTAGCTGTCACCTCGGTTAAACGGCTGCCCGGTGCGATGGCGTAGCGGCTAGATAAATCGGTGCTAATATCACCAAATTGCCAATGGCTGTGTTGTAACACTGCACTGGCTAAAACCGGGCCATTATTAATAGTGGCCTGTGCGTTACTAAACTGGTTCAACTGTACAATTTGACCATGGTTAAATCCGGCTACCGCCCCCACACCAACTGATGGACCGACCTTCAAGATATCCATGCCCCAGTCACCTAAGCTATGATAGTTGCCGCCATCCAGGCCGACTTGAGTCAGGGCAAGTTGCGGTTTGATTTTGCCAAAAACATCGGTGGCGCTGCGATGATCAAAATAAAACCGGTAGGCTACCAGCTCGGACTCCCAGCCAATTCCTTCATATTTAAATACTTTATTACCAATGCTGTGGTCGGCCGGAATCGAGAACTGTCGGGCGTTAATATAATGGCCGCCCTCAAGACGCATTTTATCGTTCATCCGGCCACCTACACGCACCGCCAGCTCTGCGTGAGTGCGATTGGAAGGGATAGCCTCTGGCGCCAACGTATCCGCGCTATACAGAGATAGCGTGCGGGTTTGCCTGGCACTGAAGTCTGCCAGAATAGTCAGGGTATCTGCGCGACCATCCATATTGGTATCCAGCATCTGGCTGGGCAAAGGCCTGTTGCCGGACATCGCTATAACGGCGTTACTGCGGGCATTAGGAAGCTGTTGATATAGCGATTCGAGCGGCACACGGATCTGACTGTCGGGTCTGTCAATATTCAGGCTATTGGTCGCATTAATATTGATGTGGCCACTTAAGTCAGCCACTTTATGGGTAGCCGCTATGGTCGGAAGACTGCTGGCTAATATTAGTAATAACGATAATTTTACTCCTGCCTGACAGGTTTTGGCGGCGTGATTAATTGTCATGATTTACCCATTGCTTGTTAGTTAAATGTTAAATTGGGTGGACTTGCATTTGGGCAGAGTATAATATGAATTAATTGGTAAGGCCACATTACCTGATTGTTCGATGCATCGATTTATCCTGTTTGTGGATGCATGAAGTGAGACAACCTAAGGAAAACAGTATGAACAAAGTTTGCCGTATATCAGGCATAACAATATTGCTAAGCGGTTTTATCAGCGCTAATTGCTTTGCCGGTGCAGATTCGATCGTTACTTATCAGACTCCTGTCACTCAAAATCTGTCACTTAGCGATAAATTAACCAAAAACACGGTGCAGCAAGTGGGCCGGCAAGTGGCCGACTGGCAATTGGCCCAGTTTGATCTTCGCTCAGGACAAATGCGTGAAGAAGACCGGGTGAGTGGTTTACCAACAGGCTGGATGTACGCGACTTTTAACATTGGTTTGCTGCGCTGGGCTGATACTGTTAAGGATGCCGGTTATCGTCAGGCGGTAGAAAATTTATCCGCGATTAATCGCTGGCAGCTAGGGCCGCGTCGCTATCACGCTGACGATCAAGCTATGGGAGATGTGTATCTTTCCTTGGCAGGTAAAAATTCTGACAGCCAAAAAATAGCCCATGTTGTCAATAATTTTCGTTATGTTGTGGCCCATCCCAGTGATCGCTCACTGGATTTCAGGGACAAACGTAAAGAAGTGAAAGACACACCACTTCGCACCTTTAAAGATCCCTGGTGCACTATTCGCTGGTGCTGGGCTGATGCGATCTTTATGGCTCCTCCTGTGTTGGCACATTTGGCTGCAGTAACGGATCAGCAGCAGTATCTGCAGTTTATGGACAAGGAGTTTTGGGCGACCACTGATTACCTGTTTGATTCTGAATATGAATTGTACCTGCGCGACAGCCGCTATTTTGATCGTAAAGATGATAAGGGCAGGCCGATATTCTGGGGACGAGGCAATGGCTGGGTGTTGGCCGGTATCGCCCGTACGCTGGAGTATTTACCTGATGATTTTATTGGCAAGTCACGCTATGTAGAATTATTTCAAAAAATGAGTCGGACCCTGACAACCTACCAGAATGTGGATGGTAGTTGGCCTTCATCATTGCTGGAAAAACATCAGGCTAAACCTGAATCCAGCGCCACCGGTTTACTGGTGTTTGCGATGGCCTGGGGAGTCAATAACAACTTACTCGATAAAGACACCTTTATGCCGGTGATTCAAAAGGGGTGGCAATCGTTGGTCGCCAGTATCCATCCCGATGGCAAGGTCGGGTACGTGCAACAGGTAGCGTTTGCGCCGGGCAGTGCTACCGCAGATGATACCCAGCTTTACGGCAGTGGTGCGGTATTATTGGCCGCATCGGAAGTGTATAAACTGACTCGCTTGCTGGCAGAGTAAACCGATGTTTATGACCTCCAATAGTCAAATTATGTGCTCGCTAATTATGGTTGTTTCTATGTTAGCGCCTTCCGTCAGTGCGGCAGAAACCAGGGCGATTGAGTCAAAGGGCAGTTCGCTGATTTGGAATATTGATGTTCTGACTGCGAACAAACGTAACATGCACAAGGATAAATCAGTCAGCGAGGCGATTAACACTATACGTGAAGAGGCTGATAAAGCACTTAGGTTGCCGCCATTGACGGTAACCAATAAAAAACAACTCCCCGCCAGTGGTGATCCTCATGATTATTTTAGTGTTGGACCTTACTGGTGGCCGGATAACAGCAAACCGGACGGCTTACCCTGGGTCCGTCAAGACGGTCAGGTTAACCCGACATTCCGTTATAACCAGGCCGACAATGTGTTATTCAAAACACTGGTTCAACGCATTCAGGCATTGGCATACAGTTATTTTTATACTGACCGGACGCAATATGCTGCACAGGCAATCAAGTTACTACGAGTCTGGTTTATCGATGCTGAAACCCGGATGAACCCCAATCTCAATTACGCACAAAGTATTCCCGGACGCACTGATGGCCGCGGTATTGGCATTATCGATTTTCGTTCACTGGTGTATTTACTGGATGTGTTGCCGCTGTTGCAGGCACAGATGACAGAAGTCGAACAACAAGCACTGCAGCAATGGCTGCAAGATTTTCTGGATTGGCTTAAACACAGCGCCAACGGGCAGGACGAAGCGGCGATGCACAATAATCATGGCAGTTTTTATGATTTGATTGTGACTTCTGTGGCCTGGTATCTGGATGATCATCAACTGATCAAAGAGACGGCAAGCCATACCCGCCAGCGGATCCTCGCGCAAATACAGTCTGACGGAAAACAGCCCCATGAACTGGTCAGAACCCGACCTTTTCATTACAGCACCTTTAATCTTAAAGCCTTGTTTGGTGTCGCCCGCGTGGCGTCGCGGATAGGAGTGGATTTATGGCAGACAAGTGACCGCGAACAAACTGCGGCTTCTGCCAGAATGCTAATCGCCTACCAGTACCTTATCGATAACATTGATAATTCCCGACAGTGGCAGGGGAGTCAGGAAGCTAAACCTGCACTGAAAGAAATGGTCAGCTTGGCCTATCAGGCAAAACTGATTTATCAGGATAACCGTTTTTTTGAGCTGCTCGGTAATATGCCCGAAGACGTATTGCAACAAGTACAACAATGCAGATTGGTTTTTACTGCAGCATACACACCAATGGCGTCTCAACAAACTGCTAACCCGTTTTGCGACTACTAAATCTTAACAAGAGAGCGAAATAATGAAGTTGATTCTTACCCTGTTAAACCCGCGTCGAGGGATAACATCGTTACTGGTCATTTTGCTGGCATTGACTTCGTCACTTGCCCGGGCAGGAAACAGTGCAGATTATCCGCCACAACTGATTAATGCTGACTGGCAATACTTGCAGCGGGACTACCTTAAGCCACAGCAAGCACAAGCCAGTGATGAATGGCAAGCTATCAGTTTACCGCATAGCTGGAATGCCACCGATACTATCGATGCAATTCCGGGATATCGTCGCAGCGCGAGCTGGTATCGTAAGTCTATGGCAATTAATGCCAAACCCGGTGATCGTACTGCGTTATATTTTGAAGGGGCCAATTTCGAGACCGATGTGTACGTCAATGGTCAACGTGCCGGTGGACATATCGGTGGTTATGTAGGCTTTGAGGTGGATATTAGCGATTTGATTAAGACCGGACAGAGTAATGAAATTCTGGTCCGCGTATCTAACCAATACAACCGTAACCTGATCCCGTCACAAAAGTCCGATTTCTTTTTATATGGTGGTATCACTCGTGATGTATGGCTAAAACAGCGCCCGGCCAATGCGATTGCCAAGGTTTTGGTAAGCACCCCTAGTGTGTCTGATCAGCAGGCCAGCACAGCAGTACAGGTGAGCCTGGATCTGGCGGATAAACAGGATTATCAATTGGTTGCCAGCATTTATGATCCACAAGAAAAACAGGTTCAGTCAGTCCGCCAAACGCTAAAAAAAGCAACTGATCCCGTTACTGTAGCTATTCCCGTGATTAATCAGCCGCAACTATGGTCGCCCTCAGAGCCGAATTTATACCAGCTTAAAGTCGAACTACAGAACGACAAAAATCAGCTACTGCATAGCCAAACGGAAACTTTCGGCTATCGCTGGTTTGAAATGCGTGCCAATAAAGGCTTTTTTATTAATGGTAAACGCCTGTTATTGCGCGGTACCCATCGGCATGAAGAACAGGCCGGTGTAGGCCCCGCTATGTCCAATCAGCAACATCGGCATGATATGCAAATGATCAAGGATATGGGGGCCAACTTTGCGCGCCTGGGTCATTATCCGCAAGATCCTGAAGTGTATCGGGCCGCCGATGAACTGGGCCTGATCATCTGGGATGAACTTCCCTGGTGTCGTGGCGGTAAAGGCGGTGAAGAATGGGAGCAAAATACCGAACGCCTGCTGCGTGAGCAGATCAACCAGAATTACAATCATGCCAGTATTGCTTTCTGGTCATTGGGTAATGAAATGTACTGGGAAGAAGATTTTGTCGGCGGCGGTGCTGATGACGTGGTGACGCCTTATCTGCAACACTTGAATGATGTGGCCAAATCGTTGGATACCAGCCGTTTAACCTCTATTCGTAAATTTTATCCGGGCGATAAAATTGTGGACGCATTTTCGCCTTCTATCTGGGCAGGTTGGTATGGCGGTTCTTACAGCCAGTACGCCGACAGTGTTAAAAAATCCATGGCCAAGTATCCCAACTTTATTCATATGGAATACGGTGGCTCCAGTCATGTTGGCCGTCATACCGAAACACCGATCAGTTCAACCGGCATCCGTGGTGCGCAGGTATCGGTGTCCGAAGCGATGAATCAGGCAGTGGTAAAAAGCGTCGCCAAAGATTCCGACTGGAACGAGAACTATATTGTGGATTTGTTTGACTGGCATTTGCAGGTGTCGGAAAGCAAGCCTGATTTTGCCGGTAATGCCCAGTGGGCGTTTAAGGATTTTGGTACACCGCTACGTCCGGAAAATCCTATCCCCTATATGAACCAGAAAGGTCTGGTAGACAGAAACGGTGAGCCTAAGGATGCCTATTACGTGTTCAAGAGTTACTGGAGCGATGAACCTTTCTGTTATATTGAGTCTCACACATGGACCCACCGTAATGGCCCTAAAGAAGGGCGCGATGTCACAGTATATTGCAATACCGAATCCGCCGAACTGTTGCTGGATGGTCAGTCGCTAGGTCGTAAAATCAAACAAAAAAATGTGGTACCCGCCGGTGGACTGGTCTGGAAAGTGCCGTTTAAAAATGGCGTTAACCAGTTAAGCGTAAAAGGTTTCAATGCTAAAAAACAGGTCGCCGAGGATGCCACGCAAGTGTCGTACTTGATTGGTAAGCATGACAAGTTTGATCATATCCGTTTAACCGCTGACAAAATGGACAATGGTCACTGGTTAATTCAGGCCGAAGCGCTGGATAAAAATAACCATCGGGTACTGGATTATAACGAACGGGCCTATTTTTCTAACCTGACCAGTCATGGTGAATTGCTTGAAAATCGCGGTACGCCTCATCAAAGTAGCATTATTGAAATGGCCAGCGGTCAGGTGGCGATTGAATATATGGCTGCCGATAAACCCGCTACTATCGAATTTCGCACCCAGAATATTAAAGGTGTGTATATCACTATCGATCCGGTGAAAGGAGTGATAGCGCAATGAGGGCAAAAACCATAGCTGTTGCTGCCCTGGGCTTGTTATCGGTGAACCTGTGGGCGTCGAATGTTAACGCCACAGAACTGCCAAAAATATTAACCGATAAGGCCGTGCAGCAAACCAACTATCTGCCGGATTATTCCTATGCCGGTTATGCCAATGGTGAGCGGCAGCCGGATATCAGCGAATATCGGGTAATAGATGTTGAGCAACATCATATTAATGCTAATGATGGCAAAGATGACAGTCTTGCCTTGTTGGCGCTGTTGGACGAACTGAACAACCAAACCCGCCCTGTGGTGCTGCAATTTGCTGCCGGACGCTATATTTTAAGCGAGATTATTTATATCCAGCGCAGCAATATTGTTTTGCGTGGCAGCGGCAGTGGTGAAGGGGGGACCGAGTTTTACTTTCCGCGCCCGCTTAATTACGTCAAACCGCCTGCTGAACTGGCCGAGTTGCGCGAATATCTGCTGTCACTGAACAAAATCCAAAAAGAAAAAACCAATAATATTGCCTTGCCATTTTCGCAGTGGTCATGGAGTGGCGGTTTTTTCTGGAGCAAAGTTGACGGACAACGGGTTAAGCAGTATCTGTCCGCCTATGAGCAGCCTTCACAATTGTTAGCGCAGGCCATCAATGGTAAGCAGGGCGAGTTTAGTTTAACGGTTAACGATGCCAGCCGGTTACAGGCGGGACAGGTAATTGAAATCAGCTGGTACAATCCCGAAGGTGAGCAGGGCTCTTTTCTGAATGAACTTTATGGTGAAGAGAAAATTAAAATCGGTTCCCATCATTGGCAACAGCCGGAACTGGCGTTAGCTCGTCAACAGGTGTTGATTACCGATGTACGAGGGCAACGAATACAGATAAAAGCACCATTGCTGCATAATATCCGGCCACAATGGCATGTCAGTTTGTCTGAATGGCAACATTTGCAGCAAGTGGGATTTGAGCACTTTAAAATTGCCTTTCCCTATGCGGAAAATATCGCCCACCATGTGGAGCAGGGCTTCAACGGCCTGTATCTGACCCGACTGTTTAACAGCTGGGTCGATGATGTGCAGATTAATAACGCCGACAGCGGTATTCTGACCGAAGAAATTGCCAGTGTGACGATTAGCAACGTGACCACCGGCGGTGACAAGCTGGCCCATTATTCAGTACAAATGGGCGGTGTGCATAATGTGTTGGTGGATCATCTGCAGGTGAATAACCGGGTGCGGCATCCATTGAGCTTTAACACTTTTTCTACCCGCAGTGTTTACGCCAATAGCGCGGTGGCCGAGCAACCTTTACTGGATCAGCACAGCGGCATTAATCAGCAGAATCTGTTTGATAATATTCAGGTGCGTATCACGTTGCCAGCCAAAGGTGATAAACATTATGCACTGTTTAAAGGCGGTGGTGCCGGTTACTGGAAACCTTCCCATGCGGCCTATAACAGCTTCTGGAATATTCGCGCTGAGTTTACCAATCGCTTTGAAGATAACCAACCGGTGTTACTGGATGGTATGCAGGATGGGCCGTTCGCCAGACTGATGGGTATTTCGGCTAATCAGCCAGTTAAGGTGGAATATGGCCCAACGGCGTATATGGAAGGGATTAACCATTATTATCAGGATGTGCCGTCACTATATCAATACCAGCTTAACCAGCGGATTAAAGCTCATTGACAGCCAGTTAACCCGGCAATTTGGTCGGGTTTTTTAACTGGATATAAGCAATCGCGCCGGCAAATAATGGCGGTAAGGTGATAAGCAGGTTATACAGCAGGGATGCCAGAATAATCTTGTCTGCGGGGTAACCCAGGGGCAACATGACAAACAAAAATGCTGCCTGAAGCGTACCGATAAAGCCGGGACTGGTGGGTAAAAATAGCCCGGCTGTCGTGGCAAACATCACCAAGGCAGCTATTGTCCAGTCGGTTGCTAGTCCTGCCGCCTGAAGACAAAAGTAGAGGGTGAGTAAAATCAGTAACCACATCAACAGACTGGTGAATAATATCGTTGACCAGCGTTGGCGGTAATCAAGCATTTGCTGGCCTGCCAGGACTAATTTAGCGACTAACTGGCTGATATTGTTGTGGCGATAGTGTTGTTCCAGCCGTTGTAATTGGCTCACCCACCAGCGAGCCTGCCAGATTGCCGATAAACCTGCTAATACACCCAGTACACTTAATACCATTGTAAGGCTAACTATTTCTTGCGGCAGTGGAGCTGACTGCTGGGAAAATACAAGCGCGACAAATAAAATAACCACCACACACAACACATCCAGCCCTTTTTCAATCAGTATGCCGCTCAATAGCCGACTGCCACTTAATTGATGGTGCTGGCGAATAAGACCGGCTCGAAGCGCTTCTCCCATTTGCATGGGCACCAGGATATTGCCCGCATAGCCGGTTAGAATATACGGAAGCAGGGTCGTCGTACCAAGTGTTGTTTCGGTGAGCATAATTCGCCAGCGCCACGCCTTAACCACAAAAAACAGCGCATAACACAAGGCAGCTACGCCCATTTTGGTAATAGACCAGTCTAGTTGGATAACTTGCTCAATTTCGCCCGAAGGCGGCAAGGCGAAGTATAATAATAGCAAACTGGTGACGATACCCAGGCAGGTTAGGGCAAAGGTTTTCATTATTTTGCCGGTGCTTGCAGCAGATAGGTTGCTGACATTTGAGCTGGCTGATAAATCGCTGGAATTTTTTGGCTAAATTGCTGTATTTTCAGGTTTAACATCGGATCACCGCTATTAAACAATTCGTCAAATACCATCACACGACCATTGTGTTGCCAATGCTGCTGCATATTCGCGGCGATAGATTGGCCGTTAAAATCACGCCCACGGCTGAGTAGTGATAAGTTGTTAAGCTGATTGTCCATTAATGCACTAAGCAACTCGCCGGTCTCATTTTTACCTATATATAAAATTTTTGCCGGTGAAAGGTAACGCAAGGCCTCTGCAAAACCGGCGTCACCACTGACAATAACCAGATCATCCGCAGTGGCGTGCTCTATAACCCATTTGCCTTTTATTCGGTGATATTCCTCACCCGGGTTGTGCACCAGTAACATGCCAGCCAACAAGTTATGGGCGAATAACAAACTAACCAGTAGAACTAAGGTTTTTTTATGCGTGTCTAGCAAGGGCTGAATAATCCATAGACTAACCAGTATTGTTAAAGGAGCCAACAACATAATCCAGGCCTCAGTGCCAGCGGGATTAAGGCGGCCAATAATGGCGCCATTGATCAATACCCAGATAACCACCACCCAGACCTGTCGACTGATTTGCGAAAATCTGACTTTTGGCAAGCGGCTAGCAAGCAAGAATAGAATAATACCTATCAGTAAAATATGGCTAACGGCAAACAGATAGCGCCAGGGGCCAATACTTTTGGCCAGAAATATTTCTTCGGTGATCACATTTTGCGGAAATAACCAATGAATAAATTGTTGTACGGCATGAAATGAAAATATCCAGTTGGTGGAGACAGTATCGTGACTCAGCGCGAAAAGCGCGCGCAACATCGATACAATCACCGTCATAAATGACATCGCCGGTACCATAAACTCTTCCGAACGCTGGGATAAAAACTGGATAAAGCTGTCGAGCGACAGCGGCTCTGGCCAGAATAACCAGAATCCCCACAGATAACCGGCCAGCAGGGTACAACCTGCCGCACAATAATAACCACCAACGGCAATAATCTGACCACCGCCAAGGGTTAACAACGGAAAGGCAAACAACAGCGGGATCGCATCAGGTTGGTAGAACAGGATACTCAGCCCCGCCAGGACGCCAACCAATAACTGATATTTAAGCGATTGCCATCGTGGAGTTAACATCAGATGGAATATCAACAAACACAGCGCGGTAGCGGCAATATAGACTTCGGCCTCGGCGGCGTAACGCCAGAAACCGTAACTGAATGCCAGTAACAGGCTACCCAATACCGCTGCTTGAGGGGATAATTTAAAATCGCGATACAGAATACGTAATAACAGTAATAAACTGATTGCGGCGCAACAGGCAGAAAACAATCGCATGGAAAATAGTGCTGAAACAGTCATATCCAGCAATCCGCTCAGTGCATTAATAGCGATATAAACCACCTTGCTCAGCATATGGAACAGCATCAGGCGCGGGTCGGACACATGGCTAAAGCTGAATTGCTCTGTCCGGTAAGCGAAGGCGTAAACATCATCTGTTTCACTTAAATTGCCCGCCATAGTTAACAGGTAAAAGGCAGTGAACAGTACAAATACAATCAGATTAGCGAGTTTGTCACCGGCTAAAATGTTGTTGAGTGTGTGATGATACCTTTGTGTCAGTGATTTATTCATCCTTTAATCTCTTTACCCGGTGCAGATATAGCTGACATTTCAGCTATATAATCGCGCATCGACAGCGGCCGGAAATACTGCTGAAACAGTCCCATTACCTGATGCATAAAAGCCATTTTTTGGGCGCAGCTGCGGCGCATACCGGGTAAATAGTCCAGGTCAATGCCATCGTCGTAGCCGATAAAATCAGTGCAATGCAATAAAAAAGAAGGCTCAATACGGCGCAATCGACACAATAACAATGCGGTTTTAAAATAGCCCAGTGCCAGTTTTTCGGAGCGATCAGCCAGATAATGTAGATAGGTACCATGAAAGGGTAAACGCAGTAGCGGCATACTGGTTACCGGGATTTCCAGCAACTGTTGCTGCTGATATTGCCAATAGTAGGGTTTGAGTGGCTGCCATGCCTGTTCCAGACTGCCATACAGCTGTTTATCCTGTTTAGCGGTACCCGTTTTCATGCTTTTTTGATGATACCAGCGCGCCAGTGCACCAACACTATTGGGCAAAGTCGAGGCATCGTAACTAAAACCCAGTTTAAACAAGGTTTTTAATAACGCCGGTGATTGCCCAAACGCCGGCCCCCTGAATCCTGTGGGCGTTTGGCCACTGGCCTGAAAGATAGCCTGTTGGGCGGCACTGATTTCCTGTTCTAATTCTGCTTCGCTGGCCTGATGTAAATCCATCTGGTGATGGAACGAATGGTTGGCTATTTCATGATGATGGGCGCTGATACTCTGATACAGAGGTTGATTGCCAGCTTGGCTGGCATCCTGACCGATAGCAAAAAAGGTAATGTTTAATTGCCGCGATGCCAGAAAGTCCACAATACGCGGGATCACCAGAGGTAAAAAGTTTGGATATTGTTGCCACTGCGCTAAGCCGAAACTGCGCTGATAGCACCATAAATTGTCCATATCCAGCGACAGACTGGCGGGCTTTTTATTGGGTGAAGTCATTTTGACAACGCCCATTGCTGGCAGAACAGTTCGGCGCCCTGATTAGCCAGTTTGACGGTTTCCTCCACACTGAGTGAGGCATTGAGTATTTGCGCCGAATTTAATACATACAGGCCTTTAATTGAGGTCTCCACCGGTGGCAGACAGGCTGAATAATTTAAGGTGGAAAGCGCCACCACATGGCGGGTTCGGGCTAACTTAAAGGCCTGAATATCAGACTGTTTCAAATCCGGATACATGGCTAATAACGCCTGGCTAAATTGCTGTTCTATTTGCTGGTCGGACAGGGCAAATACCGCATCATCGCTGGGAACGTATTTAGGTAAATAGACCAGATGCTGCCCCTTAAAACTGGCGGGATCAACCAACGACGTCATTTCAATCACCGCCGTAAAAGGGCTGGATTCATCAGTGATATAAGTCAGGTAAGCACCGGCTAACGGCCGGTTGAGGACCACCGAGGCACAGACAATCCCCTGATAGACAATATCCGTATGCTGTTGTTTTTCACTGGCCGTCAATTGCGGACACATTTGGCTGACTAATGCCCCGGCACAAGTATTGATGACTTGGTCAAATTGGTCGTGTTTTTCACCACATTGCACGGTTAAATGGTCGGATGTGGCTAGGATAGACTCCACTTTGGCAGAGGTGATTATCCGCACCTGACGCGATTGCAGTTTTTGAGTCAATGCATCAATAACCCGCTGATAGCCACCGGGCACATAACCGAACATTTCGGTTTTTAAGCCACCGCGCCGCGCCGCGTAAAAACGCCGGATCACCGACCAGATAAAAGCAGCAGAGGCTTTATCGGCGTTATCGCCCAATTTTGCCCGTAGCAATGGCCGCCATAATTTTTGATAGGTGTTTTTGCCGGAGATTTTGCTTAGCCATTGACGGGCAGTGACTTTCTCCAGTTCACTGCCATCTTCTATTCGCGAGCCGTATAAAATATTCAGCGCCAGTCGACATTTATCCAGCAAATTTAATACCGGTAAACTCAGGTAATCCACCACATTGTTGAGCGGATACATGGCTTTTCCGGTATAAAAATGGGTACGGGTAACTTGCCAGTGAATATCCTGTTCCAAATCCAGCTCTTGTAATAACGCGCGCAAGTTTTGATCGGATAACATGGTTACGTGATAGTAGCGTTCCCACTCCAGCTCGCCTACCTGCCAGGTGGAAGCCAGGCCACCGGCTTTTTCTGCCGCTTCCAGTATGGTGACTTTGACATTATATTGGCTGAGGCGGTAGGCCAGTGTCAGTCCCAACATGCCGCCACCGACAATACCGATGTGTAAAGGGGCGGTGGATTTACTGGCGGATGTCATTGTGCGGCCTTGTTACCGATAAACTCACCGGCATCGGGATATTCAGCCAACGGGCTGCAGCCAACCGCATCACCAGTTTGATATGCTGCCAGCTGGTCACCATCACATTAATTTTGGACTCACCCAGTAAGCGTACTTCCAGCCGGGCAGGGTACTCAACGATGTTATATCCGGCTAAATCCAGCTTGCCCAGGATTTCGGTAACGCCACAAAAGCCGCTGTTGTGGATCTGTAAATCACGGATAGTGCGAGTGCGGTATAAACGAAAACAACTGGTGTAACTTGTCAGCTTATGATGTAACACGCTGCGATACAGCAGCGCCGAACCCAGTGATAGTGACATCCGCCACCAGGGGACATTCTGCATCATGCCCTGTTTATGTGCCGGTGAGGCTACCACAATATCTACTTCATCTTTGAGTAAAGGCAACATATCCAGTAACTGCTCGGGGGAAAAGGTGCAGTCGGCATCCAGTACCGCCAGCAATTCGGTATTAACCTGACTAAAACCGGTAATCAATGCTGCGGCGATGCCCTGGTTTTTTTTATGCTGAAGCAGCGTTACATTCGGATCGTCAGCGTAATCCTGTTGCAGTATCGACCAGGTGGCATCGGCACTGCCGTCATCGATAAAAATAGTTTGCAGTGCAAATTGTTGACGGGATTTTTTGGCAAAGCGTTGCAGGGTATTTTTTAAATAGGGCAGGCTTTGCGCTTCATTAAAACAGGGGATCACCAGTGTCAATGGAAGACGTTGACCCACGCTGACTTGGGGGAGTGGAGTGACAGTTGCTTGAGTTTTGTTGTTAACAGCAATTGTTTTTGGCTCGGGCAAACTGAGGTTGTCGCGGATGGATTCAAAGCGGTAGCGATCCAGATAGTACTGGATTTTCCACCGCATGGTTTCCAGGTTGCGATAGTGACGCATTTTTTGAATAGGTGGCGCAGCCGAAATCCTGGGTTGTTGAGGATCCAGCTCCCACAGATGAAAATACAACACCATGGGATGGTGAGGGTGTTGTTTTAACCACCTTCGGATTTGCCACTGGAATAACCTGGCCGGAAATTGTCGCCAGTAGTTACCGCCGGAAATGGGAACTGACCAGCGCATCAAACTGGCAGATGATGCCGGGACTTCATAAATACTGCCGTGAGGGGTGTTCTGTTGATGGACAATGCTGCGCTGTGGCTGATCCCCAAAATGGAATCCAACTCGTGCAATACTGGAATCGTAGTAAAATCCCATTTTCGCCAACTCATCCAGTAACCACAGGTCTTTGGCTTTTAGCCAACCGCGCGCCATTCTAAATCCCTGAACCTGTTGACCAATAGCATTTTCAACTGCTTGCTTGGAGCGTTGTGCATCACCAACAAAATCTTCTGCGCTCAATTCATCAAGGTTATTGTGATAGTAACCCAGGCAGGCAATTTCGTGGCCATGTTGCACAATACGCTGCAATAACTCTGGATGTCGATCCGCTATCCAGCCACTGACAAAAAAGGTAGCAGTGGCGTGACTGTCTTCCAGTAGTTGTAATGCTAACTCGACATTCTGGGTTAAACGGCTCTCGAAGCGACTCCAGTAATGGTTGGGGATCAAGTTGCGAAAGGAACCAACCTGAAAATAATCCTCAATCACAATGGTCAGGATATGCTTGTGTTGTTCCTGTATCGGGATATCAGACGTCACTGTATTTAGCCATTGGTTATTATTATCACTGTGAACCGCGATTTAAAAACAAAAACGGCAGTTAACACTTGTGGTTAGCAGCTGGGTTTAGATTAATCCTAAAAATGTTAATTTTCAAACAGTTATTCTATTGGTCTGCTAGCTGAATATAGGCTGGCCAGCAACGACAGACACCTTGGCTGACATCTGACTATAACAACAAGTTAACGCAATCGTTTAACCTTTTTAATTGTTTATATTTTTATTAAAAACATATAGTTAGGTTCATGTTTTGTTTTGTTTTGATTAATTTATGGTAAACGTTTACCTTGCATGTTATAAATATGTTATTCAATAATCAGCCTTGTACTGATCTTCAGGCTTTCACTGGGCTGTGATTGTTAATACGACAGAGTCATCCAATCTTGCTGACCGTCGCAACATAATTAGACAGAAAAAGGGTTAACAACATGAAAGCTCAATTCAAATACACGCTGCTGGCACTTTCCGTTGCACAAATGATGCAGATTGCATCGGCTCAGGAAATGACCACTGACGAGGATAAAAAAGATAAATCGGCGGATCAGTTTGAAAAAATTGAAGTACGTGGATTCGGTGCTTCATTAGGGGAAGCGCTGCGCCAAAAGCGTTTTGCCGATTCAGTGGTGGAAATCGTTTCCTCCGATGATTTGGGTAACTTGCCTGATGTCAGTATTACCGACTCACTGGTGCGCTTACCCGGTATTGCCGCTTCGCGGGATCGCGGTAACGCCAGCCGTATTTCGATTCGCGGTATGGGGCCGCGCTTGAATGTGGCCACCATGAATAATCGTGAGATAGTCTCTGCCGAGCCCAGTCGAGATGTGCGCTTCGAACAGTTCCCGGCTGAATTGATTGATTCGGTTGAAGTGTATAAAAGTCCGGTCGCCAGTAAAGCCGAAGGCGGTATTTCCGGTCTGGTTAATATGAATTTTGTCAGCCCTCTGTCCAAAGACAAACGCATTATCAATATCAACGGTAACTTTATGCACAATGAGTTGGGTGATGATTTACCCGATACCGATGGTAATGGCTACAAGGGTAGCATCAGCTACATTGACCAATTGTCCGCTACATTAGGCATCGCATTGGGATTGACCTATCAGGATCAACCTTCACTGGAGCGGGGCGTGCAGTCCTGGGATTACAACAATGGTGATAACCGTGGTGATCTGAACGAAAACGGCATCGTTGAGCATGCACCTTGGGGTGTGATGGCAAAAAGTAAAAGAGGCAATAACGAACGTACGGGTGGATTAGCGATTGTTGAATGGAAGCCGTCTGACAATTTACGTGTTAAGGGCGATTTATTTTATTCCCAGTTTGATATCAAAGAACGGGATGACCAAATGGGGCCAGGTGATCTGGGTAACTGGGCCGACGGGGATAGTGGCCCACGAGGATGGGGCGCAGCCGCCTATGATGCCTCCAGCGTAACGCCAACCATTATTGCCAGACCCGATGGTTCCGAGCAGATTGTTGCCGGTAGCCAGTTTAATAATGGCTTAACTAACTATGTCCCTACCTGGTTCCAGACTAATGAAATGCTCAGTACCGGTATTAACACCGAATATGTGGGTGATGTGTGGAAAGTCACTGCGGATGTGGGTTACTCCAAAGCTAGTATTGAATCGGTCTGGGTCACGATCAATCCGACCTATGTGGGTGGCGATTATGATTTAGGTTTTGATATTCAAAATAAAGACGCGGCTGAAATTATTGTCCATAGCGGTGATATCAGCAGCCCCGAGCAATATGCTTTAGGCGCAGTCGCCGACGTGTGGGAAGAAACTTCCCCGGGAACTTGGGAAATTACCGGTCAGGAATTTACGCCTTCGGTAATGGAAGGGCAGGGCGATAAAGTCTTAACCGATGAAATGGCCAATATTAATCTGGATTTCCAGCGGGATATCGAATGGGGTGTGTTTGAGTCATTGCTGTTTGGTGGTCGCTATACCGACCGCACTAAAGAAAACGATCAGGTCAATGACTGGAGCCGCTCGGCCAAACAGGATCACGGCCTTAGCGATTATGGGATGAGCTATTCCATTGGCGGCGGCTACAATGTACCGGATATTTATACCTTTAAAGACTGGGGTAAAGTGGCCGAGGTCGCCTTTGGTGGCGTAGTTGATCATGATGATCCGAGCAATAGCAAAAACGATCTGGCCTCGTGGAAATTGCAGGAATCCAATACTGCTTTTTATGTGCAGTTGAATCTATCCGGCGATTTGGGCGGTATTCCTTATTCCGGTAATCTGGGTTTGCGTTACGCCAAAACCGAAGTGGTATCCAGCGGTCATGAACAATCCGCGGTATGGGTAGAAGGCGAGGATGGTGTCTGGTACCAGCCTGGTCCCACCCCGACAGAAGTGCATCACGATTATGATGAATGGCTACCTTCATTAAACCTGCTGTTTAATATCAGTGATGATTCACAGATCCGCTTTGCCTTGGCACGCACCATGTCACGCCCGCCTTTATTGGAAATGCGTACCGGTTTCTCACTGGACAGCACCGCGCAGCCGCCGACAGCCAATGGCGGTAACCCAACCCTTGATCCCTATGTGGCCAATCAGATGGATATTGGTTATGAGTATTTCTGGGGCGAAAACTCGGCCGCTACCATTAATCTGTTTTACAAAGATTTACAGTCGCATATTGGCTTAGATGCTGGCACTGTGACCTTTGATGGGGTTGATTATGCCTTTACTGGCACGGTAAACGGTGACGGCGGGGTGATTAAAGGGGTAGAGGTACTTTATCAACAAGCCTTTACCGAACTACCTGCACCTTTTGATGGCATGGGTATTTTTGCCAATTATTCTTATACCGATAGTGAGGTGATGGAATTTAAACCAGTAGAGAATCCTTATAATTTAGGTGGATTGTCCAAGCATATCGGTAGCTTGACCTTGTGGTATGACAAAGACGGTTATGATGCGCGTGTATCCTATAACTATCGCAGTGAGTTTACCGGTATTAATAGCTGGCTACCTTCCCAGGTTAATTTGAATGAAGCCGAAACTACAGTGGATGCCAGTATCGGTTATCAGGTGAATGAACACCTGAAATTGACCTTGCAAGGACAAAATCTGACTAACGCAGCGTCAGTAAACTATTGGGATAATGACAAGACTAAACCTGCCTACAACGTGGAATGGGGACGCCGCTTCCTGATTGGTTTCCAGTACTCCATGTAATTAATCTAAGTTGATTAATCCATCGACCGGCTGTTGCCGGTCGTTATTTTGTTTTACCCGATTATCACCATCTATTGATACTACAAGGCATCGATAGAAATAGCAGTAAGGAACAAAGGTGCTTAAACAATCATTTATTAGCGCTATAGGTTTAATCTTAATCAGCCTGTTAGGCGGCTGTCAGGTCGATAGCACCGAAAAAATAGCCCAACAGCTCCAGCCGTCGGCAACGGAAATTAATTTAAACCGAGACTGGCAATTTAGTAAAACCCATCCCCAAACCGGGCTAGCCGAACTGGAACAGCAGCATTGGCAAAACGTGCGGTTGCCGCATACCCCACAAATTGAACCTAAAGTGGTCAACGATCAGTGGCAAGGCGTTGCCTGGTATAAAAAAACGCTTTCTATTCAGCCCGATTTGCAAGGTAAAAAATTGTGGCTGCGTTTTGAAGCGGCGATGAACCGAGCCGATATTTGGCTAAACGGACAAAAAGTAGGACTGCATCAAGGCGGATATTTACCCTTTACGCTGGATATCAGTGACAGTGTGAAAGCGGGTGAAAACAAGTTATTGGTCAGGCTGGATAATCGGGATAACCCGGTAACCGGACCAAAACCGCTAAAAATACTGGATTTTAATACCTACGGTGGTTTGTATCGTGGTGTTAATTTGCTTGTCCGCGATCCCTTGCATATCAGTGATGAAATGCTGGCAGATAAAACCGCCAGTGGTGGCGTATTTGTTACTTTTCCTAAAGTAGACAAAACCGAGTCACAGATTCAGGTTAACACTCATATTCAAAATCAGTATGTTGAAGGCAAAACCTTTGAACTGCGCCAACAACTGATGGCTGATCAGCAAATAGTGGCACAAACCAGTAGTGGTGAGCTAAGGCTGGCCGCAGGCCAGGATCATCAATATAGTCAATTACTGACGGTAGCTAGTCCCAGGCTTTGGAGTCCGTCCAGCCCGAATTTATACCAGTTACGTACCCAGTTATACCTCAATGGCAGACTGCTACAACAACAAAACACCCGGATTGGTATTCGCCAGTTTGCTTTCAATCAGCAGCATGAGTTGCTAATTAACGGTGAGAAAACCTTTTTACGCGGGGTGAATCGTCATCAGGAATATCCCCATGTGGGCTATGCGACATCAAAGCAAGCCGACTACCGCGATGCGGTTAAAATCAAATCCGCTGGCTTTGATTATGTACGACTGTCCCATTATCCCCATTCACCGGCCTTTATGCAGGCTGCCGATGAGCTGGGTCTGGTACTGATTGATGCCATTCTCGGCTGGCAATATTACTCGCCAGCACCAGAATTCCGTCAGCATGTATTACAAACCTGTCGCGATATGCTGCGCCGCGATCGTAACCATGCCAGTGTATTAGCCTGGGAATGTTCACTGAACGAATCGGATATGCCGGACGATTTTATTGCCGATTTACACCAAACTGTTCATCAGGAATATCCGCACAGTTATTCGGCTGGCTGGCAGCATGGTTTTGATGTATATCTGCAAGCCCGTCAACACCGTTTAAAGCATTACGAAACGCCGCAGCAACCTTATAATGTTTCCGAGTATGGTGATTGGGAATATTACGCTCAAAATGCCGGGCTCAATCAGGACAGTTGGGGTGATTTAAAACAGAATGAACGCACCAGCCGCCAGTTACTCAGTGATGGTGAAGTTCGTTTATTACAGCAAGCGCGTAATATTCAGGAAGCACATAACGATAATCTGGCCATTCCGGCCTTTGCCGACGGTTATTGGGTGATGTTTGATTATAATCGCGGTTATGCCGATGATATCGAAGCCTCCGGGATTATGAGTCTGTATCGATTACCCAAATACAGCTATTATTTTTATCAAAGCCAGCGTGATGCAAATGTTCAGTCAACACAATTTGATTCCGGCCCGATGGTATATATTGCTAGCGAATGGACAGCAGAATCCACTCCTCAGGTAACCGTTTTTAGTAATGCCGATGAAGTGGAATTACGCTTGAATGGTCAGTTGGTCGCGCGACAAACACCGCAGCAAGATGCGCTATCTACCCACCTTAACCATCCACCTTTTATTTTTAATGTCGGGCAATTTAAAGCCGGTACCCTGGAAGCAACAGCGTTTATTAACGGCAAACAAGTTGCACAACATCAGGTTAATACGCCAGGGCAGGTTTCCGGAATAACATTGTCGATGGATACTAGTGGTATCCCAGCGCAAGCCGGGGTGAATGATTTAGTGTTTGTGTATGCCCAACTTGTTGATAGCAAAGGTAATCTGGTACCACTGAATCAACAGAAAATTGAATTTAGCAGCAAAGGAGATATCCAGATTGTGAATCCAGATGCGGTGATGACGGCACAAGGTAAAGCCGCTATCTTGGTTAGAATTGGTGATAGTTTGGCTAACGCCTCTGTGACAGCAACCTCTGCCAAATTTAAACTCACCAGCGCCGCTTTGCCGTTTGAACAGTCAAACTCGAAAAAACAACAATAAAAGGAGTAACAGGATGCATAAATTAATCAAAATGACTGTAGTAGCATTGGTCAGCTCCTTTTGTTGCTCAATGGCTAATGCTTCGTCTGGCGATGTAGCTATTAAAAATGGGGTGATGCAATGGCAAAACGGGCAACAGGTTGCCTTGTTCGGGGTCAATTATTCCACTCCTTTTGCTTATGCCTACCGCTCGTTAAACAAGCTTGGTATTGACCATAAAACGGCTATTGATATGGATGTGGATCATTTTGCCCGCCTTGGGCTGGATGCGTACCGGATCCATATGTGGGATCGGGAAATCTCCGATCAGCAAGGTAATTTACTCGAAAACCAACACCTTGAGTTGTTTGACTATTTGCTAAAAAAGCTGGCTGAACATGATATTAAAGTGATTATTACCCCCATTGCCTGGTGGGGCAGTGGCTATCCGGAGCCTGATCCGCAAGAGCCGGGGTTTGCGGCGCTGTATACTAAAGCCGAGATGAACCAGCAGCCTAAAGCGGTTAAAGCCCAGCAAAATTATTTACAGCAGCTATTTCGACATAAAAATCCATACACCGGTCTGACTTACGGACAGGATCCGAATATTATTGCCATCGAGATTTTTAATGAGCCTCGCCATCCGGGAGACTTGGCTGACAGTGCGGCTTATGTGGAAAAGCTGATTGCCACTATTCGTGGCGAGAATATCAATAAGCCGCTGTTTTATAACATCAGTGAGCAGGGCAACAACCAGCTGTTTGCCAAAGCCTTATGCGGCACCTCTATCGACGGCATTGCCTATCAATGGTATCCCACTGGCTTGGTGCATAATAATGCCTTGCAAACCAATATGTTACCGGCGGTAAGTCAATACACTAACCCCTTTGCTAATACGCCGGGTTGTGCTGATAAAGCCAAAATGGTGTATGAGTTTGATGCGGCTGATGTAACCAAATCGGTAATGTATCCGGCCATGGCGCGCAGCTTCAAGGCCGCCGGTTTTCAATGGGCCACCCAGTTTGCCTATGATTCGGCCGTATTGGCGCAGACCAATTCCAACTACAATACCCATTATTTAAATTTGCTATATACGCCGTCCAAGGCGATCAGTCTGATGATTGCTGGTGAGGTTTTTCGCACATTGCCGTTAAATAGCGATACCGGTAGCTATCCATCCAATAACCAGTTTGCTGATGTGACACTGGACTATCATCAGGATTTGGCGGTGCTAAATAATGCCGAGCATTTTTATTACACCCATAGCACTCAAGCTAAACCCACAGACATTGAGCAGCTACAACATATTGCCGGGGTAGGCAGTTCGTCGATGGTGGACTATCAGGGGAGCGGTAGTTACTTTCTGGATAAGGTTAAACCGGGCGTATGGCAGTTAGAAGTCTATCCGGACTTGCAAGCTATTGAGGATCCCCATCAAAATTCCAGTTTGCATCGGGAAGTAGGGCGTTTATATATTAACAACCAAACAATGCAAATTGACTTGGATGAGCTAGGTCCGCGCTTTTATATTCAGCCGGTTGATTCTAGCAGGCAAAATCGGCAAGCGAATAAGGGCGAATTTAAGGTTCGTCCCGGTATTTATCTACTGAGTAACAAGCCACTGAGCAATACTGAGCAAGTAACAACACTGGATACTCATTACTATTTACCCGCGATTAAAACCGAAGAGTTGCTAGTACATCATCAACCGCGACGTCAGTTTAACCTAGCGGATAAGCTGTCTTTTAGCGCCCAAGTGGGCACCAGCACGCCGGTGGATAAAGTGGAATTAATGATCCGCTATCATGGAGATGGTGAATTTTCTGCCTTGCCCATGCAATTGGAGCAGGGTAATCGCTATGAAGTGAATTTAACCAAGGATAAGAACTGGTCAAAAGGCGGGTTGCTAGAATACGCCATTACCGTCACCCAAACCGGCGTAAAAACCACTTTCCCGGGAGCGGCATCTGGTACGCCGACGGATTGGGATTTTGTGGCGAAACAACCCTATTGGCAAACCGGATTACGTCCGGATGGCGCTCCGGTGACCTTGTTTGACCCGGCACAGGACACTAATAATCTGTTGTATCCTAAAGATGCCCGTTCTAAATGGGAATACGTCAGTGGACAGCAGGGTGATGAATTGGCGCTTAAACTATCCAGTGATGCAATTAAAACGGACTTGCCTAATCCGTTAGTACGCATAATGCCCAGCGTGGATAACTCATTGAAAAATAGAAATTTAACCGGTTATAACACCTTGGCGGTTAAAGTAAGAGCCTATAACAAAGCCGAATATGTGCAGATTTCTTTATTGGATAAAAATGGTCTGGCGTATGGCACCGTGGTTAAGGTTGATCCCAATTGGCATTATGTACTGATCCCGCTGAATAAAATGCAAGCCGTGGATACCATTCAGCCTCAGGTTTATCCGACTTTTATGCCAGCCAGAATTGAACCGTCCGAATCAACTAATCATTTACCATTAACAGAGCTTGGTTTGTTGCAAGGTTTGCAGTTGGCTTTTGACGCAAAAAGTTATCAAGGTAGTCAACATAAAGGATGGCATGGTATTGAATTGGCCGAGGTAAGTTTGATTAAGGATTAAATTTTTGCGATAGAAGACAAGTTCGGTGTAACTTACCCGCGCTGAACTTGTTAACTTTAAGGATTTTGCATGTCGCCGTTTGGGCGTCCGAAAAGCTTATCATCTGATGTCACCGATTATTCCATGCTTAATCAGCGCCTGATTCTCGGTTGTGGCTTTTTTTCACTGTTTTTTGCCAGTCAGGGCGTCACTATTTTGGCGATCCCTTTTTATCAAATGACCTTAGGAATTGATCCGTTTTTGCTGGCACTGGCCATGACGATCCCGGCCTTGCTCGGTAATGTTCCAGCGCCCTGGGTGGGGCATTTCTCGGATAATTTACGCAGCCGATTTGGTCGTCGTCGGCCAGTGATTTTTGTGGCTGCGATACTCAGCGGGCTGACCTTCGGGATGATTTGGATGGTGTCGCCGCAATGGTCAGCCAGTGCCCAGTTAGGCTATTTTGTGTTGTTCTCAACCTTGTTTTATTTGTCTACCACCTTACTGACAGTGCCGATGACCAGTTTGTCCTACGAATTAAGCCAGCAATATCATCAGCGTACCGAAACCATGGGGATCGTGACTTATTTTATCAAACTGGGGTCGGTGTTATATCAGTGGTTATTTCCACTGGCGCAACTGAGTCTGTTTGCCAGTGTATTTATTGGTATTCAATATGTCGGTTGGGGGGTTGGGCTATTTATTATCGGTTTGATGGGGCTGATCCCGGCGCTGTTTATCCGCGAACGGCGTTATGTGCCGGGGGTGACACAGGCTGTCAGTTTGCGGGATAGCTTAATAACGGTGATCCGCTATAAACCGTTATTGATTGTAATATTACTGTGTTTTCTACAGCTTGCCGGTGGTGGCTTTACTGCCAGCATGGATTATTATTTACTGGTTTATTACCTGTTTGACGGGGATATTGCCCAGGGTGCAATCTGGAAAGGGATTTTATCTACCGCGTACGCGGTGACAGGATTTGTCACCGTGCCGCTTGTCACTCGCTTATCTGCGCGGTTGGGCAAAGTGTCCGCGATGGCTGTTTTATATTGGCTCACAGCTATTGGCGGAGTGTTAAAATGGTTTCTGTTTACTCCCGGTGCTCCCTGGTTAATTATTTTTGATGCGTTTTTCTGTACGGCGATCTGGACTTCAATGACAGTAATAATTCCGTCTATGTTGGCCGATTTATGCGACGAAGACGAGCGACATAATGGTGTGCGACGCGAAGGCATGTTCGCTGCTATTCATAGCTGGATTATTCATTTGAGTGTGGCTGGTGCTTTGTTATTATCCGGTTTAAGTCTGAATGTGATTGATTTTAATGCTAATTTACAGAACCAACAGTCTGCCGAGAGTATTTTATCGATGCGGATAATTTTGTCTGTCGGCACAGTGATTTTCAGTCTGCTACCGCTGATTTTTTTACGGTATTATAAAATTGATGAACAACGCAGTAACCAGACCCACCGTTTACTAATGAAACGGGCTGAAATATCCCTACAGCGACCGACAAAAGGAAATCAAAACTGATGGCAACCATAAAAGATGTGGCGCGTGTTGCCGGTGTTTCAACAGCAACCGTATCTCGGGTTATTCATGATGGCGGACAAGTCGGGGATGCCTGCCGGGCGAGGGTTAAGAAAGTCATTGCTGAACTGGGGTATCGCCCCAACAGTAATGCTCAGGCATTAGTTAAAAAGTCGGCCAACACCATTGGCGTGGTGACACCCAAATTATCCATGTCGTTTTTTGGTAGCTTGGCCTGCGGGGTGGAAAAATCGGCCCGCGAAAATAACTACAAGTTGTTGATGAGCAATTCCTTGTATGAAACCAAATCTGAACTGGATGCCATTGAGTCATTACGTGATCACAATTGTCGCGCCATTATTTTGCACAGTGAATATTCTGATGAGAAAACGCTGATTAAGTTGGCCAAAGACATACCTGGGCTGGTTCTGATAAATCGCTATATTCCACAAATCGCCAATCGCTGTGTATGGCTGGACAACGTCACCGGCTCGCGCAAGGCCACTGAACATTTGCTGGAAAAAGGACATCGGCAGTTTGCTGTGGTGACCAGTATTTATCAAAACCGCGATCCCGGCTCACGGGTTCAGGGGATTAAAGAATGCTTGCTGGAGCATAAATTAGTGTTGCCGGAGCAAGCGATAGAAGAAGGCACGGCGAATATTGAAGGCGGCGAACAGGCTGTCAAAGCGTTGCTGGACAAAGGTCAAAAATTTACAGCATTGTTAGCTTATAACGATTTAATGGCCATCGGTGCCATACATGCCTTATTCGATAAGGGACTCAGAGTCCCTGAAGATGTATCGGTGATCGGCTTTGATGACTTAAGTCTTGCCCGCGCCTGTCGCCCACGTTTGACTACCGTGCATTATCCGATTGAAGAAATGGCCAGTTATGCAACCAAGCTGGCGATTGAACTGAGCGATCCGGACAATAAAGCGCCCAGCAATACCCACTTGTTTATTCCTGAGCTGGTGGAACGCAACTCGGTACAAGACCTGAAATAAACTGATTTCTGACCAGTTTGTTGCTTTATGTTGCCACCTAATATTCTATAAAGGTTAAAAAGCGCATAAGAAAGTCAGCCAAAGCGGGTGCATCAGAATCAGTTTCTGTCTAGAATAGCGGCCAATTTTACTACTCCCTTTCAGTTTAAACGAGGACGCCCGATGCTATCCAGAGACATGAATATCGCCGATTTTGACCCGGAATTATGGCAAGCCATTGAACAAGAAACGCAACGTCAGGAAGAACATATCGAACTGATCGCGTCTGAAAACTATGCCAGTCCTCGGGTTCTGGAAGCTCAGGGTACGCAACTGACTAATAAATATGCCGAAGGCTATCCACATAAACGCTATTATGGTGGTTGTGAATATGTCGATGTAGCTGAAGCGTTAGCCATTGAGCGTGCTAAGGAGTTGTTCGGTGCAGATTATGCCAACGTACAACCGCATTCCGGCTCACAGGCCAATAACGCGGTATTTTTAGCTCTGCTGCAACCTAACGATACGGTATTGGGCATGAGTCTGGCGCACGGTGGTCACTTAACCCACGGTTCGCATGTTAATTTCTCGGGTAAAACCTACAACGCGGTACAATACGGTTTGCACCCTGAAACCGGGGTGATTGATTACGATCAAGTTGAAGCATTAGCTTTAGAGCACAAACCAAAAATGATTATTGGCGGTTTCTCGGCCTATTCCGGGATTGTTGACTGGGCGCGTTTCCGCGAGATTGCTGACAAGGTTGGTGCCTATTTGTTTGTTGATATGGCCCATGTTGCCGGTCTGATTGCGGCGGGTGTTTATCCTAACCCTGTTCCTCATGCTCATGTGGTGACTACCACAACCCATAAAACCCTGGCGGGCCCTCGTGGTGGATTGATTATTTCTGCTATTGGTGATGAAGAAATCTACAAAAAACTGAACAGTGCTGTATTCCCTGGTAGTCAGGGCGGACCCTTGTGTCATGTTATCGCCGCCAAAGCTGTTGCTTTCAAAGAAGCCTTGCAGCCTGAGTTTAAAGCCTATCAGCAGCAGGTTGTAACCAATGCCAAAGCCATGGTGTCGGTGCTGCAGGAGCGTGGCTACGACGTGGTTTCTGGTGGTACTGATAACCACTTGTTCTTGCTTGATTTAATATCCAAAGATATTACCGGCAAAGATGCTGACGCTGCGCTGGGAAATGCCAATATCACAGTGAACAAGAACTCGGTACCAAACGATCCACGTTCGCCTTTTGTCACCAGCGGATTGCGTATCGGTTCTCCGGCCATTACTCGCCGTGGCTTTAAAGAAGAGCAGGCCAAACAGGTCGCCAACTGGATCGCTGATGTGCTGGATAATATGGGTGACCAGTCTGTGATTGAGCGGGTTAAATCTGAAGTCCTGGTTTTGTGTAAACAGTTCCCGGTATATGCATAATAATTGCTAGCTAAATAACCTACTAAAACGCGCCAATCGGCGCGTTTTTTATTGTCTCAAGAGATCTGTTTTTACCTAGAGCTGCTGGGAGAATACGTGTCCATTCTTTTCAGAATATTCCGAATTTATGCTATTTAGGCAGTTTAGAACGTTTTTTTAGGGAAAAAGCAAATTACAGGCATTATCCAGAGAGATAAACGATCAAAGATTATGTCTAATACGCGCCATAGATAGCCCATGTCACTTTACCCCTTGTCAATAAAGCATCTCAGCTAAATATGTAAATATATAATTACAATAAATTTATAAATATTTTCAGATAGTTAATAACACAGACGCACAGTTATGTTGCAAATGTTGCTTTTTGCATACATCAAATGCAATAAAATACTACATTATGTTACTAAACTTGTGTTAGATTGATTTTTGAGAGGCTAAACATACCCCATTTATATAGGGCTGTGTGTTTGTCTTAAGTAAACACGTTATATCATCACAAAATGGCAAGTTTTAATTGTGGTTTTAAACCTTTGCTAATAAAAGTTATATAAATAAAGCATTTTTTAAGGTTAAAACGAAAAAAAAATTAAATTTCAGTCACTTGGGCCGATAAAACGTTTAGCAGCTTAATATCGATTGAGTTTATGTTGTATGGCAAACCTCTGCCGCGTCGGTGTTCTCTGCTTCATATCTTTTGATAAAACTAGGAGTGTTGTTATGCAACCAAACAAAACAAAACTGGCTTTACAAGTTGGAGCCTTACTGTTGGGGGCATCCTGTGGTTTTAGTACCTCAGCAGATACTTTCAATATTACCGTTAATACCATCTCAGATGTTGAAATCGATACCGTTACGGCATTAGATTTTGGTGAGTATATTATCACTGATGCTAATACCAGTTGTGCAATGGATGCTTCCACACCTGAAGACGCAGTTGTATTTGCTGATGGAGGCTTAACTGCGACAGATTATGGCTTACTGAATGGTGATGGCTGTGTCGGTGATGGCGTGTCTGTTGGTACTCCGGGTGTTTATAGCATCACAGGTGTTGCCGGTCTGGATATTAAAATTACTTTAAATAGTGAAGCTCAGGCGGGTGGGGACTTTACTTATACCCCAGATGGTTGTGTTGTTGATCATGATGGCGCATCAGGTGGCGATTTGTGTACTGCATTAGCTGCAGGAAATCAGGTGACTGCTACGATTGCTGACGGTGTTGATGATGGAGATGCTATCAGCGGTGAAACCCATTTCACGGTAGGGGGAGTTATCGATATTGGTGCGACAGGGCTGACATCTGATACAGATTACGATGCCACTTTTCTTGTTAATGTCGTCTATTAAGACAATTCAAGATAGCTAATATTGTTGAAAAGATTTGGAGATTAACATGAAAATTACTTTAAAAAAGCTTGTTGTCGGTGCGGCATTGTTACCCATCTGTACAAGTGTTTTTGCTATAGATGAGACTATAACCGGTAGCTTTAAAACCATTAAAGACGTTACTGTTTCTCAAGTTGTTGGAGAAGAGCTAGTAATTAACGGTTTGTATCTAACTAATACCGCAACTTGTACTATGACACCTCCTGATACCGCGGATGGTGCTTCAGTTTGGGTGGGTGACACTAAAATGAAACTGGCCACTGCGTTGCCTTCAACTGCTGGAGCCTCTGTTGGTGCCACTCCTGCTGCTGCATCTTGTGCTGGTGTGGCGGGAACTATCGGTATTTATGAGATTGATGGTGCTTCAGGCGCTGAGGTTACTGTAACTCTTACCGCTGGTACAGCGTCAGGAATTACTTTTACTCCTGATGGTTGTGTAGGTGATTATGACGGTGGTGTAGACAACGATGCCTGTACAACATTTACCGCAGGTTCGGCGACTATTAATCTGGCTAATGCGACTGATGAAACGGTTAGTGCCACTGAAGGACAACCTGAAGAAGGCAAGGCTCGTATTGCCCTGGGCGGAACTGTTGCAACAACAATCGGATTAACTGCTGCAACTCCTTATACTGTGCCTTTTGATATTTCAGTTACCTACTAATTGAGTTGACTTCGGGTTTATTCGTTTTACTATCAAGCCATTATAACTGTTTGGTTATAATGGCTTTTTTATATAGAGGTAATAAGTGACAAGAATGAGATTGATTAAATCCCTGAACATTAAACACTTCCTGATGGCATTGGTTTTTATGCTGCCCCTGAGCGCAAGCGCTATCAGCTTATCTACTTATCGTATTTATGTGGATTATGATAGCAGAACAGCGTCATTTATGATGTTTAACAAATCGGCAGTAACAGAAGAGTGTCAGCTGGATTTGGTGCATAACGATTTTGATGCGGTAGGTAACATGACACCCCATCAGGGGGATCAATTACCGGCTAATTCTGCCGAACCCTGGATACGTTATTCACCTAGAAATTTCGTTGTCGAAGCCAGGGCACCACAAACAGTTCGTTTTACAATAAGACGCCAAGCTAATAGCGAGCCAGCTGAGTATCGTTCGTATCTGCGCATATTCTGCGATGAGAAGGATAAACCGCAGAGTACTTCTACCAGCTCGTCATCTAAAACAGTTAAGTTATCGGTAAAACCAAGATTGGTACAAAATGTGCCTGTTATTGTTCGCACCGGTAAACTTGAAGCAACAGTCAGTTTTGGTGATATCAGTGTTAACAACGAGAAACTCAGTTTCACTATTAACCGACAGGGTAATCGTTCAGTGTATGGCACACTTGAGTTAGTGAACAAGCAAACCGGTGAAGTCATAAACTATAAAAAAAACGTGTCGGTCTATACTGAAACTAACAAGTCAGCTTACGATTTTAGTTTACGGGGGAGGTCGTTGCAGGAGTTAGCGCTACGCTTTACTGAAGATCAAGATTATGGTGGTACAATTACCTATCAGCAGGATTTAACGCAGAACTAGTTCGCACTTTATTTGTTGTATGGTATAGCTGGATTGTTGTGTGGATAATTATAATTATAAGGCGTTGCAACAGGGGTGAAGAATAATCTTTTTCGGTTCGTTATTTTTTCTTTAACGCTTTTTTGTGCACCTGCACTGTCGGCACAAAAACTGGCAAAAGTTGAAATTAGCGAAGACGATTTTATTTTACTGGATATTGTATTAAACAATACTACTATAGCCAGCTCTATCGATGCCTATGTCGTAGATGGAAAGCTGATGCTGGCAGCAGATCCCCTGTTTGATGCGCTTAAAGTTCGTTACGTTATTGACAATGAAAAACTCATAATATGGCAGGATGAAAAAGCGAATGAGTTTGAATTGGATGAAAATGCGAATTCTGTCTCTGTGGGACAAAGTGAGTCGTTGTCGGAATATCGATGGGGTTCGGATGACTTTTATCTGTTTATCGATTTTTCCCTGTTTCAAAAACTATATCCGGCTAAAATGGAATATTCTGCTCGCCAACTCCGATTGCGTATAATCACCCCAGAAAAATCGACATTATTTCCGTTACAGAAAATTAGCCTCCAGGAGCAACAACGTTTACTGGATAAGACCGTTCAGCGAAGAAGTCAGCAACAACAGCCTATTATCCCTATAACTATCGCAGACCAGTATCGGTTATTTACGTTGCCGCACGGCCGAGTTAATGTGGCCGCTGAGAAAAGTTCTTCTGATTCGGGTTTGAATTCTTCTTTGCAGTTAACTTCAGACTTTCTTTACCATTCTGCCAGTTTGACGCTAAGCGACACTAATGAAAATGATCTAGGGGCCCGCTTTACCATGAGCCGTTACAAAACAGCCCCGGATGATCATATTCTTGGTCTATATGACAACTATCAGGTTGGTGACATCAGTAGCGTTACAAATAGTGTTAGCACCTCTACCAGTTCTGGTATCGGCCTCATGTTTGGGCGACGCCCGATCGGTTTTCGACAGAGTAATCAGGCCATTACTATACAAGAAGTGGCACCGCCTGGATGGGAGGCAGAATTATTTCACAACAATATTTTTCTTGGCGCCACTACTGTGCCTTCAAACGGATTATTAACATTTGAGGATATTGATGTCACTTATGGAAATAATATTTATCAGATTAAACTTTATGGTCCTTACGGGGAAGAGGAAGTCATTTCAAAGAATATAGATTTGACCCGGAATGCGCTGAGTAAAGGTGAATTTGCGCATTCATTATATGGACTTGATAACAACCATAGACTGATTAATGACGACAACGATGCTGATTATGGCATTACGGATTATGGAGCAACGTTTGATTACGGCGTCAGTGATAACTGGCAAGTTGGTTTTGGCTACGCAGCGGTTGAAGATAATCAGTACTTTTACAATTTGAAGAATGCCCTGACGTTGCCGGGAGTGTTGTTAGAGAATGATGTCGCACTTGATAATGATGGAAATTATGCTCAGATCACCTCGGTAAAGGGCGGATTGTTTGAACGTGATCGTTTCGCTTTGGAACTTGAAACAGCGGATAATTTTCAAAGTAATAAAATTCGAGCGTCCGGCAAAAGCCAACGTTATAAGGCAGCGTATTTTAAACCCTATAGTTATTTTAACTTTGACGTGAACGCCGAATATCAAAAAGATGATAACAGCAAAGAATTGCGTGTTAGTAACCGCTTGTCCGGTAGCATCAATCAGCTAAGGTTAAGCCATTCACTAACTTATTATGAGAGCACATTATTTAACCTTGCAGATACCACTAATACGGGCATTATTGGTTCATTAGGTCTGAGTGGTAACTTACCTTATGATTTCAGGGTAAGCGGAAAAATAGATTACGATCCTGAAGCTAGTGATCCTATATTAAAGTCTTCATCCATTATTGTACAAAAACGACTTCAGGATTATTGGCAGGGATATCATTATTTTACCTTAAATTATCAACCGCTTGCAGATGAAAATGGTTCAAGTTGGCGTGTTAGTCATCGTGCAGCATGGCAGGCTGACGAATTTCAGCTAAATATATCAACCACTTATGATGAACGTGATAACTGGAGTGTTCAGCTAGGTCTACAATTTTTTATCGGTTATGATTATCGCAATAACCGTTTCCTTTTTAATCAACAGTTGCCATCAACTACGGCGTCACTTGACGTACACACCTATCTGGACCGTCAACTTAACGGAGTTCCTGACCCACTAGATTATGAACTTTCTGGTGTGACTTTTAGTGGTAACAGGCAATGGCAAAATATTAGTAGTGGCGAGAGTGGCCGAACTATTCTGCCCGGTGTCTATCCGGATATTCCGTTTAGGTTTGGTGCCCACTGGAAAACAGGCAGCAACACTATAAATAATGACTATGTGGTCTATACTCACCCCGGAGCTTATGTCGATGTGAATATGCCATTCGTACTTTCTACCGATCTCGCTGGTTTTGTCTTGAGGCAAGGAAACTCTCAGGAAGTCGGATTGCAAAATATCGCTGTTCAGTTATTTGATTCCGATGGCCAATTGATCAATGAAGTGGAATCCGATCGTGATGGTTATTACGAGTTTTTAAGACTTGTACCTGGCAGATACCAAGTCAGGGTGGCGACTGCTGCGCTGCAGAATAAAGGCTACACTGGAGACATTATTGGATACAAAATTTCAACAGGAGGAAATGGTGGTTACGCTGAATTGCCCGAATTTGTGCTGAGAAGAACTAATGAAAGCGGAGGAAAGGCAGCTGAAGAAATAGCCAATTACGTATTGAGTGCCGACAACTCTGAACCGGTTATTTGGGATGAGGATATTGCTGAACGTCGTAATTATTTTACTTTACCTACAAAGAACAAGGTTAAAGCCAAGCACTCGTTAACTCAGGAATCGACAATTCAAAATAATGATGAACAAGCTGAACGAAAAACTGATGACGAGCAAAATAGACAACGTGAGAATCGACTTTCTGTACCTGAGCAATATCCCTATCTGAATCAGCCCGTCATAAACCAGGGCAAGCTACCGACATTGTCGGTTACAGGTATACAACAACAAGATACTGCAATCGAAAGTAGAGCACAGGCTGACATTTCTAATCTTGCCACTACCAGCACTTCATTTGTTATTCAGATTGGCGCATATCAAGACAGGAAATATGCTGAGCAGATTATTCAGCGTTTGTTGAGTGCTGGGAAATTAAAGTCATCAGATTTTAAAATAGCTGAAAATCAGTCAGATAGTCTTTATCGTCTGGTATATGGTTCGTTTGTTTCTCGCGAAAGTGGTCTGAATTTTGCTGAAAAAAACATACCTGCAGAACAGCCCTATTTTGTGCGCAAAGAAGCGGTAGAAGAAAAGAATAATATAGCCAATGAAGTTGAGCAAAGACTAAGGGTAGGTTGGGTTATTCAACTGTATGCGTCACGCACTGAACTTGAACAGTCTGAATTCACTAAACAAGAACAGTTGTTGGGTTTGTTATATTCTGCAAGGAAAAAATCTGCTCAGGGGACAACTTTATATTGCTTGGTCAGTCGTATATTCTCAACCAGGGATGAAGCTAACAGAATATTACTTGAATCTGGGCTGGATGGCTGGGTAAGCAGTAGTGATAATTATCAGAATATTCAACAATTGAACTAATATGCGTACCTAACGGTATGCGCATTGCAACTACATACCAGTGATAAACAACCAGAGGAGCTTATGCGTAAGTACCTATTATCGATTTGCATCATTTTTTTTGGGGGTAAGGTTCAAGCCATTACTCCGACTTTTAGTGTGAATCAGGAAATTAACTTCGGTTCGGTTATTTTAACCACAGGTAGCTGTTCGATGATCCCGACCACAGGTGCGCTTACATATTATCAAGGTATGTTTATTTGTGAATTTCCCAAAGGTGCTCAAAATGGTAGTTATACCATTACGGCTAATCCGAATAAAATTGTTCAAATTAAGATGAAGCCTAACCTTGATAATGGCAATGGCTATATGTTCAATCCCAAAGCATCGGTATTTAGCGATGTGCAACAAAAAGTTATTTATAACAATAATGATTTTGTAGAAATTAATAGCGGTGATTCGGGCATTATCAATATCTATTTGGGTGGGGATTTAACTGTCTATAATAATATTCCATCGGGACAAACCATCAATTTTACCTTCGATGAAGCTATTGAATGGAATGAACTTGATTAAGTATGGAACAATCAAATAAATTTTGTGGATACCGGAGCGCTTTACTGTGTATATCTGCCATTTGGATAATATGCGGGCTATCGGCTTGTAGCACACCAATAAAAGTGGCGGGAGAGCAGCATCATTCTGCTGCCGAAAAATGGAAGGCGCTTTCCCAATATACCTCTAGTGATCTTCCTTTGTATGGTTTAACTGTTATCGCGAGACTGGAAGCCGACAAGGATGACGGCAAGTTGAACGGGATTTTAACCGGTTTCAGATTAGCCAAGTCAGATGACGCATACAGCATTGACTTGCTTGCCCCCAGCTTTGAACAAAAATTTATTTGTCCTCAGACTTGTATTCAATTGGTTGAATATAATGATAAAAATGATGGTATCGGAGATACTTTTTTAACTCGATTTGTTGATAAATATGAGTTCCGGCTATTTTCTTTTTATAGTGAATTATTCGTGTTGAATGATGATTTGGCACTGCTAGAAAAAGAAAATGCCGAGTGGCTGGATGATTACCTGCTATATCTGTCTCAACAACAAGTCCAATTTTCTAGCCTGAAAGAAATTACCCATTTCTTAAGTGCAGAACTTACGCTTGAACAATATCGTGCTTTTCTTTCCAGTCCGGAAATTCAATACGAAAATGCAGTGAAGAATAACATCGCTAATGATAGTGAGGTATACGCTAATATCCGCTCATTTTTATTTGACGACGATGATGCTGACGATCAATGGACAACTGCGGCAGAGGAATTCTCTTACAGTAGCAGAGGAATATCTGCTAACGACCCATCCAACGATGGAACTAGTGCACAGAGGTTTAACGATCCAAGTAGCAACTGGCAAGATGCTGCATTGGTAGCTTGGTCTAAAACTAAGCCGAACAGTACTTCAAGCTGGTTGTCAGCGAAAAATATTCCCTTAAAAGTAGGTTCAACGGTATGTACTTATAAACAAAATTACTTTGGCACCTTGGATAGGGTAAACCCCAATGGGGTGGAGATTTTTGTTCAGGGACTTGCATTAAATAATGTCGATGGAGTTATTACGATGCTGGAACAAGGTAGTCTGTTTAAAGTGAGCGATGGTATTGAGTTTTTGCCCTTATATGAAAAAAAAGTTTTTCCGCGTGCAGATATCGCCAGATGCAATATTCAATAATATTGCATTTGACGATATAGAAAATATTTCAAATTGAACCGGGATTTTCCCATTTCCAACATTTCCTCTACAATAGCGCCCAATTTTTCCTTATGAGTAAATCATGCGAATTGCCTTAGGTATTGAATATGATGGTGCCTTGTTTCATGGCTGGCAGCGGCAAAATAATGCCATCAGTGTTCAACAGCGTTTAGAAGAATCGTTGTCAAAAATCGCCAACCAATCCATTCATGTCGTTTGTGCGGGACGCACCGATGCTGGCGTGCATGCAACCGGACAGGTTGTGCATTTTGATGTAGATAAACCGCGGGCGGCACGGGCCTGGACTATGGGGGTTAATACTCATTTGCCTCCTTCTATTGCGGTAAAATGGTGTGTTGACGTCAGTGATGATTTTCATGCACGTTTTGGTGCGACGGCCAGACGTTACCGCTATATTATTTACAACCGCCCGTTGCGTAGCGGTATTTTGCCGCACGGGGTAACCCATATATACAGCCCTCTGGATGAAGTACGTATGCAGCTCGCTGCGCAATGTCTGCTGGGAAAGCATGATTTTAGCGCGTTTCGTGCGGTGCATTGCCAGGCTAACACGGCGATCAGAACTATTTCACACCTCTCCATTCACCGTTTCGGAGATTATATTGCGGTGGATATACAGGCCAATGCATTTTTACACCATATGGTGCGTAATATCGTTGGTTCACTGGTGGAAATTGGTAACGGTAATCAGCCTGTTGAATGGTTGCAGCAATTACTCGAAGGTAAAGATCGTACCGTTGCAGGGGCAACCGCCAAACCTAATGGTTTATATCTGGTTCATGTGACTTATCCACAAGAGTTTGCTATACCGGTAATGCCAATGGGGCCATTATTTTTGCCATTACAAGACTTCTGACCAGTTTTCATTAGCCGCAGCACATTGAAATATGCTTTAATACGGCAATTTTAGAGCATGGGGAAAGCGTTGCTGTTCCCCGTTGTTTGAACCAACTGAGCTACAAAAGCAGGAATGAATTGAATGAGTTGGATTGAAAGAATTTTACCTCGTACCCAGTCATCAACAAAAAGTAACGTGCCTGAAGGGGTCTGGGCTAAATGTTCCGAGTGTAAAGCTACGCTTTATAAGGTGGAACTGGAGAAGCAGTTAGAGGTTTGCCCGAAGTGCGATCATCATATGCGTATCAAGGCACGAACCCGCCTGGAACACTTTCTGGATGAAGGTAAACGTATCGAGCTGGGCAGCGAGTTTGAGCCTAAAGATATTCTCAAATTCAAAGATTCAAAAAAGTATAAAGATCGTATTAGCGCGGCACAAAAGTCCAGTGATGAAACTGATGCGATGGTGGTGATGCAAGGTAAGCTGAAAGGCTTGCCGGTGGTAGCCGCTGCTTTTGAGTTTAGCTTTATGGGCGGCTCTATGGCGTCTGTAGTCGGTGCCCGTTTTGTGGCAGCGGTAAACGCCTGTCTGGAGAATAACACTCCGTTAGTGTGTTTTTCGACCAGTGGTGGAGCGAGAATGCAAGAAGCGCTGTTGTCACTGATGCAGATGGCGAAAACCAGCGCTGCGTTGGCTAAAATGAGTGAAAAAGGTTTGCCGTTTATTTCGGTATTGACTGACCCGACTATGGGCGGTGTATCGGCTAGTTTGGCTATGTTGGGTGATATTAATATTGCCGAGCCCAAAGCTCTGATTGGTTTTGCCGGGCCACGAGTGATTGAGCAAACCGTACGTGAAGTATTGCCGGAAGGCTTTCAACGCAGCGAATTTTTGCTCGAAAAAGGTGCTATTGATATGATCGTAGATCGCCGCCAGATGCGTGACAAAGTACACAGTATTCTCAGCAAGCTTCATTACCATCACCAGCAATAATGGACTCCAATCTTTCAGCCACTTTGACAACTTTGTCACAGTGGCTCGAGTATCTGGAAAAAATTCACCCGCAAAATATTGAACTGGGGCTTGAGCGTGTTCGCCAGGTTTTTCAGCGTATGCAGCTGGATTTTGACCACTCCAAAGTCATTATGGTGGCAGGGACCAACGGTAAAGGCACCACTTGTGCGATGGTTGAGCAGGCTTGTCTGCTAGCCGGTAAAACCGTTGGCGTATACAGTTCCCCCCACTTAATTGATTATCGTGAGCGGATTAAAGTTAATGGAGCCATGCTGGATGAGCAACAGCACGTGGATGCTTTTACCCTAATTGAAGATTTACGCGCTGATATTTCCTTAACTTATTTTGAATTTGGTACGCTAGCAGGGCTGTACTTATTGGCACAGCAACAGCCGGATGTCGTGTTGCTGGAAATTGGCCTGGGTGGACGACTGGATGCGGTGAATATCGTCGAACCGGATTTGTCAGTCATTACCACCATTGATCTGGACCATCAGGATTATTTAGGCGATACCCGGGAAAAAATCGGCTTTGAGAAGGCCGGTATTCTTCGTCATCAGGGGGAGGCCATTATTGGTGAAACGGATCCTCCGCAGAGTTTGCTGCAACAGATTAAAACCTTGCAGGTGAACGCCAGATTTCAGGGCAAAGATTATCTTTTTGAGCAAGATGCAGAAGGCTTGTGTTGGCAGGGAGAGCAGAAAATCAGCTCGCTGCCACCCGCCAATATTCCTTTAGCCAATGCTGCGAATGCTTTTGCCGTGATTGAGTGGCTAGACTTGGCCTTGAGTCATCAGCAATTTGTCCAGCTAATGTCATCGGTCAAGGTATCTGGACGATGCCAGATACTGCAGAATAATCCAACCGTTATGCTCGATGTGGCACATAATCCTCAGTCTACCGGTTATTTGGCAAACAAAATTGACACAATGGATTACCGCCAGCTGCATTTGGTGGTAGCGATGTTGAAAGATAAAGATATTGCAAATAGCCTGATTCCTCTGCAGCGTTTCTCGGCAAATTGGTATACGGCGGGATTAGCCGGACCCAGAGGGGGAACAGCAGAGGGGTTAAATCAACTACTGATGCCGTCTCAAACGGTGTTATCATATTTAACGGTAAAAGACGCCTATAGAAAGGCGGTTGAAAATGCACATAAAGATGATCTGGTTGTAGTATTTGGCTCGTTTCATACCGTCGCTGAAGTGTTGCAACTGGATCCTGACGAGGGGAATTGAGTTTGGCATCTGCATTTCAAAATCGTTTGATAGGGACTATTGTTCTGGTAGCACTGGCTGTCATCTTTTTGCCTGATATCCTGGATGGAGAGAAGGTGTCGCATAAAGACAGTTTTGTTCCTATACCTCAACGGCCAGTGTCAAAGCCGGTTGCCAATACCACCGCTTTTCCCCATCAACAAGTTAATCAGGCTGTTACTCGCCAAGTGGAAATAGTCACCGATCCGGTACTTGATGATGAGTCAGCTGCCGTTGCTATGTCGGATGGCCAGTCACAAACTTCAGGTAAGGTTGATGACGCACAACCAGGCCAGCAAAATAAAGTACAAACATCCGCCGAATTAACTGCCCTGGAAAAACAGATCCAGAACGAAGAGGTGAGTGCCGGTTGGGTCGTGCAGCTTGGCGTTTTCCGCCATGATAAAAATGTTCGTGAATTGCTGACCAAATTACAGGGGGCTGGATATCGTGCCTTTAGTAATAAAATACAAACCAGTTCTGGCGAGTTAACCAAGGTATTTGTCGGGCCTGATGTCGACAAGCAAAAAATGGAAAAAGCCATCCCGCATTTAAAACAAATTACCAACCTTAAAGGACGGGTAACGGAATTTAAGGTTAAATAGCCTCTGGCTAGGGCTAGATGTTTTATTAGAATTGGAAGGTTTCTTTTGGTAGAATTCGCGCGCAATTTCATAGCAAAGTACGGTCATGAACTGGATTGACTTCGCCATCCTTGGCGTTATTTTACTCTCAACCCTGATTAGCCTGGTAAGAGGCTTTGTTAAAGAAGCCATTTCTTTAGCTGTATGGATTGGTGCCTTTTTTATTGCTAGTCAGTTCTACGCCGATCTGGCCGTTTATTTGACCTCCATCGACGATTCAATGATCCGAAATGGTGTCGCGATCGCTATTCTGTTTGTGGTCACCCTGATCCTCGGCGGCCTATTAAATTACGTTGTTAGCCAGTTGGTTCAGCACACCGGCTTGAGCGGCACTGATCGGTCGTTAGGTGCGGTATTTGGCTTATTACGTGGCGCGTTGATTGTCAGCGCATTATTGTTTTTTCTGGATGTATTTACCCCGGCCCCCGGTACTCAATGGTGGCAGTCCTCTGTTTTGGTTCCCGAATTTAAAGTCATAGTTGAATGGTTCTTTACTTACCTTAAAAGTAACTCCAGTTTTCTGAATACGATCTAAAAAGTAGGTAATAGGCATGTGTGGTATTGTTGGAATTGTCGGTAAAACCCCTGTAGTACAGGCGCTATATGATAGCCTGATTGTGTTGCAGCATCGTGGACAGGATGCTGCCGGAGTTGTCACTATCGACCGTGGAATGTTTCATTTGCGCAAGGCTAACGGTCTGGTGCGTGACGTGTTTCATACCCGTCATATGCAACGCTTGAGCGGCCAGTTTGGTATTGGTCATGTTCGTTATCCAACGGCTGGAACGTCCAGTTCAGCGGAGGCGCAACCTTTTTATGTTAATTCCCCGTTCGGTATTGCCTTTGCCCACAACGGTAATTTGACCAATTCCCATGAATTACAGGACGAAGTATTCCGGGTGGCACGCCGGCATATTAATACCACTTCTGATTCGGAATTATTGCTGAATATTTTTGCACACGAATTGCAGCTTTGCCCGAATATGCGCATTCGCCCGGAAGACGTGTTTGCCGCAGTGATTAATGTACATCGTAAAATCCGTGGTGCTTATGCCTGTGTGGCGGCAATTATCGGTATCGGTATGGTGGCGTTTCGTGACCCTTACGGTATTCGACCTCTGGCGTTGGGTAAGCGGACTACAGCGGCAGGTGATGAATACATGGTGGCCTCGGAGAGTGTCGCACTGGATGCAGTTGGATTTAAGTTTGTCCGTGACGTCGCTCCCGGTGAAGCGATTTTTGTCACAGAAGACGGACAGTTACACACCCAGCAATGTGCGGACAACCCGCTCAACGCCCCCTGTATTTTTGAATTTGTCTATTTTGCTCGCCCTGATTCCTTTATCGACGGAATGTCGGTTTATGCTTCTCGCGTTAATATGGGACGCAAGCTGGGTCAAAAAATTGCGCGTGAATGGTCCCACATGGATATAGATGTTGTGGTACCTATTCCTGAAACCTCCTGTGATATTGCGTTGCAAATAGCCCAGGAACTGAATATTCCGTATCGTCAGGGGTTTGTGAAAAATCGCTACATTGGCCGCACTTTTATTATGCCGGGACAGACTATGCGTAAACAGTCGGTGCGCCGCAAGCTCAACGCAATACCTTCCGAATTTAAAGGTAAAAATGTACTGCTGGTGGATGATTCCATTGTGCGAGGTACCACCTCTGAGCAGATTATTGATATGGCCCGGGAATCGGGTGCGAAAAAAGTGTATTTCGCCTCCGCCGCCCCGGAAATTCGTTTTCCGAACGTGTACGGTATAGATATGCCCAGCGCTAATGAGCTGATTTCTCACGGTCGGGAAGTGGATGAAATTTGTGAGTTTATTAAAGCTGACGGCCTTATTTTTCAGGATATTCAGGATTTGGTGGATGCTGTCAGGGAAGAAAACCCCGAGATCAAACAATTTGATACATCGGTTTTCGATGGTAAATACATTACCGGTGATGTTAACCAGGGCTATCTGGAACAACTGGATTTATTGCGCTCAGAAGGGTCAAAAAACAAGTCTGAAGCGGGGAATGTATCCAATCTTGAACTGCACAATATGGATAGCGATAATTAGTCCGTAGCTATATTGTAAAAAAAAATGGCAGGGTAACCTGCCATTTTTTTGCCATCATTTTATTGCTGAATTAGCTGGCCAATACCGGCCCCATTCCCATACTCCATAAAATAACGGTGCTGGCCATCATCACCGACAGCAAGACCAGACCGCAAGTCACTACCGAGCTGGCGTAGATAAAGCCTTTTTCTTCAGGGATATGCATAATAATGGGGACACCTGAATACAGCAGATAAACGGAATAGGTTAATCCTGCCAGACCTACCAGCATCACAAACCATAGCTCCGGATAAAAAGAAGCAAAGCCGACCATAAATAACGGCGTGGCTGTATAAGCTGCCAACTCCAGAGACTGAGTATAAGTGGGGTTTGCGTCAAAAGTCTTGGCCATCCAGTGGATCAAATATGCCAGTGCGATTGCCCCGCAAATCAGGCCTACATACATAGCCGCACTGACGATCATGGCGCTTTGCTCGGTGAGCAGAATGGGGTCGCCTACACCGATACTCCAGCCCAGATGGACGGCAGAATAATAGCTGGTCAGGCTTGGGATAAGAGCAATAATCATTATGTGCGACATGCTATATAGCAAGCTTTCATGACGTCTGTCGATGGTTTGCCATTCTTCTTTCGGGTGCGCATACAGGCCAAACAAGTGATTTAGGATCATGTTAATTACCTCGCTGAAAGTACAGTTTATTGTTATTTAACATTTGATTAACAACAGTTTGTTTGAGCTTGAACAAATCGTCAACAGTTTTGTGTATTAAATGGTCTATTTTACCTTATGTATAGCTTTTTAATGATGCAGACACAACTGCATTATTTTTTAATACCCTCTGCTATCAGGTTTAGGTTAGCCAGGGCGTGTTGATCTTTGGTGTATGAATTTTGTTCAAGCCCAACGCCCTCTGATCGCGACGCCGGGTTGCAGACCCTTACGTTTAAAATAAAGGGATCTAAGTCAAAATCCGGCAACAAAGAGCAGAAGGTGTTGGGTTGAACCCCTTTCTTTAAAAACGTGGCAGTGTTTGTAGCGCATTTCTACAGCGTTATCGCTCTCTTATGTAGAATAACTGCACCACACTTGCTATGTCTTGTATAAATACGTTACAAACTGCTGCAAAAATACACACCAAAGATCAACACGCCCTAAGTAAATGGTCTAAAACACGTCGACTATTACTGGTTGCAGAAACATTCGGGGGCCAAACTGCATAGAGAGGAATAGGTTCAACTTGCCATTCCGGTAATACCTCAATAACACTGCCGTTTTGTAAGTCAGATTCAATTAAATAATCGGGTGGGGTGGCAAATCCCAGTCCTTTAATACAAAGCTGGTACATTGCTTCTACGTTGTTGACACTAATTTGACTGCTAAAATTTAACTGGTGACGTTGTCCTTCCGGGTCTAATAATACTCTGCTGGATGGAAGAGCATCTAACTTGATCCATTGGCAGTGCGCTATTTCGTCAATTGATTCCGGTTGTTGATAGGTATGATAAAAGGTTTTGGAACAGACCAGTTTGCGTTTTATTTCCCCTATTTTTCTGGATTTTAAACCACTATCAGGCATTTTTCCCGCACGTAAGGCCAAGTCAATACCTTCGGCAACCAGGTTTTGACGATTATCGGAAAACAATAGCGACAGGGTTAGATCCTGTTGTTGTTGGCACAATTTTGCCAGTTGATCCATGAGCGGATGTCGGATCAGGGCGTTGGGCAAGCTGATGCTAACCTGTCCGCTGATCTTTTGTTTTACCGCTGATATTTCGTTTATGCCTTGGTCTGCCGCTTCCAGCATAAGTTCAGCATGCCTGAGCAGGACTTTACCTTCATGGGTCAATGATAATTTTCGGGTTGAACGGTATAGCAACGCAGTTCCAACCGACTTTTCCAGCTGACTGATATGGTAGCTGACCACCGAAGGTGACAACTTCAGGTAGTCGGCGGCGGCTTTAAAAGACCCTCTTTTCACCGTTTCGGCAAAAATACCGATGGCACGTAAATCATTAATCATAATTTTATTGCTTAAATAATTAGAATAATAAAATCTAAAAATAGCATCTAATCTATTAATACCTGAAGCGATATAGTGGCAAAAATTGTTGGAGATAATTTATGTCACTTTTTTTGGCTATGTCGTTGTATTCGATTTCGCTGTCCCTGACACCGGGCCCCGTTAACTTGATTACCTTTACATCAGGGATTAATTATGGCGTTAAGCGTACCTTGCCATTCGTTACCGGCGCGACCATGGGCTTTATACTGCTGCTTTATACAATTGGTTTGGGGCTAACCAATATAATTACTGACCATACACATTTAATGATGTTTTTGGCGACGTCAGGAAGCATCTATATCGCATATTTAGGCTATCGAATCGCCACATCTGTAGTTGAGCTGGAAGTAATACAAACAGAAGCTCCTGATTTCAAGACAGGCGTGCTATTACAATGGCTAAACCCCAAGGCTTGGGTTGCATGTGTTGCAGGAGTTAGCGCATTTGAACTGACCAATGCCCCGCAGCAGCTAGTCTTGTTTATAGGTATTTATTGTATCTGGTGTTTTTTGTGTATTGCCTGCTGGGCTATTTTGGGTGATCGGATAGGTCGCAGGTGGCGTAACGTCACTCTGCTAACCTACGTTAACAGGATTATGGGCGGGTTACTGTTCCTCGTTGCTTTATATCTGGTGTTTCAGCAATGGGATTGGTATTAGGTAGCGTAAAACGATTAAATTCAGTTATATCTGGATTCGACCAGCATCAATAATGGTTTATTGATGCTGGTATTAACGATTGATAAGCATATAGCGCTAATACAGGTTGCTTTTATTAGAGCTTACCCATTAACTATTCACCTTCAAATGATGCAATATCTAGCGTGACATCGCAGTTTAATAATTTTGATATGGGACAGTCTAGTTTTGCGTCCATTGCTGCTTGTTCGAAATCTTTACCGTTCATACCGGGAACTGTAGCATCCAGGCTTATTTCGGATTTTGTGATAGAAAAGCCGTCGCCGTCTTTCACCAACCTGACCTTTACCTTAGATGCTAAGGTTCCTTTGTTGAACCCTTGTTCTGCTAATCCCATAGATAATGCCATGGTAAAACACGACGCATGTGCTGCTGCGATTTGTTCCTCCGGGTTTGTGCCTGCTTTATCTTCAAACCGGGTGTTAAAACCGTAAGGTTGATCTTTTAAAGCTCCAGATTGGGTTGAAACTTGTCCTTTACCCTCTTTACCCAGACCTTCGTATCTTGCCGTTGCCCAATTAATAATTGCCATTTTGTTCTCCTTAATGCTTTAAGTTAATTTAACCAAACGTCTAATGTACTAAGGTGTGAAGCAAACGCTGTTCCATTATGTCAAACATTGATAAGCAGGGCTGTTTACTACACAACTCTCGATTCGACTCTGAAATATCTTCATACTGTAGAGTAAAAGTTGCAGGGATTGAGTACTGAGGACTTTGGCGCACAAACTAGAACGACTGGTTGACCTGCACCAGACAAAATTCCTGATTTTTAAGAGAAAGGCATTGGATGCCTTAATTAGCCATCAAACTTTATTAAGATGCTGTAAAATACGCGCACAGGTTCAGCAAAGGTTATTGGAATCAAAGAGGTTTGTTTGGAAAAGTTGTTAGCTCCGATAAAAATATTTTTGCACTGCGAAACACCCAAAGAATGGGTATCCGAAGCAATCAAACCAGAAAATTTAGCGATTTTATTAGTGGATCACGCTAATTGCGAGCTTAAAGCCGCGCAGACGGCGATGTTGTTGATGCGTAAATACGCCGTGGATAAAACCAATGGCGCGGCGTTATTAGCCTGGTTGAAACCTTATGAGGATTTTGTTTACCGTCGTGATTTTGAAGGTGAATTTAATCCCAATCACAGTGGTTTAGGAAAAAAACTGCAGGCGAGGCCGGATGTGGACTTTGCCGCTGACTTAGTCAATAAAATGGTCTTGCTGATAAAAGAGGAATTACATCACTTTCAACAGGTCCTGGAAATTATGCAGCAACGGGGGATTGAATATCAAAATGTCTCGGCAGGGCGTTATGCCAAAGGTTTGATGAAACATGTACGCACTTATGAACCCCAGGCACTCATCGACAAGCTGATCTGTGGCGCCTATATTGAGGCCCGCTCCTGTGAACGTTTTGCCAAATTGGCCCCTTATCTGGATGAAGAACTAAACAAGTTTTATATCTCCTTATTACGTTCCGAAGCGCGTCATTACCAGGATTATTTAGCGTTAGCGCAAACTATTGCTGCTGAGGACATTAATGAGCGGGTGCAATTTTTTGGTGAAGTAGAAGCACAGCTTATTGTCGGTGGAGATAATGAGTTGCGTTTTCATAGTGGTGTGCTTTAACGAGATATCATCAAACGATCCTATTTCTGTCATCTCAGCTTAATTTGATTATTTTAGCCTTGTCGCTCGTCATAAACAGGGAGCAGCGTGATGTTAAAATTGAGTTCCAGAAAATCCTTAGTACGTAAAAGAGGGGCGGTGCATAAAGTTTATGTGCCGGCCAGTGCGCGCGAGAACCAGTATTTGCTGGTCGAATGCAAAATCGACAGACAATGGGTCGAACGTTTTATTGAGCGACCCTTAACGACGAAAAGTTATGAAGACTTTTATCGAAAATTGAGCCATCACTTTTTTGATATCTGCAAAAAGCACCAGTTAGCCAACGTCAACTTCATCGCCAAAGATCAATTGGTCAGAGTCCGATATGGTGAAGAGCAGCAAGTTATTGAAACGCCTCAGCAGTTAATATTTTTCTATAATCCGGCTTGCCATTCGGGAATGCGCTATTTTTACGATATCAACTTTCTTACCGACAAGATTGAACTACTCTTTCTGTCCACCGGTGATGAGGTCAGGCAAGGCTCGGCCCAATTCCACCAAAGTGTCAGCCAGTTGATTAGTGAGTGGGCTACGGATATCAAGTTGCCGTCTTCCCGCTTTAAGGTAAAAGATCATCAGCATCTTACCTGGGATATTTATGCCGCCGAGAAAGGTGATAAGGCCACCAAAACGCATGGATTTCGTAAATTACCCGATCGCTATCAACAGCAGTCGTTTATTTTACCTGGCAACCGCAGCAGTTTAACTTTTGCTATTGCAACTTTGCCGATGACAATGAATTTGCTACAACAATGCGATATTGATCTGGCTGCAGAAGATCCGTACAACCCTTTATATACTCATATATCGGAAACCTTTGCCACGTTTGCCAAACAATACAATCTGAATCAGGTGGCGATTATTGCCAACGGCAAAGTACCTATTATTCGCCACGCCGAGGAAGAGTATTTTTATCCCCAAGGTGAGTTACTGCGCATCGGTTTTAAACCGGAGCAGTTGGGGGGCAGTTTTATCAGCCAGTGGGATAGCCGCAATATGGTCGATAGCATTAATTTGGTCTTTCTGGCATCCGATTCTGACTTCACCCGGCGCGGCTACGGCAAGTTTATCAACCATTTGTCGTCGGCGCTCAAGGCACTGTGTACGGAATTGCAATTTCGTCCGGATAGCGACGCGATTACCTTACGTTTCTATCAGCATTTATCCTACCGCCTGGCAGCTGGCGAATAATCTGTGTCTGGATAAACAACGGGTTTTGAATGCCCGTTGTTTATCCATTTTCTAAGTTTAAAACGCACTGAGCGGCTCAGTGATCCCGGTTTGCTGATCAACCAGTATCTCCTTGAATAAAACCCGATCCAGAGGTTCAAGCAAGGGAGCTTTGCCACGGATAAAGCTTTGTTCGGCCACGATCAGTTTATAGGCTTTATTTAATGCCAGCGCCCGTTCCGTCGAAGGCAACATCAATACCGATATATCCTGATGCAGGCGCTCAAACATGGCTTTTTTTGGCTGCCCCAATTTGTCAAAGAATCGTTGTTGTACTTCAGTATTGGAGCGGAACTCATCACCTGTCGGGTTATTTTTCAGGTAGTAGCTGTATTCGTATTCGGCATCACTTTCCCTTTTGGGTTCGGGAATGCCAGCCATAGACTTCTGGCCCCAATGATACCAGCCTTGTTGAAAGCTGTTCTGCGGCAGTTTGCGGTAGAAAGAAATATTGGTATCCATCATGACACCTGTACCACCATGACAACCGGTACAGCTAACCTGTTCCTGGTAGGTTTGTGGACGAAGTTCACCTTGGCGATCCTCGATAAATCCCTGATAGACCCAACCTTGTGCAACTCCCACGCCTTCTTCCGCACTACCCCGTACTTTTTTGGTTCGGCCAGGAAAGTCGTGACGTTCTTTGGTTTCGGCACTGACTAGCACTTCCCACTGGTAATAATTTAGCCAGGTGGTTTTTCTGGCATAGCGCAACTCTTTCATGCGCTGCGCCATGCCAACCTGGCCTTGCTTGTTGACATCCAGATAGCGGACCGAATGTAAAAACTCGGTACCTTCGGGAAACAGTTTGGCAGCCAGATGAATATCTCCTGCGTCCAGCTGCTCTTTGGCCTTGCCAACATAGGACATAAAGCGTTTTTCCAGCGGCGCCCAGTCATATTTGATTATGCTGGCCTGAGCTAATTGACCGTCTTTGTCCAGATCTACGCCTAGCGGTAGTTCATCTGTGGGGGGGATGCCAATATCCTGCTCACGTATCATGGCTTCCACTATCGCCAGATTCAGTTTATAGATGGGCAGGTCGAACTGACCCTGGGCGTTTTGTCGGAAGGCCGGAGCAAGCCGGATACTGACATCATCGGTCGAGCCATTGGTGGGCATAAAACTGCCCGGTAACGGGTAGTAGGCATAACTGCGCCAGCCGGTATAACTGCCGTCAGGGGCGTGGTCAAAACCTTGGTGATCAAAATTAAAATAACTGTCCGGAATATAGCCGTCCCAGTCTCCATTGTTATTAGTGTCAAACTGTTTGGCTTGTTGTTGCAAGCGTTTCGCTAAACGGATCTCGCCATTATCGTCAAAATAATTGTTTTGGCGCACATATTCGAGAATGTCCTGATCCTTGATGGCAGCAATGGCCTCGCGCCGATCCTTAAACATGTTCGTCCAGGGATTGTGTAACACGCTGTCCGGAAAACCATAAACCAGCTGCACATCGGTATCGTTAAGCATATTGGGGCGTTTGCTGGGCGTATGACAGGCATAGCAAGGGTTAGCGGTGGTATCTTTGGTTACTTGTGGATCGGTGTAACACTGCGCTGGGATATAAGGACTGGGATGGCTTAGCACATCGTTATAGGTAATATCACTTATCTCGGCCATCGCGGATACTGCTAGAGACAAGGGTAACAATAACAGGAATTTCGAACAGACTGAGGGAAATGGAAGGCCCATTGGTTTTTCTCCGCATAGTGGAAAAGGGGGCAAATGCCCCCTGAGTTAAAACTGCGTTATATATTTAGTTATTCAGACTTGGCAGGGAACGGCCCTACATAGCCGGTGTAAGCGCGAGCTTCACCTGTTCCGGTGTCTTTGTCACCGTCGGATTCACCATAGGGATGCTGAACAACACTCATCAGGTAGGCCCAACCGTTGATATTGGGATACCAGTAAGGTGAAGTGGTTTCTGCACCATAAGGGGTGGTTTGAATGCGTTTCAGACTGCCTGCATCCAGATCGTAGGCCCAGATGGCATCATTCTGGTGACCACTACCGGTATCTTCACCAATAATCAGCTGGCTGTGGCCGCTCATATAGGTGACGTTATCCGGGCTGGCAATGCCATCGATATGACAAGCGTTATTGCCTTCAAAACCGGCAGTTTGAGGATCTTCAGCTGAAACAGGGCGTCCTGCTACCAGTACGCTGGAGTCTTTGACCACTAGCGACGAATCGATAGCGGTACCGGTGTTATCATTAACTGCATCTGTAGCCATGTTTAACTGGTATACCGCGCCACAGGAATTACCCTCGGCCAACTGAATATCACCTATACCATCGGTCATACCTTTGGCCACATACAATTTATTGCGATCAGGATCGAAGGTAATCCCTTCTTCTTTTCTGAACTCGGTTGTTGCACCCTGCAATGCTGCATAACGGCGTGATTCCATACGAGAAGCCGCTTTTTCCATACCATCCTTAATGGACAAACATTCGGTATCGCCATTAGTACTGACAGTTGTACAACCTGTGCCATCTACTTCAAAAATATCAGCAAAGGTAAGCTCCGTCTGGTCATTGGTACCATGCACATAGTCGCTGATTTCAGCATCGGTGGCGTGACCCAGATTAATCCAGCTGATATCGGCAGCACCGCCATTATCAGCCGAAGTCTGATTCCATTTGGCTGCGTACAGTGTGCCGGCGCTCAAATCGCCGGCCGTATCGGCCAAAAACATAAAGAAACCGACATTGGTACCGTCATCTGACATATAAACGGTTTTTTCGTCCGGCATCACATAAGACAATTCGAAGGCCATACGGCCCATCGCATAGTGCTTGGTCAGCTCTGTGGAGGCGTCTTCATCGACTTTTATTTCGATATTCCAGCCATAGAAATAAGGATTAGTGTCACCGACCAGCCCCATATATTCATTCATACCCGCGGCGCTAGCAGGATTAGCCGCGTTTGGCTCATATTCTTCAGAAGCCAGATGAGTTGTCCAGGGCGTTACTGACGCTGCGCAGTGGACCCAACCGCCATCTACCCCAGACTGATCGATCTGATTCATGTTCTTGACGCTGAGTTCTCCAGTTTCTTTGTCCTGGTTTAATTCCATCAGGAACATCGCACCCGGGGTAGACTCCATCTGCGAGACAGAAAACAGCTTGTTGCCAATAGGCAGCAATGAGGTGTGTTCGTTAGCGTCAGAAATTTTACGCGCTCCGTCTTCACCAAAAAGCGGCTGGCCTTCTTTATCGACCAACTGACCAAAAGCCACATCGCCAAATTTGTCACCGGAGCGAGCCAGAATGTGATAGCCCACATCTAACATCGTTTCATCTTCACCATCAACGACCTTAGCCTGACCTACCTGAATTTGACGTTTGTCATAGTTGCTGGCCGGTGCATCGACGCTATCAAATTTAATTGAGGCGGTTGACGCTATCATATGAGAACTGGCGCTGGCCGCCGAGCAAACGGAAGATTCGCTTTGGATTTCGGTATCATCCAGTACGCCATTGCCATTGCTGTCTGTGCCGGCTTGCAACAAGGTCGCCCCGTAAGGACATTCTGCTGTAGCTGGTACGTTTGTAACTTGGGTTAAGGCTGCTGCACCATTTGCTCCATCAGCACCATCAACACCGTTTTTGCCATCGTCTCCGTCGCCACAGGCGGCAAGCATCACAATGGGCATACCTATAATCAAGGCACGAATAGTTTTAGCCAATTTCGACTCAGTCATCATTAGTTATTGTCCTTTTGAGTTAGCATGAATAGTTGTTTTTTTAATTGTGTCATCGGGAAAGTTGAAAAAAGACGCAGACAAACGTTGTTAGGAATACGTCAGATTTAACTCGCGACAGAGACTAGCAGGACAGGGGGGACGTTTAATTGACATAAATATGAAGCTTGTGTGATGGAAATATGACCAGCCTTTGGAAGGCTTGTTAGCGCGCCAGTTGAAGCGAACCGACCGGGTATTTGATACAAGCGTTAGGTATTTTCGGCTTTAAAGGGTGGGAAGCGGATTGTTTTCCAGCTGCATGCTTTCGGGGGTGACCACCAGGCAACTGCCTTGTTCATACCAGTCACCCAATACGATACGTTTGGCCGGTTTGTCGTTAACTTCCAGTTGGTGAATTGCGGGGCGGTGAGTATGGCCGTGGATCAGGGTTTGTACCTGATATTTTTGCATCTGCGCGATGACTTCGTCGTCGGTAACATCCATAATATTGTCGGACTTGTGCATATTGGCCTGCTGGCTTTTGCGACGCGCATTTTGACCTATTTTATGTCGCACAAATAATGGCAGGGAAAGAATAAATGCCTGCCACCACCAGCTGCGCGATGTTTTTCTGAACTTCTGATAGGCGAGGTCCAGCGTACATAAGCTGTCACCGTGCATGATCAGAACCTTTTCACCATACAGATCAACAATATGATGTTCGGGGAGTATTGTGATCCCGGTGGCTTTGGCAAAACGCTGACCGATTAAAAAATCACGATTGCCATGAATAAAGTAAACCGGTACAGCGTGATCGGTAAGCTGTTTAAACGCGCTGATAACTTGCTGGTTAAGCGACGTGATTTCATCATCACCGATCCACACTTCAAATAAATCCCCCAACACATATAACGCATCAGCATTAACGGCCTGGTCACGGATAAACTCAATAAAAGCCGCAGTAATATCCGGACGGCTTTCAGATAAATGCAGATCGGCAATAAACAGGGTTTTCACAAATTAATCTTGTACTTCAACCTTCTCAATCACCACATCTTCCACCGGCACATCCTGATGGAAACCGGCGTTACCTGTTTTAACCGTTTTAATTTTTTCTACTACGTCCATACCTTCATCCACTTCTGCAAAGACGCAATAGCCCCAGCCTTCGGGACTCTCGCCTCGGAAATTCAGAAAGCTGTTGTCCGTGAGGTTGATAAAAAACTGACAGGTGGCTGAATGCGGATCATTGGTGCGGGCCATTGCCACAGTGCCTTTATTGTTGGCAATACCGTTATTGGCTTCGTTGTTGATCGGATCTTTGGTCGGTTTCTGCTGCAAACCTGGCTCAAATCCACCACCCTGGATCATAAAACCGTTGATAACGCGATGGAAAATAGTGTTGTCATAAAAACCTTCACGGGCATAGGAAAGGAAGTTTTCAACGGTTTCAGGGGCCTTGTCTGCAAACATTGTCAGGCTGATAGTGCCAAAGTTAGTGTGTATTTTTACCATGTTAAGTTCCGTATTGAACAAAAACGCCAGTTTAGCGCAAATTTAGTTAACGATCAGCATGACAATTTGTCCGATCGGTGATGCGGCAATGGGGTGGTAGTGGTAATATCCTGTTTTTTGACAAAATGATAACCAACAGAGGACAACACTGCATGCTGCATATCTACAATACTTTGACTCGCCAGAAGGAAATATTCAAGCCGTTGGTGGCAGGCAAGGTTGGTATGTATGTGTGCGGAATTACAGTTTATGACCTCTGTCATATGGGACACGCCCGCACATATCTGAGTTTTGATTTGATGGTGCGTTACATGCGCCATCTGGGTTATGAGGTCAACTATGTGCGCAATATCACCGACGTAGACGACAAAATCATCCAACGTGCGGTTGATAACAATGAAAGTTGTGATGATCTGACAGCGCGGACCATCGAGATGATGCATCAGGATTTTGCCGCCATCGGTTTATTGCCCGCAGATATCGAACCACGGGTGACCACTCATATGGATCAAATTATTGATGTTATTCAGCGTTTGGTGGATAAACATCATGCTTATATCTCCTCCAGCGGGGATGTGCTGTTTAACGTCGGCAGTTTTGAGCAATATGGTCAATTAAGTCGCCAGGATCTGGAACAGCTACAGGCCGGCTCACGTGTGGAAGTCAGTCAGGATAAGAAGTCACCACTGGATTTTGTATTGTGGAAATCCGCCAAGCCTGGCGAACCAAGCTGGTCATCGCCCTGGGGAGATGGGCGACCAGGCTGGCATATTGAATGTTCGGCGATGAACCATCAGCATCTGGGTGCCCATTTCGATATTCATGGTGGAGGTTCGGATTTAATTTTTCCCCATCACGAGAATGAAGTGGCCCAGTCATGCTGCGCGTTTGACACACCCTATGTCAATTACTGGATCCATACGGGGATGGTGCAGGTGAATGAAGAGAAAATGTCCAAGTCGTTGGGCAATTTCTTTACATTACGGGATGTGCTTAAAGAACATGATGCTGAAACTGTACGTTATTTTTTGATGACGGCCCATTACCGTAGCCAGTTGAACTATACCGAAGACAATCTAAAGCAGGCCCGCGCTAGTCTGGAGCGCTTGTATACCGCATTACGTGGTATTCAGCCGGATAGACAACATGCCGAGCAGGACAATCAATATCAAGTTCGTTTTGATGCGGCAATGAATGACGATTTTAATAGTCCGGAAGCTATCTCGGTGTTATTCGAACTGGCGCGCGAGATCAATATCGCACGACTGGAAGATCATGCACAGGCTGAAAGACTGGCTGGCATTATGTTGCATCTTGGCGCAGTCATGGGATTGTTACAGCAGGATCCTGAACATTATTTTCAGGGCAAGGATCTGGATGTAGCGACTATCGAAAAATTGATTGCCGATCGCAAACAGGCGCGTGAAGATAAAGACTGGGCTGCCGCAGATGTGGCGCGTGACGCTTTAATGGCGATGGGCATTGTGCTTGAAGATGGCCCGCAAGGGACTACTTGGCGCAAAGAGTGAAAGATTGCGGCGAGCTTCGAGCGAGGAGCTTAGATAACCACAGAGACACAGGGGGCACAGAGGAAAAATTTTAAAATTTGTTATCCTCGGTAATGCTCGTCATTCCGGTAGTCTTTTGAACCGAAATCCAGTAGTAAATGGTTGATTAATTCATGATGGACCCCTGCTCAAAAGACTACCGGGGTGACCGAGGTACCACTGTTAATATGTTTTTCTTAGCGGTTTGGCGAGCTCTGCGTGAATAATATTCCACCCTTCGACAGCTAACTCTTCGCGCTCAGGACGAACGGTGGTTTTGGTTTTTAGCTCGCTACTCGTAGCTCTTTGCTCGCGGCTCGGTACCATTCATCCTAAAATCCGTAGTTAAACTTCAATAGTGTCAATACAATGGTTGAATAGGTGATCGAAATAGGTAAGCCCATAATCACAAAGTGCTTGAGTTTATAGTTGGTGGCACTGAATACCAGCAAGTTGGTTTGATAGCCGTATGGGGAAATAAAGCTGGCGCTGGCGGCAAAGGCGACAGCCAGGGCAAATGGCAGTACCGGTAAATTCATCGCAGTACAGATCCCCCAGGCAAACGGAAACATCAAAGCCGCTGCAGCGTTATTGGTTACCACTTCCGTCATCATCAAAGTTAACAGGTACACGGCTAACAAGGCATGAAAGGGTTCTGCGCCAATTAACATTGGTTGCACGCTTTGGGTAAGTAAATCGATGATTCCGGTTGTTTCCAGAGCAGTTGCCAAACTTAATGCACCGACAATCACCATAACCAGATTGACCGGTAGATGTTGTTTTAACTCGTTACCGGTGATGATATTAGCCAGCACCAGTAAGCTCATTAATAACATCAACCCCAGTGGCAGCGACAAAAACGACGCGGCAGCAGCCAGTATGACGGCAGCAAAACCACCAAGTGTTAACCATTCCTGCAATGATGTGAGTTTTTTAGCGATATTTCTTTCGCTGACGATAAAGAAGTTTTTGGCCAGATTATGTCGTGCGGCAAAATCAGGCCCGGTGGCGAGAACCAGAAAATCACCTGCTTGCAGTGACACATCGCCATGCTTGCCTGAGATTGGCTCACCATCCCGGCGAATAGCCACAACTGCTGCGTCAAATAATGCTCTGAATCCGACTTGTTTAAGGGTTTTTCCAATAATCCTGGAGCGATTGGATACCACCACTTCGGTCAGGTTTTCTCTTAACAAACCGTTATTTTCGGCAAACATATTCAGGCCATTGATATGTTGCAGACTATCTACCCGTTGCATATTACCGGTAAAGATTAGCTTATCACCTCCATCAATAATCAGGTCTGGTGCCACTGGGCTAATTAACTTACCTTTGCGTACCACTTCGGCCAAAAACAGTTCTGGCAAATTACGCAAATGGTTTTGTTCGACAGTTTTACCGATTAATTCGGAATCTGCGGCAACCTCGGCTTCGATAAAGTAGTCATTGTAGTTTTTGCCCGTCGCCTTGATTTCTGGCAGAAGTGGGCTGATCAAAAACATCAGCAAACCGCAAGCCAAACCGGCAACCAGGCCATAGAGTGTGAAGTCCCAGAATTTGAATCCTTGGTGACCATGCTCGATCAAAAAACTGTCGACAATAAGATTGGTTGAGGTTCCGATAAGGGTTAGTGTTCCACCCAGTATGGCCGCGTAAGATAAAGGGATGAGTAAACGGGAAGATGGATGGTGCTGGTTCTGTTTCACCGGGCCAATCAGGGTTGCCACAACAGCGGTATTATTAAGGAACGCTGATGCGCTGAAGGTGAGGCCGAATAATCGCCAGAAACTCTGTTTATAACCGACAGTAACCAGTTTGCGTGCCAAACGTTTAATCAATGAGGTTTTATCCACTGATGCGCTTACCATCAGCAATAAAATTAACGTAATCAATCCCTTGTTGGTTAAATTATGCGCGACTTGATCCAGTGATAAGGTGCCAGTGAAGATCAATGCCAGTATAACAATGGAAAAAATAAAGGAAGGGCGCATCTCTGAAAAGATCAGCGCCGCAATAGTTGTAACGAAAATGCCGACAACCAATAATTGGTCAATTGTCATACATAGCCTCAGTTCCGGATATAATATAGATCAATGTTTGCTTTTCACTATGCTTTAAATTTAAACGACACTTCTTATCCAGAACTGAGGTTAAATAATAGCTGCTTATCTAAAATTTAGTAATATCCAGTGCCTGCCAATGAGGGAAATGTTTTCTCACTAATTGGTTAAATTCCAGCTCAAATTCTGAATACTGTTGTGTTTTTGCCTTGGACTGTTCATTTTTTGCAATGATCATCCCGGCTCCAACTGTCCCATTGGTCAGACGATCGATAATGATAAAGGCACCTGTGGCACGATTTTGCTGATATGGATCACAGGCAACCGACTGATTCAGTTTGATATCACAAACGGCAATTTCGTTTAAGCCCAGATGGGTAGAGGAAGTATGTTCAAGGGTATTCACATCAATCTGGTAATTGATGTCATTCACACTACCGGCAACAGTTTTAGTGGCAAACTTGAAATCGTATTGCTTATTTGGCGTCATGCTGTCTTCAGCCATCCACACCAGGGTAGATTTAAACTGGCCGCCCACAAAAGGCATATTATCGGCTTTGACAATCATATCGCCGCGAGATATATCGATTTCGTCTTCCAGTGTCAATGTCACGGCCAAAGGCGAGTAGGCGATATCCAGTGAGCCGTCAAAGGTGTCAATAGACTTGACTCTGGACTTTTTGCCCGAAGGTAACGCGACAATTTCATCGCCCGGAGCGATGCTCCCCGAGACCACGGTACCGGCAAAGCCGCGATAGTTTAAATCGGGGCGACTGACATACTGAACCGGAAAACGGAAATCGTCGTTATTGACATCTTCCGCGATTTCGATATTTTCCAGCATTTGCATCAAGGTTTCGCCTTGATACCAGGGCGTGTTATCGCTGCGATTCACCACGTTGTCGCCTTCCAGGGCGGACATGGGTACAAAATGAATATCCGGGATATCCAACTGGGCAGCAAAACGCAGATAGTCGGTTTTAATCGTCTCGAATACTTTTTGATCGTAATCTTTCAGATCCATCTTGTTTACCGCCACAATGACGTGCTTGATGCCAAGCAAGGACACCAGGAATGAATGGCGTTTGGTCTGGGTTTTTACGCCGCTACGGGCATCGATCAGGATTACTGCTAAATCACAGGTTGAAGCACCTGTCACCATGTTACGGGTGTATTGCTCATGTCCCGGTGTATCGGCAACAATAAACTTGCGTTTGTCGGTGGAAAAATAGCGATAGGCCACATCAATAGTAATACCTTGCTCGCGTTCCGACTGCAGGCCGTCTACCAGCAGAGCCAAATCAACTTTTTCGCCTGTGGTGCCAACTTTCTTGCTGTCTTTGGTAATGGCCGCCAACTGATCTTCAAAGATCATTTTGGAGTCATGTAACAGACGGCCTATTAAGGTACTTTTGCCATCATCAACGCTTCCACAGGTGATAAAGCGCTGCAGATCCTTTTTCTCATGCTGATCGAGATAAGACAGGATGTCGGATTGAAGTAACTGGTTTTCACTATTCATCTTTGCAATTCACCACAAAATAAGGGTTTAAAACGGATTCTTTCTGGTTATAACGTAAAGGTTGTCCATCCGGATGAATGGTAACCTGTCCTCCGGCGGCCTCCACTACAGCTTGTGCGGCGGCGGTATCCCACTCGGAAGTGGGGCCCAGGCGGGGATAAACGTGGGCGACACCTTCGGCGACAAGGCATAACTTTAATGAACTGCCCATTGCGACCAGATTGGTTTCGCCCGGCAAACTGTTTAGAAAATCCTGAATTTCAGGGCTCTGATGGGAACGGCTGCCAACCACTTGCCAGGTTTCGTTGTCTCGATGGGGTTGCACCCTGATATCAGTTTTGCTGCCCTTGTCGATGACATAGGCACCTGAGTGCGCATCGCCGACATAGGTTTTCTGTAGCACAGGAGCGTAAACCACGCCCCAAACCGGTTGACCCTGATTAATGAGTGCGATATTGACAGTAAACTCACCATTTTTTTTGATAAATTCCTTGGTGCCATCCAGCGGATCGACCAGCCAGTATCTATCCCACTGCTGACGCTGTTGCCAGGGGATATTGGCGGATTCTTCAGAAAGAATGGGCAAATCCGAAATAGTCTGCAAACCTTTTACAATAACATTGTGTGCGGCTAAATCGGCTTCGGTAAGCGGACTGGTATCTGCCTTGGTACTAATGTCAAAATTGCGTTGATATATCTGCATAATGGCCTGACCGGCCTGATGTGCAATATCAATAACTGGTTGATGTGAGATAACGTCACCCATTAATCCAGATATCCTTGCTGTTTTAGTTGTTCAATAAGTTGATCGGCACTTTGCTCGGCATCTTCGCCATTAAACTTCAGATGGCATTCCGGATTAAGTGGCGACTGATAATCAGAACCGATACCGGTAAAATCTTTGATATCACCTTTGCGCGCCTTTTCGTATAAGCCTTTGGGGTCGCGCTGTTCACAGACATCCAGAGGGGTATCAACAAACACCTCGACAAACTCGCCCTTATCCAAGGTTTGACGAGCAGAGTCACGATCGGTTCTAAAGGGCGAAATAAACGCAGTAATAACAATTAATCCGGCATCCACGAACAGCTTGGATACCTCGCTGATACGACGAATATTTTCAACCCGGTCTTTGTCACTAAAACCCAAATCACCACAGAGTCCATGGCGCACATTGTCACCATCCAGTAGATAGGTTTGCTTGCCTTGAGCGTGCAGTTTCTGCTCCAGAATATTCGCGATGGTGGACTTGCCTGAGCCGCTTAACCCGGTGAACCATATTACACAGGGCTTTTGCTTTTTCGCTTCGGCCCGAGCCTGTTTATCGATTTTATGTTCGTGCCATACAATATTGTTTGCCATTAGAAATATCCTTCCATTTTTTTCTTCTCCATCGACCCGGCTTCATCATGATCGATAACCCGGCCCTGACGTTCGGAGGTTTTGGTTAATAGCATTTCCTGGATGACTTCTGGCAAGGTAGCCGCAGTTGATTCCACAGCGCCGGTTAGCGGATAGCAACCGAGGGTACGGAAACGCACCGACTTCATTTGCGGCGTTTCACCTTCCTTGAGTGGCATTCTGTCATCATCTACCATAATCAGCACACCGTCCCTTTCCACTACCGGGCGGGGTTTGGCCAGATACAGGGAAGGAATTTCAATATTTTCCAGATAAATATATTGCCAAATGTCCAGCTCGGTCCAATTTGACATTGGGAACACCCGAATACTTTCGCCTTTATTAATTTTGGAATTATAAATGTTCCACAGCTCAGGCCGCTGATTTTTTGGATCCCAGCGATGGTTTTCATCGCGAAAGGAGTAAACCCGTTCTTTGGCACGGGATTTTTCTTCGTCCCGTCTTGCGCCACCAAAAGCTGCATCAAATTTGTATTTGTTCAATGCCTGTTTCAGTGCCTGAGTCTTCATAATATCGGTATGCTTGGCACTACCATGGGTGAAAGGCCCGACCCCCATATCAATACCCTGCTGATTTTTGTGCACAATCAATTCAAGCTGATGTTTTTCTGCCATCCGATCACGAAACTCGATCATTTCGTGAAACTTCCAGGTGGTGTCAACATGCATCAGCGGAAAAGGAATTTTGCCAGGAGCAAACGCTTTGCGAGCAACATGCAATAGTACAGAAGAGTCTTTACCGACGGAGTAAAGCATAACCGGATTCTCGAACTCAGCAGCAACTTCGCGAAAAATATGAATACTTTCTGCTTCTAACTGTTTTAAATGCGTAACTGTGGGGATTTTTACCGTCATGGATGATTCCGTTATTAAATGCCAATTAAAGTAAGAAAATGTCTCTGTTTGGTAACAGTTTTAATGCCTAAAGAGCTGATTTTCCTTGCTATATTCCAAAATAGCCTATGTATATAAACTTAACACGAAAATCGCCGAGAATGAATTAATCAAAAAACTATATGAAAGCGTATAAAGGCATAATATCTCGTGTTGCAGTTTAGGAGTTGTTGAGCTTGGTAGTCCATATCGTTGTTGCCACTTAATCTTGGTAAGCATAGACACATTGGTATTTTTTTATAACGCAGTTGCGAGAAAAATAGCTATGTAGAGGTTTTAGCCGTATTCCTGTCTCTGATTGGCCCATTGCAGAGCGCCCTGATAGAGCTCGCCTGCCTGTTTTTTACTGATATTGACACTTTTTTCCAGTTGAGTGACCTTGGGCCAGTCGGCGTGTTCCAGTGCAGTGAGCAATTCAAGAAATTGGCCGAATATGCCATGATGGTTCAGTAGTGCTTGCTTTATATTGTCTGTCAGCGGCAATTTCTCCAGAAGTTCTTCGAGACTGGTATCCAGTAGCGCATCCAGCAGGGACAATAAACCGATCAAAAATGCGCTTTCTTTTTGTTGTTCGTGGCCGGTCAGGCAGGCCAGTGATTCGCAGAAACAGGCTCGGACCAGTGACATATTGGTCAACTCTGGTGGTTTATTATCGGCAAATTGAGCGGTAAACAAAACGGATATAAAACGTCTTAATTCCTGATTTCCCAATACCGATAAGGCGTGTTTAATCGTGGATATTTCACTACGGCGTTTGAACAACGGAGACTGGGTATAACGCAGTAGTTTAAAGGATAAATTGACATCCTGTTCAATGACCCGGGTGACGGAGTCGATATCTGGTTCCGCTTGACTGAGTTCGACCATTAAATTTGCCAATGACATTTGTGATGCGCTGATGGCTCGACTCTGCAAGACTTCCGGTTGACTAAAAAAATATCCTTGGAAGTAACTGAACCCCAGCCCAACAGCAATATTGAACTCATCATGAGATTCTATTTTTTCGGCCAACAGTTTTATATGCGGAAAGGTTTTTATTGCTTCGATGACTTTTTTAATGGTTTCCAGTGAGGTTTCTTTCCAGTCAATTTTAATAATGTCGATATAAGGGAAAAAATGCAGCCAAATTCTATGATGAATATAATCATCCAGTGCAATGGTATAACCTTTTTCTTTAAGTTCTATGATGGCTGCCAGTAATTGTTTGCCAGGTTTGACTGTTTCCAACACTTCGACCACAACCTGATCGTTAGGCAACAGTTGCGGATATTGCTTGATTAATGATTCGTGGGTGAAATTAATAAAGGCACATTTGTTCTGGGTTAAACAATCCAGTCCGAGATTAAATTGTAAGCCTTCCACCATACGTGAAGTGGCTTCTTCAGCATCCATTGTTTCCGGAAAAACATTATCCAGACTTTCACGAAACAACAGTTCGTAAGCGAACAATTGTTTATCAATATCTAGAATGGGCTGCCGTGCCGCAAAAAATGCCATAACAATTTATTTAAAAGTTGCTGGATAACAATAATTTGACATGTAATTAAGCTTAGGTCACGTTTTTTATAAAGATGCAATCCGGGTTAAAGTTAATCAAATTAATCATTTAGCCCGGTTCGAATGCACGGCTACGCTAAATCCGATAACTTTTGACGCATTATGCTAAAGCGTTGCAGTACAGTTTGATCAGGCGCTGCAGTCAGTAAACTGACCAGCCAGATAGTCAAGCTGCACAGAATAAAACCGGGCACAATTTCATAAATAATGTCGCCCAATGCTCGACCATTAATTTGTAACGGTGCGTAGATCCATAACAAGACTGTTACCGCTCCGACAATCATGCCAGCTATCGCGCCAAAAGCGTTCATGCGTTTCCAGAACAGGCTAAATAGCACCACGGGCCCGAATGCAGCCCCAAAACCTGCCCAGGCATTACTTACCAGCGACAAAATAGTGCTGTCGCGGTTGTAGGCCAGCGCAATAGCCACCAGTGCCACTACTACTACTGATAACCGCCCAACAGTGACCAGTTCCAAGTCGGTAGCCTGTTTACGTATAAAGGTTTTATACAAATCTTCGGTTAGTGAACTGGAGGTGACCAGCAATTGTGATGATATGGTGCTCATAATCGCAGCCAACACAGCCGCCAGCAGAAAACCCGAAACAAGTGGGTTGAACAGCAGTTGTGACAAGACAATAAAAATGGTTTCTGCATCTACATCGGTTAGTCCTTGTTGGGTGGCGTAAGCCAGCCCCACCAAGCCTGTGGCCAAGGCGCCGATAACCGAGACAATCATCCAGCTCATGCCAATACGTCGTGCGGTTTTAATCTGTTGTACTGAACGGATCGCCATAAAACGGACAATAATATGCGGCTGACCAAAGTAACCCAAACCCCACGCCATGCTGGAAATAATTGCAATAATGGTTGTGCCTTGCAGCATATCGAGCATATGCGGATTGATTTGTTCTACAGTACGTAGCGCATTGCCCAATCCTCCGACATCGGTTAGTGCCACTAAAGGCACCAGAATCAATGCGGTAAACATAATACAGCCTTGTACAAAGTCCGTCATGCTGACCGCTAAAAAACCGCCAAACAGGGTATAGATCACCACAACGCCGGCGGTGACATACAGTCCCAGTTCGTAGCTTTGGCCGAAGGCGCTTTCAAACAGTTTGCCACCCGCTACGATCCCGGAAGAGGTATACAGGGTGAAAAATATGATAATAACAAGAGAAGAAATAATTCTGAGTAAACGACTTTTGTCTGCAAAACGGTTTTCAAAGTAATCAGGGATGGTGATCGCATCGTCGGCTATTTCCGTATAGATGCGCAATCTGGGCGCGACCAGTAAATAGTTAACATAGGCACCCATTATCAGTCCGATAACAATCCAGCTACTGGAAAGTCCGGTGATGTACATGGCGCCCGGTAGTCCCATCAAGATCCAGCCACTCATGTCCGACGCACCAGCTGATAGTGCTGTCACACCGGGGCCCAGAGAACGGCCACCCAACATATAACCCGACAGGTTACGACTGGAAACGCGATAGGCGTATAACCCGATTGCCAACATCAGGGCAAAATAGATTGCCAGAGAAATTAAAGTGCCGTTTTGCATACATATTCCTAAATTTTATTTTTATTATGTGTATTATAAGTGCATGCTACCAATATGTTTTTCCTTTCACTAGCGGATCAGTATGTCAGAATTCAGATGGTGTAAATTTTCTGCAATAGACCAATATCTGCTGCAAACAATTTATCGGCTTCGCCAGAAAGTATTTATTGTAGAACAGCAGAGTCTTTATCAGGATATTGACGGGCTGGATGAAGCCAGTTGGCATCTGTTGCTGCATATCGACAAAAAACTGGTGGGTTATTTGCGTATTCGTTCGGGCAGTGAAGAAATAAAAATTGAACGGGTAGTATTAGAAAAAGAATACCGGGGGGCAGACTGGGGTGTAAAAATGATGCGCCGTGCGCTGCAAAAATGCTCCCATATTGATCCCGTACGCAAGAAAAAAATCACCCTGACCGCCCAGACGGGAGCCATGCATTTTTATCAGAAGCTGGATTTTGAAGGGGTAGGGGAGCCTTTTGATGATGCAGGCATAGAGCATATCAAGATGGAATATAAAGGTAATTAACCCCAGCTCGGGATAAGCCACGCCTCTCAATAACGCTCTTTTTGCACCTGACAGCGTTGGGCTTTCTAGTCATAGCCCACTATGACGTACGAACCCCCGCCTTGCCAGGCACAAAAATGTCGTCATTGAGTAAACTATTTATTCAACAATGGTTTTGAGTGAATAATATAACTATCTGAATTATTTACCCTTTGTAAATATAAACGACATTTCTTATCCCGAGTTGAGGTTAATTAGTCTCTGTACTCCACCTGTCCGCGTTATGCCGAGAAAACCAGTTGCTTGCTCAGTTTGTTGGTTACATCTTGCAGTGGTTGATTTTTCTCACCCAGTACAATCAACGCAACTTCACCTAAATCAATACTCTTGCCGTTAAAACGCTGATCAGCAAATTGTGCATCCATTTTGAATTTTTCATCATGGGGAACAACAAAAACGGTAATTTTTCCTTGTCCGCTATCGATGACCATATGCAGGCTGCGGACTTGTTCAAAATCACAAAAGTTGGCGAAATACACTTTACCAATATCATTCTGCAAATGTGCACCCATACTGGCCAGCTTAACATTGAGTTGTTGCAGGCTGACATTTTCGTCCATCTGCATCGGAATTTCGCCCTCATGATAGCGATGCGCCAGCGCATAATGGGTCAGATCCAGCGTATTGTTTTGCAACAGGGTAAAGTTAATTCCCAGCAAAAACGCTACGGAAGCAGCGAGCGCAATATACCAACGTTGTTTTACCTGTTGTTTGCGATGACGGGCAATGCTCTGTCGCAATATCAATCTGTGTGCCAGACCATCAGGGATATCCACCTGATTAACCGTTTGCTTTATCTGTTTATCCAGCTGTTTTACGTCTTGCCAGAAATGCTGTTTGGCCTTGTCCTGTTGTGCGGCTGCTATCATTTCCGCATCAGTATTATCGGGATCAGCATAAATGGTACGACGGAATTCTAACTCATCCATTTTTGCTACCTCGTCTTTCATTGGGTTGCTCCAATGCCTCTTTAAGTTGGTTTCTTGCTCTGAATAAACGGGTCATTACCGTATTTTTATTTAGTCCTAGCTGTATTGATATTTCATCGCCGCTAAGGCCAAATATGGCTTGTAGCAATAAGGGTTCGCGATATTCATCCGCCAGCCCGGCAATCAAATGATGTAACTCGCGGTGCTCGAGTTGTTGTTCATTAGTGTGTATGTCGTCGGCCAGTACCACGTCATCCATATCGACCAGGTCAAATTGCTTACGCTCGAAACGGCGGGCGTTTTCGCGGCGTAATATGGTAATCAACCAGGACTTGGCGGCGTTTTCGTCTTTCAGTGAATCGAGCGACTTCCAGGCCCGCAAAAAGGTTTCCTGCACAATATCTTCTGCCACAGCCTTGTCTTTGACCAACCAGTAAGCATAGCGAAAGATATCACCATGCAATGCGTGGACAAGAGCCTCATAGCGTTTCTGTTTAGATGCCATGTCAGTAAAGACCCTGTCAGGCTGTTTTTTATTTCGCTTCAGCACAGTTTTGTTATGTCCCAGTCAGTTATTATTTGGTCTGGATTGATCTATTCGGATACAAGGGTTCCAGCTTGTACGGATGGTCGCTGACAGGCGATGACTGTTTAGCCAGTTGATTAATAATTTCAAGCAATTTGGAGCCATCCCATTGCGCCGTTTGTTTGGCATATAAACAAGATAGCATGTAACTGATTTGCTGATTAAGACTTTCGTCGGCAATTTGTCGCTGGCTGGCAGCCAATGACTGGTTGGGCTTTTGACAATAATCAGCCAACCAACGAGTTATAACAGGCAGTGCTGCTGCAGGATCATTCGAGGCCAATATCTGGTTAAGCTGCTTATTGGATACTGCGCGCTGATTTTGGTGTACCGAGACTGCCGGTGCATTTTGGGTAATGCGTCGGGTGTACCACCATAAAAATAGGGTCAGCAACCATAGTACTGTCAGAACAGTGCTGCTGATAGACCAGTATATCGGCTGTTGAGGGGCGATTATATTTGACGTCGATTGTGCCGGGATCGGTTCAGATGATGGCTCAAGGGTTTCCACTGGCGTTGTGGTAGCTGGAACGGCTTTTGTTGCCGCACCCGCGGCGACGGAAATAGTACGCGCCGGCAGCCGTGCATACTCGGTTTCACCCGTCACCACATTAAACCAGGGCACACTGACCGCGGGTATTTTAATTTTTCCGTCACTGTTAGGGATAATAGCGATGGTTTCAGTACGTTGGGCAATGAGATTGCCATCTTGCTCGACGGTGGCCGTTTTAGCCTGATCGGGATAGGTTTTGACCTCGTCAGGATACTGGCTGTTAATTTCCGGCAGCTGTTCTTCAACCAGCCCGACAGCGGTCAAACTAATTGTCCGGGTAATGGGCTCGCCTACCTTATATTCGTCTGGTCCAGGTTGCCATTCTTCGGTGAGCTGGACAAAATCACTGGGCAACCAATGATCCGGATAATTATCGGGTACCGGTAACACTTCGATATCGATGGCGGGCCCTACACGACTAACATTCTTGGTGCGTTTAAAAAAGCCGAAGGACTGGTTGCTGTTGCTGTTATCAATGACTTCCCCTTCAAACAGGGGACCATTAATGGTGAACTTGCCGCTTTTTTGCGGAATGATAGCGAAAGTACGTTCAATGATCCGGTAGCGGCGACCATCGACAATGTCCGAATATTCTTTGTCTTTGCCAATCTGGCGGATATCGGCATCGGCGATTTTGGGTGATTCCAGGCTACCACGCTGTAAATCAACCGCCAGATACAATTTTGCCGTATAGCGTATCTGGGTTTGTAAATAGGCTTTGGTGGTGTCGACTTCGGTGGTGACATATAAATCACGGTTCTGGCCCTGATGACTGGCCGATACCGGTATCACCATCAAGTTAATGGGTTGAGTCGTCTTGCCCGCAACCTTGAGAGCAGGAATGGTATAGCGGCCTTGCTTGCGCGGAATAAGCACAGTGTTCCAGCGGGTAATTTTGGTGGTGTTAAAGTTGACCATCTGGGTCTGGCGACTGACCGAGGTGCGACCCACCACAAAATCTTTCATCAGCGGTGACGGATCAAAGGCGCTAACGTCCATATCATCGTCAGCGCTAACTTGCAGGGTGAAAGATTCATCTACCATCACCGGATTTTTATCCACTGTCGCGGTGATTTCCAGCGCCAGCGCGCTATGACAAAATATCAATGAGGATAGAATGAGTGTTCTTAGCATCTTGGGTGAAACTCGCATAGTTCTGATCAAGTGATTCATTAAAGTCGTTAGCGGATACATTACCAGTCATCCTTATTCGGCGGATGGATTTGCCGACGTTTACGTTGCTGATATTCCAGCTGCATTTTGCGTTTGAGCAAATAGGCAGGATCGTCAGGCACCTTGCGCAGCAAATTTTGCATTTTCAGCATTTGTTCTTTTTCTTCTTCGGTCATTTCCATTTGCTGGGCTTGTGCCTGAGATTGTTCAGGCTGTCCTTGCTGGGATTGGCCTTCGGACTGCTGTTCCTGTTGCTGTTTTTCCTGTTCTTCCGATTGTTGTTCCTGCTCGGACTGTTGCTGTTGGTCATTTTGCTGTTGGTCATTTTGCTGTTGTTGCTCGCTGCCATCGCCGGTGGAATTTTCACCGTTTTCATTTTGCTGGTTTTTTTCCTGCTGGGATTGATCATCCTGCTTCTGTTGATCTTGCTGATCCTGTTTTTGCTGCTCTTGCTGTTGTTTCATTTGCTCCAGCAGGGCTTTGTTTTGTTTGGCATCCTCAAAGTCAGGCTGTTTTTCCAGTGCTTGTCGATAGGCTTCAATCGCATCATCAATCTGATTTAACTGAGCCAGAGCGTTGCCCTGATTGTATAACGCCTCGGCGCTATCCAATTGGCTAAAGGCATCCAGTGCAGCTTGGTAATCGCCATTTTTGTAATAGGCGCTGCCTTGCCACATCGGGTTATTAAATTGTTCGGCAGCTTGGGCATATTGTTGGTTATCAAACGCGCGCTGGCCTTGTTGATCCGGTCGTTGCCACATATCATCCCACCAGTTGGCCTGAGCCTGTGGTGTATAGCCAGACAACAAGCTGACCGAAAGTACAGCCATCACTAATCCGCGGCGAAAACCATAAGCAGCCAATGGCAACACCAGTAGCAACAGCCATGGGCCCATTTCACGCCACTGATCACCACTGCTATTATCATCCTGCTGTTTCTCGTCGGTGTCCCGGCTGACTAACGCCTGATTGGTGAGATAATCAATATCGCTATCATCAGGTTGTAAATGGGCAAAGCGACCGCGACCTTTTGAGGCCAAGGCTTCGAGCTGCGAACTGTTCAATTTGGGGATCACGATTGCACCACTACTGTCTTTAAGCAATTGACCGTCACTGGTGGCAATTGGCGCTCCGTCGTTGGTGCCCACGCCTAAAATGGAAACTCGATAGGGACTGTCACCGAAGAAGTCGCTGATTTCCTTGATTTGCTGGTTATCCACCCCGTCGGTGATCCAGAATATTTCTCCTTGAGAAAAACCGGCATTGTCGAGTAAATCTGCAGCGGCCTTCAGCCCTAAATAGGGTTCGCTACCGCGCACTGGCATAATTTCTGGTACCAGGCCGGGGATTAGAGCAGTAAGATTCTGGCCATCGGTACTCAATGGACTAATGGTAAACGCATCCCCGGCATAGGCGATCAGTCCGGTTTCGCCTTCGGCAATTTTCTTCACCAGGTCGATAGCTTTATATTTGGCCCGGGTGAGACGGTCCGGTTTGATGTCGGTGGCGCGCATTGATAATGACATATCCAGCACCACGACTTTACCGGTATTAAGCTGATATACAGGTTGGGGTAGTCGTTCCCAGGTCGGGCCTGCCAAAGCAATAACAGCTAACAGCCAAACCAGCGCCAGCAGCCACCAAAGTGGCCGGGACTGTCCTTTTACCTGTTCGCTGATGATGTGTTGGTACAGGTGCCCGGCTAAAACGCCTTGCCAGCCGGATTTTTGTTTATGTAAAAGCACTAATGCAATCAGCATTAATAACATCGGCACTAGCGCCCATAACCAGTCGGGCCGCAAAAAATGAAATAAGGACATATCCGGCATCAGGAACGCCTCCATCTATGTTTGATAGAGTGAGCCAGTGGCAATATGGCGATGAGCAAACTTAGAACAAGTGCCACGGCTAAAGGATAGAAAAATAACGCCTGCAACGGCCGCATCTGACGACTTTCCCGCGCGATGGGCTCCAATTCGTCCAGAATAGCGTAGATATGCTCCAGATCCTGCGCATCTCGGGCGCGAAAATAACGGCCACCAGTTTGTTCGGCAATATGGCTGAGCATTTTTTCATCCAGTTCCTGTGACGGATTTACCGTGCGGGTGCCAAAGAAGCTTTGCACCTGCATCTGATCGGCACCGACGCCGATGGTATACACGGTAATCTTGTTTGCTTTAGCCAGCTCGGTAGCCTGGGCGGGGGATATATTGCCGGCGGTATTTTGTCCGTCGGTCAGTAACACTAACACCCGGTTGGAATCTTTTTTCTGTTCAAAACGTTTAACCGCCAAACCAACCGCATCACCAATGGCCGTTTGTTCGCCCACCAGCCCAATCACCGATTCTTCCAGCAGTTGGGTGACTGTATTACGATCATAGGTCAGCGGCGCCTGTAAATAGGCGGTATCAGCAAATAAAATAAGCCCCAGACGATCACCAACACGGCGCTGTATAAATTCGCTCAATACATATTTAATCATCATCAGCCGGTCAACCTGACGACCGTTAATCTGCATATCGTCTATTTTCATGCTGCCGGATAAATCTACTGCAACCATTAAATCCCGTCCTTCGGCCGGAATACTCATCGGTTCTCCCAGCCATTGAGGTCGGGCAGCTGCGCCAACCAGACATAACCAGATCAGTGTGGCGAGCAGCAGTTTCCAGTAATTCAATTTGGGTTGACTGGTTTGTGTTTCCAGACTGTCAGTCAGATTGGGTACCCGCAGCGCCACGGATTGTTGCTGCTGACGCGCCGGTAGCCATCTAACCAACAGGGGCAGGGGCAGAACGATAAACACCCAGGGCCAGGCGAATTCAAACATGCGTGACCTCCTGTTTGTTAGGCGGTAATGCGGCCTTGATCCAGCCTTGTACCAAAGTACGGGCTTGTTGATGATCTAACTTTTCGGCGTTGGGATCATATAAAGTGTTTAGTAACATCTGATAACCGGATTCAAACTCATGCTGTTTTCTCGCCGGTAGCTGGCGGCTCAAAAAGGCTAACCAGTCCTGTTGATGCAATCTTGCAATGTTAATCCGTGGAAAATAGCTGAGCGACAGACGCTTGAGCAACGAATTGAGTTGCTGTGGATAATTTTTATCCTGCTGATCTAGCTGGGCCAGTAAGACCATGGCCTCACGTATGGCCTGTTTTTTACGATAGCGTCTGACCAGCCAGCGAGTGGTCAGGGCAATCAGGGTCAACAATACTACTGCCAGCAACCACCAGCCCCAAGCGGGGGGCCAGGCACCGACCTGGGCAGGTAAATGAATGTCTTTTAACTGTTCTAGCGGATTCATGTTCGCATACCAAGCTGTGTTTCTAGTGGTTCAGCAGCGGATAGAGGGATGACCTTGCAACGGCATTGCTTCAATGTATGGATCATCTGTGCAAAATGTTGTTGATGATTATTGGCATACCTTTGTTCTGTATTCCCTTCACCCAGCATAATGGTTTGACTTTCCGTGCCGTTGGTTAATGCCACGGGCTGAGCGACTTTGACTTTAGGTAATTCGTGCTCGAAGGGGTCGCTGATTGGATGGGCAATGACTTCGCAATGTCGGGTCATCCGGCTGATATGCTGTTTTGCAGCCTCATCAAGATTCAAAAAGTCACTTAAAATGAAAATCAGACTGCCCGGTCTGGCTAAACGCCTGACTCGTGCACAAGCTTCAGAAAAACGGTATTGCTGTTGATTGTTGCCTGGTTGATGAAATTCCATCAAACCATGTAAAAAAGACAACACCGCTTTGTGACGGGTATAAGGTTTGAATTCACGGTGCTGGTTGTGGTTGAAAATTAATCCGCCAACTCGATCGCCGCGTTTTTGCGCCGACCAGGCAATCAGCGAGGCAATATGCGCCACTTGTACCGATTTAAACAACAAACGGGTGCCAAAATACATACTCGCTGACATATCGGCAAGAATAAACACCGGCCGTTCCTTTTCTTCCCGATACACTTTGGTGTGGGTTTTGCCTGTTCTTGCCGTTACTCGCCAGTCAATCGCACGGATATCATCACCCTGCTGATAATGACGGGCTTCGTCAAACTCCATGCCTCGACCTTTGGTTTTGGCCAAATAGCTACCGGCCAACTTGGCCTGAATGGTCAGTTTGGGAGACAGATCCAGCAAGCCGGTTTTATTCTGGTAATGGAGTAATTCCTTGATACCCAGACTGACGCCATCACAATGTCGCTCGGATAACCAATTTACAACGTCTTTCATGTGCATTAACCGTTTAAGGTACGGTGACCAGTTGTAATATCTTGTCTAATACCTGATTAGTGGTGACCCCTTCGGCTTCGGCTTCGTAGCTGAGCAACAGACGGTGACGTAACACATTGTGAAATACTGCCTGAATATCGTCTGGACCGACAAAATCACGGCCATTTAACCAGGCATGGGCTCTTGCACATCGATCCAGGGCAATGGTCGCTCTTGGGCTGGCACCAAATTCAATCCAGTTTGCCAACTGAGGGTCATATTGTTCCGGTTGGCGAGTGGCGATAATCAGTTGCACCAGATATTGTTCTAGTGCATCAGCCAGATGAATTTGTAACACTTGTTTACGTGCATCGAACAGATCCTGTTGTCTTAGTTCAACCGGTTTTTCAACAGCCTGGTGGAGTTCTTCGTTACGGGTCAGCTGCAGGATTTTTAGTTCTGTGTCAGCACCGGGGTAGTCAATTTCCAGATGCATCAGAAAGCGGTCCAGCTGTGCTTCCGGCAGAGGGTAGGTGCCTTCCTGTTCAATCGGGTTTTGGGTTGCCATTACCAGAAATAGCTCCGGTAAGGGATAGGTTTTATTGCCAACGGTAATCTGTCGTTCTGCCATGGCTTCGAGCAGGGCCGATTGAACCTTGGCCGGGGCCCGGTTGATTTCATCAGCTAATACTAAATTGTGAAATAGCGGGCCGGACTGAAATACAAAACTGCCATCTTCGGGGCGATAAATATCGGTACCGGTTAAATCTGCCGGTAATAGATCCGGGGTAAACTGGACCCGATGGAAGTCGCCCTCCAGTCCTTGCGCCAGTGCGTTTACTGCGCGTGTTTTAGCCAGGCCGGGAGGGCCTTCAACCAGTAAGTGGCCGTTTGCCAAAAGGGCAATCAAAATGTTGCGGGTGAGGGCGCTTTGACCAATAACCTGAGAGTCCAGGTAACCTTGTAGTTGTCTGAATTGTTCTGCTGCCATGATAGTTACAACGTTTCCTTTTTTGACTAATAATTAAATCGGAAGTACTGACAAGGTAATCTATATAAGGTTCATTACAATAAAAACAATGTTACAGAATTTTTAATCCCGGCTTTTATTGCCACTGCTTATTTTTTCGCACAAGTTAATCTGAGCTCAGCCTGCATTATTGAACTAATATTTGTGTTTTTGTTAACAGACTGTACAATTCCGACTATTACAGGTCAGACCACTATAGGAAATACTATGCCCCGTTCGCAAAAAACGACTACCCAAAATTTGACCACCCGCAATGGCGACCGTATCGCTATCGTCGCCGGGTTGCGTACTCCGTTTGCCAAAATGGCCACCCATTTTCATGGTGTTCCCGCTGTTGATTTGGGCAAAATGGTCGTCAATGAACTGTTGGTCCGTCACAATCTGGACGTCGATCTGGTTGAACAACTGGTGTACGGGCAAGTAGTACAAATGCCGGAAGCCCCCAATATTGCGCGGGAAATTGTGCTGGGTACCGGTATGAACGTGCATACCGACGCCTATAGCGTTTCGCGTGCCTGTGCCACCAGTTTTCAGGCAACGGTCAACATTGCCGAAACCATGATGGCGGGCAATATTCATGTTGGTGTCGCAGGTGGCGCGGATTCCACATCTGTGTCCCCAATTGGTGTATCCAAAAAATTGGCCAGAGCACTGGTGGATTTACAAAAAACCAAAACGTTGGGGCAAAAGTGGTCTGTGCTAAAAAAACTGGGGCTGAAAGATTTGTTACCGGTTCCTCCTGCGGTCGCCGAATATTCCACCGGACTATCGATGGGGCAGACAGCCGAACAGATGGCTAAAACCCATCAAATCAGTCGTCAGGATCAGGATGCACTGGCGCATCGTTCACATACCAATGCTGCAGCAAGCTGGAATGAAGGCAAACTGGCCGGTGAAGTGATGACAGCCTATTCCGAACCCTATAAAGGCGCGCTGGAAAAAGACAATAATGTACGCTTTGATTCCAAACTGGAAAGTTATGCCAAATTGCGTCCGGTATTTGATAAAAAATATGGCACAGTCACGGCAGCCAATGCGACTCCGTTAACTGATGGTGCTTCGGCGGTACTGATGATGACTGAAAGCCGTGCCAAAGAACTGGGTTATAAGCCTTTGGGCTATTTACGCAGCTATGCGTTTGCCGCTATTGATGTTTGGGAAGATATGCTGATGGGACCGTCCTATGCAACTCCTATTGCACTGGAACGCGCCGGAATGCAATTGTCTGATTTGACCCTGATAGAAATGCATGAGGCCTTTGCGGCGCAGACTCTGGCGAATATAAAAATGTTTGCCAGTGACAAGTTTGCCCAGGAAAAACTGGGGCGCAGTAAGGCAACCGGTGAAATCGATATGACTAAGTTCAATGTGATGGGCAGCTCGATTGCCTATGGCCATCCTTTTGCTGCAACCGGCACTCGTATGATCACGCAGATGCTGAATGAATTGAATCGTCGGGGCGGTGGCAGCGGACTATTGACGGCCTGTGCGGCAGGTGGTCTGGGTGCGGCTATGATTGTGGAAACCGAATAAGGAGTGATAACGATGACGAATGAAAATAACAGCGCATTTGATTTACAAGTTCGCGAAGACGGCGTTGCCATTATCACTATGGATGTGCCGGGTGAATCGATGAACACCCTCAAAGCAGAATTTGGTGATCAAATCAGTTTGATACTGGATCAAATCGAGGCTGACAAAAAAATTAAGGGAGTCGTTCTTGCCAGTGGCAAGCCGAATTCTTTTGTGGCAGGAGCGGATATTGGCATGTTGGATGCCTGTACTTCGGCGTCGGATGCGCAAATATTGTCAAGCAATGGTCAGGCAGTGATGCAGCGCATTGAAAATATGCGTATTCCTTTTGTGGCTGCGATCCATGGTCCGGCTCTGGGGGGAGGTCTGGAATTGGCTTTATGTTGTCACTACCGAATATGTAGCGACAGTAACAGCACAGTATTGGGTTTGCCGGAAGTGCAGTTGGGATTGTTGCCGGGCAGCGGCGGCACCCAGCGTCTACCTCGCTTAATCGGTATCCAGTCCGCGATGCAAATGATGCTGACCGGCAAGCAGCTACGCCCCAAGCAAGCTAAAAAAGCCGGGCTGGTGGATGATATGGTGCCTCTTTCAGTACTGCTCGACGTAGCCATTATCTATGCTGGAAAATCTAAACCTTCTTCCCGTCAACCCAAATTGAATCTGGTCAGCAAGTTGCTGGAAAAGACACCTGTTGGCCGCAACATCCTGTTTAGCCAGGCGCGCAAACAGACGCTTGCTAAAACCCGTGGCAATTATCCGGCGCCAGAACGGATTATTGATGTGATTGAGGCTGGCTCGACAAGTTCAGCCAAGGGATATGCGCTGGAAGCCCGGTATTTTGGCGAACTGGTGATGACGCCTGAATCGAAACAGTTACGCAATATTTTCTTTGCCACCACCGAGATGAAAAAAGAAACCGGTGTTGAAGGTGTTGAGCCCAAAAGTGTAAAAAAAGCCGCAGTGTTAGGCGGTGGCTTGATGGGCGGCGGCATCGCTTTTGTCACAGGTAAGGCCAAAATCCCGGTGCGGATTAAAGATATCCGCGCCGATGGAATTGCACATGCAATGAAATACAGCTACGACATTCTTAACAAGCGGGTGAAGCGCAGAATTATGTCCCGCACCGAGATGCAAAAGCAGCTTTCCCTACTGACAGGAAGCACTGATTATCAGGGGTTTGCCAATACCGATATTGTCGTTGAAGCTGTTTTTGAAGACCTGAAACTTAAACAGCAGATGGTTGCAGAGGTGGAACAACATTGCCGTCAGGAGACGATTTTTGCCACCAATACTTCATCTATCCCTATCGGTCAGATTGCCAGTCAAGCGGCAAGGCCTGACTTGGTTATCGGACTACATTACTTTTCACCGGTTGATAAAATGCCCCTCGCCGAGGTGATTGCACACGAAAAAACCTCGGATCAAACCATCTCTACTACAGTGGCATTTGCGCGTAAGCAAGGTAAGACGCCGATTGTGGTTAAAGATGGTGCCGGTTTTTATGTTAACCGTATCCTGGCACCCTATATGAATGAAGCGGCGTGCATTTTACTGGCTGGTGAGCCGATTGAGCATATCGACAAGGCGTTGTTAAACTTCGGCTTTCCGGTCGGGCCGATGAAGTTGCTGGATGAAGTAGGTATCGATGTTGGCTCCAAGATCAGTCCGATCCTGGTGGCTGAACTGGGCGAGCGATTTACCGCGCCGGATGCATTCGACAAATTATTGACGGATGGCCGTAAAGGCAAGAAAAACCAGAAAGGACTGTATGACTACAAGGGCAAGAAGCCGGGTAAAGAAGTCGATCCGTCAGTTTATGAGTTACTCGAAATAAGTCCTAGTCAGAACCTGGGTCACGATCAGATCGCTGAGCGTACGGTATTACTGATGCTGAATGAAGCGGCGATGTGTCTGGATGAAGGCGTAATTCGCAGTGCCCGTGACGGTGATATCGGTGCCATATTCGGTATAGGTTTCCCGCCATTTCTCGGTGGGCCATTCCGTTACATGGACAGTCTGGGAATTGATCATGTGGTGGCCAGATTGGCGCATTATCAAAAATTGGTCGGCGACAAATTTTCGCCTGCTGCGGTTCTACAAAAGATGGCGGCTGAAAAACTTACGTTTTATTAACAACTAGTCAATTTATTCGCACAGATACCGGGCCGTTGCCCGGTATTTTTTTATCTGCCAGATTTGGCTAGCTCAGACGAGCAAAGTAAGATCACTATCCCGTTGTAGTAAGAGTTGTATACTGATGTTGTTAATACTGATTGCAGTATTATTGAGTTCGTTATTTTATTATGTTCAGGCCTTTAAATACGGCTTGAGTGCCAAAAGATGGGCACTTGCCGGTTTGATTGCAGGTCCCATGTTATTACCTATTTTTACTGCCAAGAAACGCATGGCAGTGCGCAAAGCGACAGGTTTTAATTCTATTTTCTTACGCGCATAAAAAAAGAGAGTTACCTCTCTTTTTTGTAATGCTTGTTGTCTAAATCTCATCTGACAACCAATCCCATCAGTAATTAACGACGGATCATGCCACCTGGCTTAAGTGCACGGCGGATCATGCCCCCTGGCTTAAGCGCCTGAGACACTGGAGCGACTTCTTTTTGCTGCTCTTTAGCGCCATCATTTGCTTTATCTGCGACAGGTGAAGTGCTAAGCACCAAGGCGATTGCATAAGCTTTTAACATTTTTTGTTTCCTCAATTATTATTTGATGTGTTATGTCCGAATATTGACGCTATGCAATATTCAAGCTTATATCTGCTTAGATCGTGCCAACTTGTTAAGTTATTGAAATTTAAAATAAAAACGTTATTTTGAGGTGTTTTTGACGGCAGCGCCATGGTCAGTTAAGGATGGGTATTGCCGGCCGGGAATGCTGAGTCAGAAGAATAAACATTAGGTCAAGCCGCACTAGCGAGGGCGGACTGGCATTGTGGCGGAATTATGATGGGATGGTTTAACTTGTAACTTGCTCTGCCAGCCAGTTAAAGATCAGGCGGGTCTGGGCAGAAGCGTTTAAATCTGGTGCTTAATCAGTTTTTTCATTTTATGGCTTTCGGACAGCAACTTACTAAAACGCTCTTTGTTAAGCGGCTTGCTGTACAAGAAGCCCTGGATCATTTCACATTGATAGCGACGCAAAATCGCCAGCTGTTTTTCATCTTCGACACCTTCAGCAACGACAGTAAGCCCAAGGTTGTGGGCAATGGTGATAATGGCAGAGGTCATATGCCGATCAATCTCGCTAGTGACAATATCATCGATAAAAGCTTTATCTATCTTCAGCGTATTCAACGGAAACTTCTTCAGATAGGCGAGGGATGAATAGCCGGTGCCAAAATCATCCAGCGCCAGATGAATACCCATCTCGCGCAAGCGCTGCATTAGCAGCAAGGCTTGCTCCGGATTCTGCATCAAGGTACCTTCGGTGATTTCCAGCTCCAGATGTCTTGCAGACAGGCCGGTTTTCTTTAATATGGCGGCAATACGTTCGTCCAGATCCGGCAGCTCGAATTGTCGGGCTGAAAGATTGATCGCGACCCGGCCGGAAAACATACCGTGATCCACCCAGTATTTGGTATCAGCACAGGCTTTGAGCATGACCCGTTCGCCGATTTCGATAATTTGACCGGTGTCTTCTGCCAGCGGAATAAACTGGTTGGGGCTGATCACGCCTTTTTCCGGGTGTTCAAATCTGACCAGGGCTTCCATGCTGGTTAATTCGCCGGACGCGACATCCACCTTGGGTTGATAGAATACTGAAAACAGGTCTTCTTTCAAACCATGGCGGATCAGTGTTTCAATCTGTAATTGACGCACTGCATTCTGGTTCATTTCACCGCTAAAGAACTGGTATTTGTTCCCTCCGGCATTTTTGGCGAAATACATCGCGGTATCGGAGTTTTTTAATAACTCTTGCGGCGTTTCTCCATCATTGGGGTAAAAAGCGATACCGATACTGCAACCGAGCACAAATTCCTGACGATTCAGGGTAAAAGGTCGGGACATCTCGCTGAGAATATTTTGGGCCAGACGGGTGATCTTGTGCATATCGGTTTCGTTTTCGATCAGCACACTAAACTCATCTCCACCGAGGCGATAACAGGTTTCATTGACCCCGACAAGTTGCTGCAGACGAACTGCGATGTGCTTAATCAACTTGTCACCGGTTTGATGACCAAGTGAGTCATTGATTTTCTTGAAGTTGTCCATGTCCAGACAGATCAGCACATGATCGATGTTCTTACGCACCAGATTCTTCAATGTGGCCTGGAAAAACGAACGGTTAGGCAACTCGGTCAAGGTATCCGAATTAGCCAGTTTGAGCAGTTCTTTTTCGGTATGTTTACGCGCGGTAATATCGGAAAATACCCCAACGAAATGGGATATATGGTTATCTTCATCGTATATCGCATCAATATTTAGTTCGATTTCGTATTTCTCACCGTTGGCACGTACCGATTCAACTTCGCCTAACCAGTTATGTTTATGCAGCAAAGACTGCTTGATTTGAGTGGTAAAGGCGTCAGGATATTGATGGAAGGTCAGGGCGCTGGCTAGTGCCTGGGCTTTGGTTTCACCGGTAATATTGCAATAGGCCTGGTTGACGGAGATAAAGTGGAAATCCTTGTCGGTAATAAATACTCCGTCAGAAATCGTTTCAATAGAACGCTTGAACAAGTGCAGCTGTTCTTCTGCCTGCTTGAGATGATTTATATTTTTAAGGGTTCCGGCCATGCGCAATGGTTGTAAGTCATTCCAGGCAACGACTTTGCCTCGATCCAGTAACCACAGCCACTTGCCGTGAATATCTTTTGCCCTGTAGGTGACTTCATAGTATTCGGTATGCTTACGCAGATGGGCTTTTAGGGCCTTTTGTACCCGTCCAATATCATTTTTATGGATATTACTTTGGGTTTTTATCAGGCATCGCTGATTATCCATCGGAAAATCCAGTGTTCCCCAGGTATTGGAGCGGACTATCTGGTTTTTACCTATATCCCAGTCCCATAATTCGTCACCGCTGCTCCACAAGGTCATTTTCAGCCTTTCTTCGCTTTCGCGCAGGCGAGTCTGTGCGGTGCGTTTGATATGGTATTGGCGAAGCCAGTAAATAAATACCAGAAATACAAAGACACCGTACGCCACCAAGGCATAACGATTCAGCCAGATTGGCGCGTCAATCACGATTTCCAGCTCGCGTGCTTCGGACCAGGGCCCGTCCGGCTCCCTGGATTGCACCCGAAGCCGGTAGGAGCCGAAATCAAGATTGGTAAAGGTCGCCTGACGTATGCGGTTATCCGCGCTGAGCCATTGCTCGGAAAGGCCAAGCATTTGATAACGATATTCGAGTACATCTGGGTTAACCGCATTCACCTGGGCAAACTTGAGTGAGAACGGCGAATCGGAATTTTTCAGGCTAAGCAGACTGGTTTTGAAAATAGGCGCCTTGCTGCGGCTTTTCAGATCGTTGTAGGAGGCAGTCTGATTGAACAGTAAAAAACTGGTAAATAGTGGAGGAGGAGCCACCGTGGGTTTAGTGTTAACTTCCAGATCCGGCGAAATGGCCCAAATACCTTTGGTACCACCAGCCAGCACTAATCCTGTCGAGGTAACTAGCAATGCGCCTTCGTTAATATCATTTTTCTCCAGCATATTCTGCGGTACATGATAATCGACCTTGCCGTTAGCCAGGGATAAGCGCGAAACAGTATTTCTGGTGGTAAACCAAATCGAATCATCATGTCGTTGCATTGACATCACTATATCATTGTTGATTAACGAATTAAGTGCGGTTTCTTTTTCCTGTTTATAAGTCTGTTTATTCAGTTTGATGACTTCATTGCTGGTTGATGACATCCAGAAATACTTGTCACCTTCTACAATCGCGCCAAACTGCGGGTTATCCATTTGCAGAATGATCCGGTTGATGCTGCCGGTATCAATATCTAGCTGGAAAAGACCGGTATCCGAGTTAAGCCATAACTTGTCTTTGCTATCCAGTAACAACGGTGATACCGCCTTGATACTGTCGTCATTAATTGGGTAACTGGTTGACTGGAAGTTAGCGGTATCAATACTGGTAATGGCGCCGCCTGCGCTACCCAGCCAAACCTTGTCTTTGAATAGCTGAATATTGGCAACCAGCGCGCCAGGCAACAAGTGTTTGATAAACTGCAGTTTGTTTTGGGCATATTCATAGACCCAAATGCCCTTATCGGTGGCCAACCAGATATGATCAGCAGGGTCGACGGCAATATCCCATATATTGGCCGAGAAATCGCTCAGCAGGGACGTGAAAGTGCCGGTTTGTGGGTCAAATAAATTAATCCCGCCAGCCTGGGTTGCAACCCATATCTGACCTTGGCTTGATTCTGCAAACGCCCACACCATATCGTTAGACAAGGAAATATCGATATCCTTGAGAGAGCGGTAATGCCTTACTGCGGCCGAGCGGGGATTAAATTTGTGCAACCCGCCGCCGAAAGTACTGACCCAGACTGAACGATTAGAATCGCGGAATATTTTCAGAATATGACTGTTTTTAAGGGAAACCAGTTCCTGCAACTCATTGGTAATAGAAAAGCTGGTCTGATTGTCGTTATTTATAATAGTCAGGCCGTTTTCGGTGCCTAACCAGATCTCTCCCTGATAATCTGTAGCAATGGTACGTACCTTGTCGTAGACCAGTGCCGGTTTGGAGTTGATATTGTAATGATTAACTAATGTGCCTTTTTCATCCAGAACTTGCACGCCGGATTCTGTCGCTAGCCAATATTGGCCATCAATTTTTTTTAAATCATACAGATAGCTGGCGTTGATATGGATATTCCAGGGATTGTCTCCTGCTGCCAGCGAGTAAAGGGTATTGCTGGTGTTGTCCAACAGGTAAATGCCATGGCCGTCACTGCCAAACCAGGTTTTGTCAGAGTCAGGTAAAAGTACGTTGATTTCTTGTGGTAAATCCACGCCCTGGTAATCAACCTTATCAAATTGTTTACTGGTGGTGTTATAGCGGAACAATCCATTGGGGTCGGCAATCAGCAAATCACCATTAATCGCATCCCCCGCAGTCGTGTTACTACCCGCGTTGAGTTTGCTGTTGGTTTTGGTATAGGCGTTAAAATTGTCTGTTTCCGAGTTGTAGCGATACAAACCACTATTGGTGATAACCCAGAGTACCCCGCGAGTGTCTATATGCAGACGTAAAACCAGTTTGTCAGGAATGCCGTTGGGACTGGTTGAATTGGATAGGTAGGATTTGAATTCATAGCCGTCAAAACGACTCAGACCGCCTTCTGTGGCTAACCATAAGAAACCCTGCTGGTCTTCGACAATATCACTGATAATGTTTTGTGCCAGACCGTCGCTGGTAGAGAAACTTTCGAATTGAATATCAGAAATATTAGCGACTGCATGGCTTTGCATAAGCAAAGCGCTAAGCGCTAGCAAACATGATGTTGCATACTGTCTGATTAAATTATTAAAGCGCACTTAACACCTTTCGACAATCTGGGTTGTCGTATTATTATTTTTGACCTTGTCGCTACAACACCTGTAATTACAGGGGAAACCAGCAGCAATGCCCTATTAGCAGCACCAATCTACCGTAAAATGACAGGATTAAAAAGTCAAAATGACCGTTAAGATAGCAAATTGGCTAAATTATTGATTCAGGGGATGTAGTATGCCTGTTTTTTGAACTCACTAATCGATGAAATGGGCTCGCCATGCACAGATAGCAGTTGTTCTTTCTGGCCGGGACAATAAAGGATGAGTTCGCCAAAATTATTTCGTTGTAATAAATTTTGACAAAATTGCTGCATGTTTTCTAATGATAACGCCAGAATATATTCTGCCAGTTTTTGTTGTTGCTCAAATTGCCAATCTTTGTTGGCAATAGCGAGCCACAATCGCTGACTTTTCATCGCCAGATTCTGATCTTTTTCAACCAGTTGCTTGGCCACCGATTTTTTTTGATGTTCCCAGCGCTGGGCAGGGTAGTCTGATAGTGTTTCAACCGAGCGCTGGATAAAATCATGGATGGCGGTTACCAGCGTATTGACTTCTGTATCGGGAGACTGGATGTAAAACGCCATGCCGGGATGCTGGTTAATCGGGAAATAGCCGGTTCCCACCATATAGCCCAATTGTTGCTCGGTGCGTAGCTGGTTGAAAAAAGGTCCGGCCCAGATCTGTTCGGCCAGAATCGTCATTGCGGTATCGGCTACCGATTCTGACGGGGACTGGAAATACACCACAACAGCCGATTCTTCCTCGAAATTGTCGATTTTCAGAACGGAGCAGGGTAACTCGCGCAAATCGACGATATGCCGGCTTACTTCTTCGCATGTGTTAACGCTGCCGAGCAATTTGTCCTGCAAAAAATCTCCATATTGTTGTGCTTGAGAATAGCTCCAGTTGCCATGCATAAAAGACTGGATATGGTAGCAACTGAGCAACTGTTCCCTGATCAGCTCGACTTGCTGCAGAGTCGATTGTTGAATAATGGGAACCGTATCCGCCGGCGAATAGGCATTACGTTGCAGTAGTACCGACAATTTATTGAACAGCCGATTGACCGGCTTATTCAACAAACTGTTTTGGGCGGCCTGTAACTGCTTTTGTTTAATCTGGTTAAAGCGCTGGGCACCCAACTTATGATTAAATATTTTTCTAACTAAGCTGTTAGCCAGCAATAATTGCTTCTCGGCAAATCCGCTGGTGTGCAGGGTGAACCCGCCCTGATGTGGATATAAATGGAAATTTAGACCCGCCAGCTCGGACTGATAGAAACTTTCGTTGAGTTGCTCCTGCAGGGTTGCCACCCAGAGACGTTTTAGTGTGTTGTTACCAATACCACCTTGTGAAAATGGACAGTCAAAAGACAGATAAATATCGCCCTTGGGTAGTTTGAACAGTTCGTCCTGCGCGAACCAGAAATGCATCGCCTTGCTGTCAATCAAATGTTTGGGCAAGGTAAAGTCACTGTCAATCGGCAGCAATGACGTATCATTTGTCACATAGGGGTTTTGTTTAGGTAATTGCAACTTGGGTTGTGTATCAGGAGAGGACCAGGCGCTTAGCCATTCTGTCGGGATCCTGTCTACTTGATAAGGAGTGTTATACCACTTGGCTATTTTATTGGTAACAGCATCTGGATGGATTAACTTTAGGCGCATATTGTGAGGGGTCAACCGGCTTAATACCTGTTGAAAACGTTGCGGATTGTATTCGTGCAGCAGGATATCGCCGGTCAAGACATGCTGTTGTTGATAATGATGTAATTGTGAGGCCAAGTGAGTGGCATAATTAATCGACTTGGTTGGCTCGTGAAAATCCAGTGTCAACTGATTCAGTTGGCGATTTTCAGCAAACCGCCACTCGGGTAATCCCTGTTGCCTGATTTTTTCTATCTGATAAAAAATGACATTGACGATAGCGTCGAGCTGACTAATTCCCTCTGTGGTTAACTGCAGATTGATATTGAAATCTTTAAAATTACTGCCCTGAATACCGCCTCCGGCAGAAAGGTTAGTCGCCCAGTTTTTTTCCTTCAGAAACCAAAGCAAACTGCCTTCACCTTCGTCGCCAAGCAAATAACTGATTATCGTCACTGGCTTGCAGGTAAAATCTTCTGGCACATTGTCCAGCGCGAAAGTCAAAATTAGCCGGCGTGCCGTCTTAACCGGTTTAATTTGAATGAACGTGGCCAAGTCAGTGTCACGATATAATGCAGGTAAATCCTGCTTAACCTGTTTAAGCGCGGCAAATCGGTCGAAATACTGTTGTGCCAGCGCTTGTATATCATCCAGAGAGTCCGGCGCAATCAGGCAAAGTGTCAGCTTTTCACCGCCATAATGTTGCTGATGCAGCGAGGATAATGCATTCACCAACTCCTCATGCGCTAATTGCGTCAAAGTTTGTTTGTTACCGACCGAAAAGCGGCTAAAAGGATGTTGCGGATTACAGGTTTCTTTATGTACCTGATAAAGACGACGCAGATCGTCATTGCGTTTCATTTTGAATTCGGCGTCAATCGATTCTATTTCATTACGAACCCGCAGTGGATCGAATAGTGGCTTGCACAACATGGATGAAAAATGTTGTAAAGCTGTCGAAAAATGCTCAGGGTGCACATCAAAATAGAAACTGGAGTACTCGGTGCCTGTCCAGGCATTGACCTGACCGGCGTGCAGGGATAAAAAGTCACTAAGATGATTACTGTCGGGAAAATCGGCACAACCGAGGAACAACATATGCTCCAGCAAATGGGCTAAACCCTCGCAATTGTCCGGATCATTAAAGTGGCCACATTCAACATTTATGGCTGCGGCACTCTTTTTACATTGCTGATCACTGACTAATAGTACCTTTATACCGTTTTCAAGTATAAAATAACGATAATTGCGGTGATCATATAAGCTTTTTATCAATCTGGTACCTGGCAGTTAAACGTGTGACAATGCAAGCATAACGCAATTTTATAGGTTGCGGATTTTTATCGACATTTTGTTTAAAAAAATGAGTCTTGTGGTATTTCAATAGAGCCAAAATGAATTTATATATTATGCGTCATGGTGACGCAGAGCAATCTTCAGGTAAGGATAGCCTGAGAGCATTAACCGCCAAGGGCCAACAAGAAGCACTCACTGCAGGACAGTGGTTACAGCAATATGATCACAATATCAGTCTTGCATTGGTCAGCCCCTACAAACGAACCCAGCAGACCTTTGCTAAAGTCCACCAGAGTTTGCCATCTGCCCGCCAGTTAACCACTGAAGAGCTGGTGCCCGATGCCACCCCGGCTAATGTACAAGACTTGCTTGACGGTATATTACTTAATGATCCCGGAACGCAATCTGTTTTGTTGGTAAGCCATATGCCATTGGTCTGTTATTTGGTGGATACTTTTACCGGTCAGCATGGACCTTTATTTGCCACCGCTTCTATTATTCATATCGAATACGATAAGGACACCCATATTGGTGAATTGAAGTTTTGCTATCACGTGCCGTCGTTAGCTTAAAAAACTTTCATATTTTGCTGACAGAGTCCGATAACCTTTTCGTGAAGGAGAGGATATGTCGAGTAAAAGCCTGCCAGCCTACTTGCAAGAAGTGCTGGAAAACCATGTAGCACAGTCAGAGTTAACTCATGATGATGAGTTGCAGGATATTTTTGATCGTCTGGCCAAACTGAATGAAAGTGTCGAAAAACTGAAGTCGGTTATTCAGGCTAAGAAAATGGGCAGACCCCATTAATTATTCAGTGTCTGCCAATGATTAAAACTCGTCTTGTGACGGCTTAACGTAGTATTCCGGCATAATGCGCACGGTTTTTACCATATTGTCGGTCATCTCAATAATTTCAATCGGATAACCTGCCAACCTGAAGCTGATGTTGGTTTGTGGAATTTCTTCCAAAAACTCAATAATCAGTCCATTCAAGGTTTTTGGACCCTCGGTGGGGAGTTCCCAACCCATTTCTTTGTTTAAATCGCGAATATTGGCCGAGCCATCGAGTAAAATACTACCGTCCTGCTGGATATGCACATCCTTGCTATGGGAAGCCTGCATATTGGTGGTAAAATCCCCAACTATTTCTTCCAGTATATCTTCCAACGTGACTAACCCCTGGATATCACCGTATTCATCTACCACCAGACCAATACGTTCCTTGGCATTCTGGAATTTAACCATCAGGGTGTTCAATGGCGTGGCTTCAGGGGTAAAGTAGATTTCGCGTACCGCGCGTAACAAGGTTGCCTTGCTAAACTGATCTTTGGATAACAGGCGTAATGCATCACGCACATGCACAAAACCGACAGCATCGTCGATGCTGTCGCGATACAGTAATACTCGGGTATGCTGGGAATGGGTCAATTGTTTCTGGATATCCTTCCAGTCACTATTAATATCAATCGACACAATTTCATTGCGCGGCACCATAATGTCTTCGGCGGTGACTTTTTCCAGTTCAAAGATACTCTTGAGCATTTCCTGGTGCTGTTTGGGGATCATTACCCCGGCTTCATGTACTACGGTACGTAGTTCTTCTTTACTTAAATTATGTCCGTCGCCATCTCTGGGGCTGATGCGAAACAGCGCCAAAATACCGTTAGTAATACCGTTAACCACATATACCAGCGGATACAACACAAATAACAGCGGTAATAAAATAATCGAACTGGGAAAGGAAATTTTTTCCGGATACAGCGCCGCCAAGGTTTTGGGTGTGACCTCGGCAAACACCAGAATGATCAGGGTTAATGCAAAAGTGGCAATCACGATGCCGGTATCACCGTACAAACGCATACCGATAATAGTGGCAATAGCGGAAGCGGCGATATTAACCAAATTATTGCCAATCAGGATCAAACCGATTAGCCGATCTGGCCGTCTGAGTAATTCGTTGACGCGTTTGGCGCCAGCATGATGTTGTTTAACCAAATGCTTAAGGCGATAACGGTTTATCGTCATCATTCCAGTTTCAGAACTTGAGAAAAAAGCAGAAATGAAAATGAGAATGGCCAGAATGATTAACAGGCCGCTGGTGGATATTTCGTCCAACTAAAAAGTCCTATGTAATTAATTTATAAGCGTTTCTGATCTTTAAACAGCCAGAAGGCGATTATAACTCGAAACGCCATTATAGCTAAAACCGACCCAAAATCACTTCTTTGACAAAACGACTGCCAAAATAGGCCAAGGTGAGCAATATAGCCCCGGCGATGGTAGAAGCGACAACCCGCTTTCCTCGCCAGCCATAGCGATGATGACCAATTAATACTGTGACATAAACCAGCCAGGCAATACAGGACAGAACAGTTTTATGCGCCTGATTTTTGGCCAGCATATTATCCAGAAAGAAAAAGCCGCTCAGCAATGACAGTGTCAGTAATATCGTCCCGATCAATAATAGCTTGAATAAAACCGATTCGACTCGCATCAAAGGAGGTAAAGAGGAATGCAGCAAGGATGCCTGTCGATGTTTCAAACGATAATTAATGTAGCTTAATTGCAGTGCATACAAAAACGCGATGGTCAGACAGCCGTAAGCCAATAAGGCAATTGTTACGTGGCTAACCAGAGCCGGTTGCATCTGTAAAAACATAATGTGATGAACAGGGAGTGTCCATTGCAGCAATACGACCAGTGCGCTGAATCCATATACCATTGGCAGCAGCAGTGCGCTGGACAATGAGAAAGACGCCAGTGTCATACTCAGACTGATCAGCCACGCGATAAGGGAAGCCACATTGGTCATGCTCATATCCTGACCGGGTTCGGTCAGAATGGTGGTATTGAGTAAATACAGATGCGCAGTCAGGGCTATTACGGCAAAAACAGCAGCCAGCTTATGTTGTGGCCCTTTCTGGTGAAACAGGCGGGAAGAAATGGACGTCGCCGCAGACACGTACATCAGTATTACCAAAAGATTAAGCCAGAACATCCAAACAAATCCATAAGTTAAATTGCATTGTGTTTATAACCTGCCGCCTATCAATAACGCAAGTATTGCAATACGAACTTATTCGTATTTGTGATAAATGCGAACAAACATTATTGATAACGGGTTAGCTGGTTCTTATATAGGTCAAGATTGGGTATAATCGCTGATAATTATTTGCAGGTAATAGAATCATATGTTTGAGAATCTTTCCGATCGTCTGGGTAAAACCCTAAAAAATATTAGCGGACGGGGTCGTCTTAGCGAAGACAATATTAAAGATACCTTGCGTGAAGTCCGTATGGCGTTGCTGGAAGCCGATGTGGCCTTGCCCGTGGTGCGTGAATTTATCGCCAAGGTTAAAGAAAGAGCCGTGGGTGCAGAAGTCACCAAAGCGCTGAGCCCTGGTCAGGTGTTTATAAAAATCGTCCAGTCCGAACTGGAAGCGGTGATGGGCTCTGCCAACGAATCACTCAATCTGGCGGCCCAACCGCCGGCAGTCGTTTTAATGGCAGGTTTGCAAGGCGCGGGTAAAACCACCAGTGTGGGTAAACTGGCGCGCTTGCTAAAAGAACGTGAAAAGAAAAAAGTCATGGTAGTCAGCGCCGACGTTTATCGTCCGGCCGCGATTAAACAGCTGGAAACTTTGGCCAATGAAGTCGACGTAGAATTTTTTCCCTCAGACCTGAGCCAAAAACCGGTTGCCATAGTGGAAGCGGCGATAGCCCATGCCAAAAAGCAATTCTTCGATGTGTTGTTGGTGGATACTGCCGGTCGATTGCATGTTGATCAGGATATGATGGCCGAAATTCAGGCGCTGCATAAAGCGGTTAACCCGGTGGAAACCCTGTTTGTAGTAGATGCCATGACAGGTCAGGATGCGGCCAACACCGCTAATGCTTTTAACGAAGCCTTACCATTGACCGGCGTGATCCTGACCAAAGCTGATGGCGATGCGCGTGGCGGTGCCGCTTTGTCGGTACGCCAGATTACTGGCAAACCAATTAAATTTATCGGTATGGGCGAGAAAGTTGACGCCCTGGAACCCTTCCATCCGGAGCGTATTGCCAGCCGAATTTTGGGTATGGGAGATGTCCTCAGTCTTATCGAAGAAGTGGAACGTAAAGTCGATAAAGACAAAGCGCAGAAAATGGCCAAAAAAATCCAGAAGGGCAAAGGATTTGACCTGCAGGATTTTAAAGAGCAACTGGAACAGATGCGCAATATGGGCGGCATGATGTCGATGATGGACAAGCTGCCCGGCATGGGCAATATGTCCGCGCAAATCAAGGAAAAGGCCAACGATAAATCCTTTAACCAGATGGAAGCGATTATCAACTCCATGACGCCGGGTGAAAGACAACGGCCGGATATTATTAAAGGCTCGCGCAAACGTCGTATTGCAGCAGGCTCCGGCACCCAGATCCAGGATGTAAACCGCCTGTTGAAACAATTTACCCAAATGCAGAAGATGATGAAAAAAATGACCGGTGGCGGCATGGGTAAAATGATGCAGCGCATGAAAGGGATGAAGGGCATGATGCCACCAGGCGGTGGCGGAATGGGCGGCCCAGGTGGGATGTTTCCTCCCAGATAATTAACCTGTTTATTCTGATTAATAAAGCCAACGTCCTGTTGGCTTTATTGTTTTTTGGCTGCGCCAACGGCATTCATGCTTTTTTCACGCCCCATTCCGGGGACGCGAGCCTATTTGGCAGGACCCAAATAGGCGACAAAATTGTCTGGAACAATTTTGAACGCACTTCAGTGCGGTCCTTGGACGCAAGGCAGGACGCCTGTAGTAAAGGTCCTTTCGCTCTGCTAACTTTTTTAACGCAGATAAATCAACAGGCTAATTCTCAAACCGGCGCGAGGTAGAGTTCCTTCAAAGCACGCGCCTTTGCAAAAAGTCCCTGTTTTACTTCACACATCCATGTGTTTCGTTCTACGAATCAGCTAAAGCTGTTCAAAATCTCTCCAGGAGATTTTGTGCCATTCGAGAGCCTGATGATTGATCTGCTAAAAGTTAGAGTCGCGGGTTAAAACCAAAACCGGTCGCAGGCTCACTGGGAGTCATTGTGTCTATGTTTTTTGACTGCTTAACAGGTCGATGTATTAGCGACTATAACTTTCCCGGTTGGGAAGAGGGCTTGTCGAATGGCCGAACAGGACGTTCGGACAAGGCCGGTTTCTTACATGGATGTTACATCCGGCCATTTCGACATTCAAGCCAACTTCTCAGGCGGAATCAGAAAGTTAGTGGAGCGAGAGGACTTTTGGGTACTTTGCGTCCTTGAAAAGTGCCTAGCTCGCAGGGATGCGAGTTACAAATGTCAGGGATGACAGTTGGCGAAGCCAATAAAAATATTTTTAAAGCTTTTGGTGTGGCTGGCATTTTTTCTGGATTCCGGTTTAAAAGACTACCGGAATGTCATGTTTGAAAACGTTGACGAAGCCAATAAAAAGATCAAGTTGTTGTCCTTCGACTACTCGTTCCTCGCGCTCAGGGCGAACGGTTCAGCTTATGGCAAAGTCCCTTAAAACGCTTGGCGCAGCCAACAAAATAAACGTTTTTTCTTTGCTCTGCCCAGAATGGGCAAAAATATGCTGCCAAGCAGCGAATAATCCCGCTTTTTACCTTGCAAAACCCCCGATAATCAGTAGAATACTGCGGCCTTCGATCTCGGTCGAAGGTATAAGTTAACGTTAGCGCTACGGGTGATTTTGTTCTTCAGAGAGTTCTTCGGAATTCGAAGGCTCATCGGAGCGAAATACCCACAACGAGTTTAGAGGCATAACAATGGTTACTATTCGTTTACAGCGTGGTGGCGCCAAAAAGGCTCCATTTTATCAAGTAGTAGTTGCAGACAGCCGTCGTGCACGCGATGGTCGTTTTATCGAGAAAATCGGTTTCTTTAACCCAACTGCTCAAGGTCAGGAAGAAAGACTACGTCTTGATCTTGATCGCGTAGAACACTGGGTTGGAAATGGCGCAGGCCTTTCCGACCGTGTGAAGCGTTTGGTTAAAGATGCAAAAGCTGCTGCTTAATAACAGCAAAGAGGTGTAGGAGTGAGTAACGCGTCTGATACTCTGGTTGTAGGTCAGTTTGGTGCGCCACATGGTGTGCAGGGCTGGGTTAGAATCACATCCTATACCGATGATTTAACTGGTATTTTTGATTACTCACCGTGGTTTGTAGAACAGGGTGGACAGGTTAAAACTTATCAGGTTGAACAATGGCGTAAGCAAAATAAAGGCGTCGTGGCCAAGATAGTAGGGATCGATAATCGCGATCAGGTGGATTTGTTAAAAAACCTGCCTATTTCGATTAAAGCCGAGCAACTACCTGAACTGGCCGAAGATGAATTTTATTGGCGTGACCTGATTGGTATGCAGGTAATAACCGAACAAGGTTATAACCTGGGTAACGTGAAGGAGTTGTTTGAAACCGGCTCTAACGATGTACTGTTAGTGCAGGCGAATCACAATGATGCTTTTGGTCAAAAAGAAAGAATGATCCCCTATTTACAATCTCAAGTTGTTAAATCGGTGGATCGTGAGGCGAAAACCATACAGGTGGATTGGGATCCATCGTTCTGATGGCGTCAACGCGTTGGTTTGGTTTGGTCAGTTTATTTCCTGAAATGTTTCAGGCGTTTACTGAGCAGGGTGTAACCGGCAGAGCCGTCAAGAATGAATTGTTAAAGGTTGAGTTTTTTAATCCAAGAGACTTTACCCACGACAAGCACCGTACTGTCGATGATCGGCCCTACGGTGGAGGACCCGGCATGCTGATGATGGTTCAGCCATTAACAGACGCAATTCACGCGGCCAAAAAGGCGGCGGGAAGCAAAGCAAAGGTGATTTACCTGTCACCACAGGGAAAAAAACTTGATCAGCAAGGTGTTAAACAGTTGTCTGAAAATGACAATCTGATTTTAGTCGCCGGACGCTATGAAGGCATTGACGAACGAGTCATACAAGCCGAGGTCGACGAAGAATGGTCGATTGGCGATTATGTACTCAGCGGCGGTGAGCTTCCGGCCATGATCCTGATGGATGCAGTAGCGCGATTTGTTCCGGGGGTACTGGGACATGAACAGTCCGCCGAGCAGGACTCATTTAATGATGGCCTGCTGGATTGTCCGCACTATACTCGTCCGGAAGACCTTAATGGTCAGTGGGTTCCTGCGGTGTTATTAAGTGGTAATCATCAAAAAATTAGACAGTGGCGGTTAAAACAGTCGTTAGGCAGAACCTGGCAACGACGCCCTGAATTATTAAATTCTCTGGCTCTGACTGAGGAGCAGCAACAATTGTTGAACGAGTTTCAGCAAGAGTCACTGCAGCAAGATGACAGTTAACCAGAAAGTGAGGATATGATGAGTAAAGTCAGTCAAGATATCATCAAGCAAATTGAACAGGAACAGCTTAAAACTGACGTTCCTGCATTTGGCCCTGGTGATACAGTAGTAGTTCAAGTACGTGTAAAAGAAGGCGATAAAGAGCGTCTTCAGGCATACGAAGGTGTAGTGATTGCCAAGCGTAACCGTGGCTTACATTCCGCTTTTACTGTGCGTAAAATTTCTAACGGCGAAGGTGTTGAACGTGTTTTCCAAACGCACAGTCCGTCAGTCGCTTCTATTGAAGTGAAACGTCGTGGTGCAGTTCGTCGTGCTAAACTTTATTACTTGCGTGACCGTTCAGGTCGTTCTGCACGTATCAAAGAGAAGCTTAACTAAGATTAATTTTTCTGTGTTGACGTTAACTTATAAAAAAGCCCGCATTTGCGGGCTTTTTGCTGTTTTTGTACCAGAAAAACTGCCCCAGACTGCCTAAAAAGGCGCTGAAGGGCTAAGTTGGATGGTTTATGATAGGCAGCTATTGTTCGCATTGTTGTTATCAATCATTCAGGGAACCCAATGAATAAAAAACTTTCTATTTTAGCTTTTTGTGTTACTGCCGTTTTAGCCGGTTGCCAGGACAATGACGATAGCCTACAAACTCAAACATCTTCATCGTCGCCAAACGAGTTGGCAGCAACTGTCGAGTTACCGGCATTTTGTGCCGCAACTGCGCAGCAATCGCCGCTGTCAGCAGAGACAAAGGCGAGTCAAATTACCGATCAGTATGTATTTGTCGAAGGGCCGGTTTGGGACGATAAAAATCAGGTATTTTATTTTTCTGAAATGGATTTTGATGGTCCGCAAGATAGCGGGCCCCGTTCGATCATTCATCGCCTGAGATTACCCGATCAACTTGATGTGTTTATCGATAACAGCGGTAGTAACGGTATTGCCATTGATGGTCAGCGCTTGATCGCCACCACCCATGACAGCCAAACGGTCTCCAGTTATGATATCGCCAGCAAAAAACGCGATATTGTTGTCAGTGATTTTGAAGGCAAACATTTTAATTCACCCAACGATATTGCGGTTAGCGCCCGCGGTGACATGTATTTCACCGATCCTGACTGGCAATTGGGAACGAGACCTAAACAAACCGGAATGACAGGGGTTTACTGGCGAGATCGGCAAGGCGATGTGCATCTTGTTGATGGAGAACGTGGTAATCCCAATGGTATCAGTTTGTCGCCTGATCAAACCTTTTTATATGTCGGTGAAAATAATGGCACCATCAGTCGTTATCCCGTGAATCAGGACGGTAGTGTGGGGGAACGTGCCGATTTTGCGCATGTACCCGAGCCGGACGGAATGGCAGTGGATTGCGCCGGTAACATTTATATTGCCAGTCATGGACCGGGTAAATTGGTGATGTTATCGCCTGAAGGACAGCAATTAACCAGCATTGATATTGCGCCTAGAGCGACGAATGTCTCGTTTGGCGGAGCGGAACATAAAACCATTCTGGTGACCGCCGGTGGTGGGTTATATACCTTGCCAAGTCCGATTGCGGGTTTTCCCTATTAACTGACTTATTTTTATTGTTAGTGAAGCCGGATTGATTCCGGCTTTTTTGATCCTGTTACATCGAAAAAGTGCGTTACTGACTACTGCGTTTACATTTTCGTCGCAACAGGGACGAATTATTTTTGTATAAAAAACAAACTTGGCAGCGCAGTTAAAACCGGCCTAAAGTAGAGAATATGCAATATTTAGCAAGTTTTATAAAATAAGACTTGCGGTGTCATTAAGTAATTGTTAAAAAGTCAATCGTTTAAATGTATTTAATAATTTTATTGATTGTAAAATATTGTGTACAAAAAGAGAGCCGGATTCCTCCTATTAAGTTTTTAGAATGTTATTAGCGAAAGTAATCCTTTTTATCCCCCAATTATGTCATAAGCAGGTAGACCAAAATGTTAAAGGATTCCTTGAATAATCGTAATGTCAGCGCTGAACAGGTATTGATTACACCTGAGCAGTTGCAGCAGGAGTTACCGATTAATGAACACGCCTTACAGGAAATAAACCAGTCACGCCAAATTATCAGCGATATAATTCATCGTCGTGATCATCGGCTGTTGGTGGTCAGCGGACCATGCTCGATCCATGATATAGACGCAGCCAAAGAATATGCACTGAAACTGAAAAAGCTGCATGAAGAAACCAAAGACACCTTGTATATTGTGATGCGGGTGTATTTTGAAAAGCCCCGTACTACTGTCGGCTGGAAAGGCTTGATTAATGATCCTCATCTGGATGGTAGTTTCGATATTGAAACCGGCTTGCGTAAAGCCCGCGAATTACTGATCTGGTTGGCCGAACTGGAACTACCGGTGGCAACAGAGGCGCTGGATCCCATTAGTCCACAGTATCTGGCTGAACTGTTTAGCTGGGTAGCAATTGGTGCCCGTACCGCCGAATCTCAAACTCATCGCGAAATGGCCAGCGGATTGTCGATGCCTGTCGGTTTTAAAAACGGCACTGACGGTAGTCTGGATATTGCGGTTAACGCCTTGCGCTCGGCAGCAACCGGTCACAGTTTTATGGGGATTAACAAGCAAGGTCAGGTGGCGATGATCAGCACTCGTGGTAACCCTGACGGGCATGTTATTTTGCGTGGTGGTAAACAACCTAATTACGATTCAGTGTGTGTGGCCGATTGTGAAGATCAACTGCGTAACGCTAAATTGAGCGCAGGTCTGGTGGTGGATTGCAGTCATGCCAATTCCAGCAAGGATTATCGCCGTCAGCCTTTGGTGGCCGAAAACGTGGTCAACCAGATATTGGAAGGTAACCAGTCGATAATTGGTATTATGCTGGAAAGCCACTTAAAGGCGGGTAATCAGAGCACCGAGGGTAAAGCGGTGCATGAACTGGAATATGGCGTGTCAATTACCGATGGTTGTATTGATTGGGCGGCTACCGATAAATTACTTAAAGCGTCACGGGAAAAATTAATTACCGTGTTGCCATTAAGAATGAGTAAACTGCAAGCAATCGCATAGGGTCTGTTAATAAAATATGAGTGATGATTCACCGTCCATTGAGCAGTTACGACAGCAAATTGACCGACTGGACAGTCAAATGGTTGAACTGCTGGCACAAAGAGCTGAAGTCACGCGCCAGGTCGGTATCTGCAAAAGCAAGGTGGGCATGCCTATTTATGTACCAACCCGTGAGGCCGAGCTATTGGCTAAACGTCGGCAACAGGCCATCCAACAAGGCGTTTCACCCGATTTAGTCGAAGATATCCTGCGTCGGGTGATGCGTGAATCGTACCAGACCCAGAACGAACAATATGTTTGCACTAATCCTGATATTGGCAAAGTTGTTGTTATAGGTGGAGCAGGGGCGCTAGGTAAAGTGTTTGTGCAGATGTTTGAGCGCAGCGGTTATCCGGTCACCATATTGGAAAAGGATGACTGGCCCAATGCGGACCGCCTTATGGCTGATGCCGGATTGGTGATCGTGGCGGTACCTATTGCACTGACCGAAAAAATTATCAGCCAGTTGGCGAACTTGCCAGCTGATTGTATTTTGGCTGATATTACCAGTATCAAGCAAAAGCCTTATCAGGCGATGATGGATGTCCATCAAGGACCTGTGGTTGGGCTGCACCCAATGTTCGGCCCGGATGTATCCAGTCTGGTTAAACAAGTGGTGGTGGTCTGTCATGGTAAGCATACCGAATCTTATCAGTGGTTGCTGGAGCAGATGAAAATATGGGGAGCGTCCTTGTACGAAACCTCGGCGCAGGAGCATGATCATGCCATGGCTTTTATTCAGGTTATGCGCCATTTTTCCAGTTTTGTGTACGGCAATCATTTACGTGGCGAAGATCCGGATCTGCAGCAACTGATTGCGTTAAGTTCGCCCATCTACCGGTTGGAACTGGCGATGGTGGGAAGGTTGTTTGCTCAGGATCCGTCACTATATGCGGATATTATTTTTAATAATAAAGACAGTATTGAGTTACTAAAGCGGTTTCGGGACAGGTTTGATGGTGCGTTAAAGCTGGTTGAAAGTGGTGATAAAGCCGAATTTATCAAGCAGTTCTTTATGACGGGTAACTGGTTTGGTGACTATGCCAAGACATGCCTGAAGGACAGCAAGAAATTGCTGCTTAAAGCCGATGATGATCGCACCTTTGATGTCAATGAATAGACTGGGATAACGAATTTAGTCGATAAAGACGGGCAGCCAAAACTGCCCGTTTTTTTATTTATATATCCATGTCACCTCAAAAACTGCCGGATGGCTCGTTATTTTGAGGTGGCTATCGCTAGTCGTTTTCCCGTAAGGCATTGGCGGCCGCCACTTTAGTCGGGATCACTTCCTCGGTAGGATAGCAGCCCAACACCTTGAAGTATCGGGTAATGGCTTTGAGTTTATCCAGTGCTATCTGCATAGGGCCGTCCTGTACATTGCCTTCCACATCCAGATAAAACATTTCTTCCCAGGGATTACCGGTAATAGGGCGGGATTCCAGTTTCGTCATATTGATATTGTTGTCACGCAGTACGAGCAAAGTTTCAACCAGAGCACCGGGTTTTTGCACTGTTGACATCACCAAAGTCGTTTTAGCTGGCACTTGCAATGGCACTTTGACGGCCTTGCGAGCCACTACAATAAAGCGACTGTGGTTTTCTTTCTGGTTAGCCAGATTGGATTTAATCGCGTGCAAACCGTATAAACCTCCACCTGCTTCACTGCCGATGGCTGCCACCTTGCCGGACTGCAGTTCATTAACCTTGATCATCGCCGCCGAAGTGCTGTCACAGGTTTTCACTTCAATATTACTCAGTTCGGCAAGAAAATGGCTGCATTGAGCGAATACCTGCGGGTGCGCATACAAGGTCGTAATTTGGCTGATTTCGGTATCGGTACTGACCAGTAGCGCATGTTTTATCGGGTGGGTGAGCTCACCGATAATGGATAAACTGGTGTGCTGAAGCTGATCGTATACTTCGTTAATACTGCCCGAAGAGGTGTTTTCAATGGGCAATACTGCATAGTCGGCCTGATTGGACTCAACCTTATGGACAATTTCGTTAAAGCTCTGGCAGCCAATTTCCAGTAATTCACCGGGACGGCGGGAAAAGTATTTTTGGGTGGCTAGATAACTGTAGGAACCTTTGTTACCTAAAAATGCCACACGATTCAGCGGTTGACTATGTTCAGGATTGGCACGCTCAGCCAGCAAGGCCTGTTGATTAAGGACCGAATCCTCAATAATCACGTGAAACAATTGGGTGACATAATGTGCATCCAGACCGATTTTCTGGCCTTGCTTAATTAGTTTCACCAGTAGTTGTTCCTCGCGAAGCTGATCTCGTACCGGCTTGTCGGTTTTGATTTTCGCTTCAGCGACCTGATTGGTCAGTTGTCGCCGGGTTGAGAGTAACTGTAACAGTTGCTGATCGACCTGGGTAATCTGCTCGCGGATAGGAGCTAGTAAATCTTGATTGTCAGTCATGGACATCCTCTTTTTAGTACCGCCCAAAATAAAAAACCTCCCATTTGGGAGGTTGCGGAAACAGACACACACTTACCTCCTTAGGCGGATGGCATAAAAAATACAAAAGTGTGCATAAATAATGTTTTCATAACGGCAAATTTATGTCGTAGGCTGTTTGCTGTCAACTGCTAATTAAGGCTTAAAAGCAATAACTTAGGCCGTTTGCAAGATATCTGCGAATTTTGTCTACCTGAGCTGTCCATTCGACCAACTGCGATTGTTATCAGGTCCATTTTGGATGAGATTCAAACAACTATTTTAAATAGCTAATTTAAACATAAAAAATTGCGTATTTGGGTGTTGTGAATTATACCAATAGGCAGATTGAGCCCAATACATTTGGGCAGGCTGCATGATATAAAACCGCTCTATTTAAAAATTTGGCTGCGTCTGCGCAGAGGTTAATTCAGGGAGTTATTTCAATTAACGCACAACTACATCTAACTGAGCATGAAAAGCAGATAATTATTGCTTCATTCAAGCTTATCAAGGAAAGAAAAACGTCTCTGGCTAAACGTTTTTATGAATGTTTATTCGAGTTTTCTCCCTTGCTTAAACCCATGTTTACCCAACCATTTGAACTGCAACAAAAACATTTTGATAAGGTAATCAGTGACGCGGTGAACAATGTCAACCAGTTCGACAACCTACTGCCCGAATTGCAAGAGCTTGGCGACAAGCACCGTGGTAAAGGCATTATTGACGAACACTTTATTTTAGTGAAATCGGCTTTCTTGCTGGCGCTGCAAAATATCCTCAATATTCAATACACAGAAGATATAGGTAATGCCTGGGGGAAATATATTGATCAAATCAGCAATGTGATTAAGCAAAGGATATAGATGTAAATTGCTGCTTATGTTGCTATCAGTCCTGACGCAATGCGGAGGTTTGGCAATAGCATCCCACTGCGTCGCGATGAATCAGTTTTGGGTTAAATCCCAGCCGATAATTTTGTAATACGGTATCGACGAGACTGTTGTTGGCCGAACAGTCCAAGCCGGTGGAGTAGGGACCAAAATAAACCAGCTGGCTGTTGTTTCCGACAATCATGATTGCCGGAGTGGCCGGAACCATAGTCGATAGCTCATGGTTGACCCACTTATGTAAAATAGTAAAGCTGTCTTTGGAAGCCAGTAAATCTATAGCGTAGGTATGTTCACTACTGTAAGTTGAACAACGGCAGTTTCGCTGACGGAAATGAATTATGCTATTGCTGAGCTGATCGGGATGAAGTTGTAACAGATGTGCAATATTAGCGACGAATATTGCACTATCTGCATTGGCGAGCTTGCCATCAGGATCAAACTCAACCAGTCTGAGTTTTATAAAATAACAGGCGCCGATAACGACGCTGGTTAGCCATACAACAAATAATAAATAATGCCATCGAGGTAAGGGACTATTTAAAGTTGGCAATGTTGTGTTCCAATGCCTGCACTCCTTTACTGATGCTGTGAGCTTCTTCTACCAGCAAGCTCAGTTTTTGAATATCGTCACCGACCATATCCCTCATTTTATCGGTGCTTTTAGCGATATTATCCATGGCGTCTGTCTGTTCTTTCAAGGCACTTTCGACGCTGGTTGCAATTGTATTCGAGTCTGATACCAGTATGGCTGTCTGCTGCATATGTTCGCGAGCCTGTTCAGTGACATCGATAATAATATTAACTGCGCTAATACAATCGGCCATCGATTTAGTCGAGTTTTTGGAACAACTATCCAGCTGTTTGAGGGTTACCGCAATTTTGTCGGTACTGACTTTGGTGCGATTGGCCAACGCCCGGACCTCATCCGCTACCACAGCAAAACCACGGCCCTGTTCTCCGGCTCGGGCGGCTTCAATGGCGGCATTTAATGCCAATAAATTGGTTTGTTCGGCAATTCCGCTAATTTCGGATAATAGTCCATTAATTTCGGTACTGGAGTGGGCAAGTTCATCGATGCTCTGGCTAGTCTGATTGAGGGTATCGACCAGTTCGAGATTTTTGTTTTTGACATTGGCAACTTGCTGGGTGGTGTCCAGCGTCAAGCTATTGGCTTGCTGCATTTTTTCACTTAACTCGGAGGTATTGTTGGAAATTGATGAAATGGTGACCGACATCTGTTCGGCGGCGGTGGCGATCGCGCCGGTTTCTTGCTGTTGCTCCTGTGCCGAGTGTTCCAGCACGTCCTTGGCACTGAGCAGGTGCTCAGCGTTGGTATTAAGTTGATTAGCCTGTTGTTTGGCGCCACTGATTACCTCATCCAGCAATGCCAGCAACTGATTGAAATGTTTGAGCACAGGCCGGTGTTCTGATTGGGTACGCAGTTTTAAATCAATAGCGTTGGGGTTTGAGGTCAGTGTTTCGGTAACAGACGACAGCTGTTGACCAACAATGCTGTCTTCATAAAGACTGCGGGCGATAAAACCCACAATGGCGGCTTCTACCAGTGCATAGACGGCGTGAATAATCACGGTGGAAAACATCAGGCGGCTTTCGTCAAAAATATACACACCGGTATTATTCAGTTGTAAAAAATAAAATGACAAATGGTGCACAGCAACCAGGGTGACGGCCGACAGGAAAATCCGCCAGTCTTTGAAAATAAGCAAGAAAGCCATCAAGATAAATATCTCGAAATGCACTTCAATCAAGCCGTTGGTTTGGTGAATATGCAAACAGGCAAATACCATTGCCGCCAAAGCACAGGTGTGCCGAAACAAAGGAGAATCGCCGGAACTTTTCAGCATCACTAGCGGCACTACGAGGGTCGGTAACCCAATAAAAAAGGTTTCCAGAAAGGTATTATGAATAAACGCCAGAGCAAGCGTTTCAATAAAAAGAATAATAAACAAATATGAAAACAATTGGTTGGTTTTGCTCATACTGACATCCTAAAAGCGTGTTCTACCGTTGTAATATGGCTCGGTAGTATTAGTTTTAATCACAGCTAATATACACAAAGCGTTAACAGTTTGCTTTTGTTATGTCGGCCATTAGGTCAATGTAATGAGAAAAATTACAGGATTGCAGGTAAACATATTAATGCCGGTTGCTGAAAATAGAAGGGGGCACCGTCGCAGTCAAAATAGTCCACCTGCCGAAGCAGGTGGTGACAATATTAGTTCAGATATTTTTGGCGTAAAACGCTGATATCCTTATCGCTGACGTCAAGTTCTTGCTGGATATACTGCAAGATAGAGCCATGCTGGCTTTCCATTTTACTGATAGCCGCTTCGATTAAAGGTTGAGTGACCCCCATCAGCGGTTGCACGACATCAGCTGGTAGGCTGGCAAACATCTGCATCATGGCGGCCATCTTGGGATCCATCTGTTCATTGTTTTTCGGCATCAGAGCGTGAGGATCAAGATACTGGTTGGTGGCCATATAGTCATCGATAGCCGTTTGTTTATCCACGCCCAATGCAGTTAACACTAATAGTGCGCTGATACCGGTACGGTCTTTCCCGGCGGTACAGTGAAAAAGTAAACCGTCGTTACTGTTTACCAACGCATCAAACATCGCGGTGTAGTTTTGCTTTTGATCTTCAAGAATTCTGGGGTACATCTGCGCCATCATGTTTTCCATCATCTGTTTATTCAGATCCGGACGCCTTAGCAATGCGCCAATTTGGCTCATATCAAAATCCATTTCGTAATCTTTTTGGATTACGTCAATGGCAGAAGCGCGCCAGTCGGTTACTTCACTACTGCGCTCGGAGTTAGTGCGAAAATCCACCACGGTTTTTATATCCAGTTCGTTAATGAACTGGTAATCCTGATCGGTTAAGCCGGCCAAAACGCCAGAGCGATAGATTTTGCCCCATTTTACCGTTTTGCCGTCGGTGGTTTGATAGCCGCCGAGATCACGAAAGTTGCGTCCTCCTTCAAGCGGCAGCAATCGTGTGGCTAAAGTGATATTGTCGCCTTCAGTATTACTCAGTGAAAAATAGTGGCGATGATTATCTTCAGCTGGCCAGTTGAAACGCAACAGTGAACTTTGTTTAACCAGCGTAGTGGTCTGAGCCGCCTGTTCCACCTCAGTGACTTTAACCGTAACCGGACTGCTGGATTGCCAGGTCAGTTGATACTGGCCGTTGTGATATTCAACGTTGCCATTTAGGCTGCCTGCAAGAGCAACACTCGGTCCTAGCAGACCAAACAAGGCTGTTGCTAAAATGGTTTTGTTTGTTTGCATGATACTTTCCTTTTATAAATAACTTGCCAGAAGGCCGCCATAACGGCGGCTCTATAAATTGGACTTAGAAGTTAACCCGCATACCCGCCATAAAACGGCGACCGTAGCGTTCAATCTGGTTAGGTGTGGCTTCGGTACCTGAATAACGAATATCGATTTCGTCAGTCAGGTTATTGGCGTTGGCGTAAAAGCTGACATCAGCCCCGGCAATGGGGTCTGGCAGGGTATAGCTGACAGACAAGTCGAGACGTTTCTGCGCATTCCAGTATTCACCCATCGAATCATTTTCGGTGGTGGACAACCAGTCATCACGGAATTGGTAGTTTAAGCGGATGGACAGACTGTCATTTTCGTAAAATATCGAGGTGTTATAGATTAGATCCGAGGTGCCGGGCAGACTGAAAGTGGTGCCACTTAAGGTCGTCATTTCACTGTCTAGCAGGGTCAGGTTAAAGTTAAAACCAAATCCGTCCAGTTGTTGGCTGATAAAATCAGATGCCTGGGCTATCAGGTTAAATTCCAGGCCCTGAAAAAAACCGTCTTTGCCGTTAACAAAACCGGTATATTCCCATTGCTGGCCAGCAAATTCAGGTACATAAAAACCGGCATCAATATCAGAGGTGTCAGCATAAATAACATTGTCGATATGCCGGTAGAATGCACTCAGTGCAATTAAACTGGCGTTGCCGGCATACCATTCCAGCGATACATCTCCGCCGTAGGCTTTTTCAGCTTCCAGACTTGGGTTACCCCCGCTGATCGTTTGTTCGGTGGTATCAACACTCGCCGAAGCGCGCCATTCGTTATATGACGGGCGACTGATCCCGGTAGTCAGCGATGCACGTAATTTCATGTCATCAGCTAAATCGACATTCAGATGGGCGCTGGGTAAGACATTAGTAAAGCTGTCGCTTTGCTCTCCTTCCGGTCCGATGCTGGCGTAATCGGTATTTTCGATTCGCACACCGGTAACCAGTGATCCCCAGGCAAAATCCGTGGTTAACATGCCATAAGCAACGGCAATATTTTCGTCGATTCTGATTGCGTTGGCAGCGCTTGGATTAGCCGTTATCCCACCGGAGGCCTGTTCTAGAGCCTGGCGCAAACCTTTATTGTCAAAATAAGTGCCGTTGATACTGTTGGTAAAATCGGTCTCCCAGGGAGTATCGGTAACATAGTCTGCCGGATCGACTCCCCACAGATGATATTGGGGTGAGCCATCAGAGCCATCACCTTCAGCTGAACGGGTATCATACATCGCCCCCACTTTTAGCTGACCAGACAGGTTGCCCAGTTTTACGTCTTTTTGACCATCTATTTTATATTTCCATGAATCAATTTTTAGGGTTGAGTCATACATAATAAAAAGATTTAAGGCGTAGTTATCAATGTCGGTGGCTTTGCCATTAGTTGTATCCAGCGTGACGATAGGATCGTTAATATCACTCAAGTCATAACTGGCAAAGACAGAGCCGCCAGCACCATAGGGAAGAGGTAAAAACATTTTACTTTCGGTCCGGGTGTAGTTGACTCGCCCTTCAATCAGCCAGTCACTCAATTGCAGATCTGTGCCTAAGGTATTGGTAAAGGTGGAATTTTCATACAATCCATCTTCCAGCATCCGGCTTACAATTGCCAAGCCACTGCCTGTTGCCCCGGGGGAGACGGTTGTGCCCATCGCACCAGCACCATCAGCAAAACTGAATACAAACTGGTTACGTTCTTCGTGATCCTGGAATTCGCTATACAAGGTGCTAAAGAAAAAGCGATCCATATTGTTACCGGGACGATATTCAAAGCGGCCGCCATAGGCCATATCTTCACGCAAAACCTTATAGCTGCGTATATCCATTTCGTTCACCACTAACTCACCGTTTTGTTGTTCCAAGTCCATTTCACGGTTGTCGGTGGTTTGTTCGCGACTGTTTTTTGAGCCAAATAAAGTAATACCCAGGTTGTCATTTGACCAGGAAGTGCGTAGCGACAATTTGTCGATATCACCGCCACCTAACTTTTGCTGTCCATAACCGACATCGGCAGCGAGTGAGATGCCTTGGGTATCAAAAGGGTTAAAGGTGTCAATATTGATAAAGCCGGCCACTGATTCACCGGGCATATCGGCGGTAATCGCCTTGTTGGCTTCAATCTTACGAGTAATAACGGCTGGAAAACTGTCAAAACGTGGCACTCGACCATTTTCAGCGCCTGGAATAGTCATCCCGTCAACTGCTAAAGTGGTGTAACGAAAAGGGGTGCCACGGAAGTTAATATAACGAGCCTGACCCTGATCACGTTCAATTGCTAATCCCGGAATACGGCCCAGAGAATCGGCCAGGTTCTGGTCAGGAAAACGGCCAATGGTATCGGCTGATACCACATCAACGTAGTTATTGGCTTGTCTTTTGGCATCAATAGCGGCTTTTTGACTGTCGCGGATTGGAGAGGCAGTTGCAATAACCTCTTCTATAACTCTTTCGTCTGGTTGTTGTTGAGTTTCATCAGCCTGGCTGCAAAAACTGCTGCCAGCAAGAACTAACAATATTCCACAAGTCACTTTGTTGTTCGCAAATTCCACTATGGTTTACTCCTAAATTGTGTGAAGCGGATAAGGTAATGAATCTGTTGGGGGTGATAGTGGAGGGAAAATATTTCAGTCTGGTTAAAAGGATATCTTTAGCCAAAAAGAGATATCTCTAAAATAATTAACCTTTATATTTCAGTGATTTACTGTTGTGCTAAAAGTTGTTGAGGTAATGTGACGGCTTCTGCGGCAAGACTCAGACGATAGCGATACCGGCCACTTTTAAGATCGCGTTCGGTATCAAACAGGTAATCTTCTGCCAGCGATTCGCCTAGCAGGGCGATGAGTTCCGCTTTGAGCTTGTTACGGTTTTGATCAAGAATTTTGGCGCGCAATCCGTGTTCGAGTAAGTCATTGAGCGCTTTGCTATGACCGCCAGCATTGCGCATGAGTGTGATTAACATGTCGGCAGCGGTTTTATCTGCACGATTGACCGAAGGATTAAGCTGCCAGCCGTCGCCCTGATGCCTTAAACAGGCATACCACAGATAATAAAAATAAGGCGTTTTCATGAGCTTGATGCTCAGTCCTTGCACCTTGATGTGCCCTGGAGTTTGGCTAAAGCTCAGTTGAGCGGGAGCGAGTGCGACGTCAAGCGCCTGCTGCTTTGAATAGTGGAATTTATCTGTGGCGAGCATAAACCAGTCAAGTTGTTTGGACGTTAACGCAGCGACTTGCGGCCGCATGGTCCAGTTGGACAGGGCGGGAATGTCCTGCCCATGCGCCGCTAATAAATGCTCGAATAACAAGTGCTGTGTGGCATTACCTTGCTGCAGCAGCCGGGCCCAATAATGTGCCTGCAGGTTGGACATATGCGGTTGTATACTTTGCCTTATTCGTTGACCACTGGCGGACAGCGGTACAGGCAACAGATGATAGAAAAACAGTAATGCGGCGGCAAATCCTGCAGGGTAAATAACAGCAACCGGCCAGTTAGTCTGGCAACTGACAGCAATAAAGGTCTGCTTTTTTAGTTTACCTAACGACCATTTAATACTGATTTGGTTAAACCCGGCAGTATCGTCAACGCCAGCCATTAGCTCAATGACGTTGCCATGGCATAGATTAAACACCGGTAACTGGTTTTGGACCTTTAAGTTAACCAGATCGCGATTAATATTATGCTGTATTAACTGAACAATTGGGCCGTCATCATTGCTGTAGTACAGCGCATTTTGGAGTTTGGTGGGGAGTTGCTGCTGCAAGCTTTGGGTTAGTGAATGGTTAAGTGTGGCTCGAGCTACGCTCCAGCAACTTAACATAAATAATAAACTCAGTCCGAGCCAAAGCAGCAACATTTGCTGTTTGCCAGTCAGATAGCGGATTGGAAATGAATTAACTGGCATCACAGTGGATGTCTATATCTGGTTGGATATGGGTGTTTAGCAATGTTTCCTGATAGGTTTCCATCACCCGAACCAGCGCGCAGTCAACCGCCGGTGGGTGACTTTTGCGAATAAATAGTGAAGCAGCGTTGACTTTATCGCTGATCAATAATCCAGATATGGGGGCGTCGATTTCCCGTTGTAACCAGTCTCCGCCGGTCATCAGATCAATCTCACCTGTGGCAAAGGCCTGGTACAGGTTTCTGGCATCATCGAAGGCGATTAGCTGTTGGTCGGATAGTTGAATATTGGCGTCTTTTAATGACATTAATGGCAGCAAGTGGTGAGTTTGGCTGAGTCTGTCGGTTAATATCCCTACACGTTTATTCTCGAAGTAGGCCTGCTCCAAAATGGGAGTCTGACCTTTGCTGAACCAGTAAACCTTGTAGTTATCAAATGCCATCAGCAATTGGTAATAATGCTGGTACCCCGGCACTAGTCCGCGCAGGGCGTTTTCTCTACTCCAGATCAAATCATAATTTTCATTTACCACTTCGGTCGGGGATAACAGCCAGCGCGGCTTCCATGAAATAGTCACGCCAGAATAGTGTTCTGCCATCACCGGTGAGCGGCATAAACGTTGCGCAATACGATCAACGTATAACGAGGACACTGTCAAAAAGCGGAAACGCGGATTATTCGATTGTTTGTCCTGCATATCACATTGATAGTGATAGTAATCGCTTAAGTTAACCGAACTGGCTTGCTGGGGGACAAACACCAGCATGGTAGAGACAATCAGTATGGTTAAAAAACACAGACCAAATCGGTAGCCCTGTCTGGATGTAAACAACCGCCACAACATGTAAAAAGCCGGTAATTAATGCAGTTGATCCAGTATATGGCAGTTTTATGTCAAAAATATTAAAGGGATGAATACAGTGTTGACTGTAGCCCGCCACAATGACGTCGATGGTTATTTTGCCTGGCAGATAAAAGTAGGGAAGAGGGGGATGTTCGGTTAAGCAAAAATAAATAATTTAGCACGGATGCAATTGACAGCGCTGTCATTATGGTTTAGAAGTAGACATATAGCACGAAGTGCATATTTTTTGAGCATGATTTGACAGCGCTGTCATTAAGGTTAAAAAGCAATAAGTAGAAGGCTTTAATGGATGTTTTTATCTAACCCACATTTTTGTGGCTAAGGATATTCGACCTAGATGCGATGGTTTATAAGTGATGTTGTTGCAGAAAATAGAATCAATGACAGTTTTCATGTCACAGAGATTCTGACGTTTTGATGCCCTCACTATTTTTCATTTTTATCACGGATAAAAATGAGCTAAGTCAGTTTTTAACGTTAATAGAAGATCAAACTAAGGCTATGCCAATAGCCAAGTTTATATAAAAATAATGAGGGATAAACATGTCTGATAAATTCAATAAAAAACGTCTGGTCATTGCCATATCTTGTGCGCTTTCTGCCCCTGTTTTAGCGCAGGAAGCGGCCACCGAAGCGCAGGCCCCAGATGAATCCACCGAAGTCATAGAAATTCGCGGCATTCGCCAAAGTATTCAAACGGCGCAGGATCTCAAACGCTTTGCCGACACGGTTAAAGATGCCATTACTGCATCAGATATTGGTGCACTGCCTGACAGCTCGGTTACCGAAGCGCTTCAACGTGTACCGGGAGTAACCATTGAACGCTTCGCGGCATCTGATGATCCCAAACACTATGCCGATGAAGGAACCAGTGTATTGGTGCGTGGCCTGGATCGGGTGCGCAGTGAAATTAACGGTCGTGATAGTTTCAGCGCTAACCCATGGGGCGGACTAAGCTATGAAGATTTCCCGGCCGAATTACTGGGTTCAGTTGAAGTCGTTAAAAACCAGACTGCCGATCTGATTTCCGGAGGTATCGCCGGTACGGTTAATCTGGTGACTCGCAAGCCTTTTGATTCGGATAAGCGTTTGGTTTCGGTCAGTGCGCAAGCTAATTACGGCGACTACCGCGAAGAAACCACGCCATCATTCAGTGCCCTTTTTTCTGACAACTGGGATACCGATTCTGGCAAGTTCGGTTTATTGGTTGCCGCTTCCCAGTCTGAGTTTCAAACCCGGGGCGATGGTTTTGGCTTGGGAAATTTCCATAGCCGTGGTCCTCTAGATACTTTTTCCTACGATGAGTGGGGAACCCCTAGCCCGGGTATTAACGCTGGTCAATATTCTAGTCCTTGTATTCCGGATGCGGCAGATTGGCGGAACTGTGACAATCTTGGCTTTCCAGATGCTGTGCAGTATAGCGATGAAGACGCTGCCAATTATGTACCTGAATTTGATGGTCAACCACTTGAGGGGCAACCTGATGGCGTGACCTGGTATGCACCGGCCAGCTACACGATGACCTCTGCGGAAAATGATCGTAAGCGCCGAGGTTTCACTGCCTCTTTACAGTGGCAAAGTCCGGATGAAAAAATTACCGCAACCTTGGAGCACATAAGTTCTACAGCCTCTCTAGTCTGGCGGGAACATGTCATCACTCAGGCTGATCAAGCTTTTAAACCCTATGCGCCCAATGCCGTTCAATGGTTTGATGGAAGTGATGAGGGGCATCCTTTAACCGTTGATGACGACGGCTACCTTACATCAGGCGTAGGGCGCGCGAGCGAGCCCAATGTGCCCCTTCAGTTCCGCTCACGTTATAACTTTAACGAAAATAAGGTAAAAGATACGTCTTTGAATGTGATCTTTAATCCCACGGATTTATTAACCGTCGTCGTCGATTATCAGCATGTTGATTCTGAACAAGTGGTTCACAACAACGGCATGACATCGATCATGAATGGTAACCAGACCGCCGAAAATGCGCCATTTTTCCTGGATTTAAGAGGTTCGGATCCGGCATTGGAATTTTTGAGTGCCAATACCTCCATGCCGCCAGATGTAGAACCTGACACTAATCCGTTTTTACGATTAGGCAGTGGTATGCAACAAGAAGAGTTTAATGAAGCCAAGGCTAATACCTTCCAGTTGGATGTGGAGTACAAACTGGCTGGCGCGTTTACCGCAATAAAGGCCGGACTTTATCATTCCAACAAAGAGCTGATCGTACGTAATACCGAATACGAAGGTTGGCAGGCCTTGGGTACGCCATGGATTGCACAAGATTCCTACAACGCGTCACCGCAAGTAGCTCCTGAGTTATTTGAACGGATTAGTTTTGCAGACCATAACAATGGCGATACGTTAATGGGACCTAACACCAGCTTTTTGTTCCCGCGTATGGAGCTGGTGCAAAATTACGAACAAAGCCTGCGTAATGGCTGCGGTACATGGAATGCGGTGGGTAATGCAATGGATGGCAGCGGTGCTTGTGCGTTACCTTATGCCGATTTAGCGGATCGTGCTTTCAGTCATTTTGCCCCGCGTCATATCAGCTCCAGTAACACCGAGCGTACTGAATTCTATGTTCGCGCCGATTTTGACGTTGAGTGGTCGGATGTTTTAGTCAAAGGTAACTTTGGCTTACGTTACGTGAACTATCAGCTGGAATCGACCGGGGGAGTCAATTTTCCTCCAACTTCCAGCCGTGGCACTGATGAAACAGGATCTCTCTATCAAGTTATGCTGAATCAATATCCCAGCATTTTTGCATTGGCCTCTGGTGAAGCGATCTCCAGCACCGTAGAAGGGACCGATTATACGACAGTATTGCCCAGCCTGAACCTGAGCTTCGGCCTGACTGATGATGTAGTGGTGAGATTTGGTGCTTCTAAAGGCCTTTATTACCCAAGCCTGGTAGATTCAGCCAATAAAATGGTGCTTAACTTGGGGTATGAACAGGTATTGCAGAATCCTGATGAAGCCAGAGATGACACCACTAACCCGGTTGTCGATCTGAAAAACATTGAAATCAGCGCTAACGCCCGTAACCCGTTCCTGGAGCCTGAAGATTCCATTAACCTTGATTTAACTGCAGAGTGGTACTTTGCAGAGGCGGGATCGTTGACGGCTGGTTTGTTCCATAAAAAACTGTCAAATATTATTCGCAACAGACAGTTTTCCACAGAAGTGGAAGTCGATGGAACCAGCTTTCCGGTGTCGGCCTATGGTCCGGATAACACCGGCTCCGGCACTATTCGGGGTTTCGAGATTTCATATTCGCAGTTTTACGATATGTTACCCGGTTTATGGAGTGGTTTAGGCTTACAACTTAACTATACCTATATTGATCAAAGCGGTCTGGAAGATCCTAATACCAATCCAACTCAGGCACTTCAATATGACGGGGCGGGAGTACCGATTAGCGATAATCGTAACAGTTTCCGTCAATTTACCGGCTTGCCGCTGCAGGGTTATTCAGACCAGAACTACAATATTGTTGGCATGTATGAGAAGAACGATATTTCCTTCCGTTTAGCCTATACATGGCGGTCAGAATATCTGTTGACCTTGCGTGAGTCTGAAGAGTTTGTACCGGCCTATTCAAAGGATCAGGGCATGATGGATGCAAGCTTCTTTTACGCTATTAATGAAAACGTCAAAGTGGGCTTACAAGTTAATAATGTGCTGGGTACCGATACAGAAACCCAATATCAACAAGATCAGCAAGGCACTTTAACCGACGGGTTTACCTTCAATACCGATCGTCGTTATGCGTTAACCGTTCGGGCGACTTTCTGATAGCTAACCTTGGCAAAATAGGTAAGATAAACTGCGTAGTAGCAATACTGCGCAGTTTATTTACTTTTAGTGACTCACAACAAATAATAAAAACTCCGTCTGATAACAGGAGATGGCAATTAATCCCAATACGGTTTTACGATGCAAAACGCCTTGAAGTCCATCTGTATAGTCGGTGGTGGAACCGCGGGCTGGATGGCTGCAACATTACTTTCTTCCGCTTTGCGAGGAAGTAAAATCCAGATTACGCTGGTTGAATCTGCTGATATTGCCAGTATTGGCGTGGGGGAATCTACCGTTCCGTCAATAATGGACTTTTTACAAGCCAGCCAAATCAATCTCAAAGAATTTATCCAGGCCACGTCTGCCAGTTTTAAACTGGGTATTCGCTTCGACAATTGGCTAACCCCCGGACAAAGCTATTTTCATCCCTTTGGTAAAGTGGGCAAGGACATCAATGGTTTTGATTTTTATCAGGTCTGGTTAAAGTCACTCGCGGACGGGCAAGCTGGCCGTTGGCTTGATTATTCCCCCAGCGCTATTATGGCCGAAAAAGAGCGTTTTATGCTACGTCCGCCAGCGGCCCAACTGCAAGACGGGCAAGCTCAAAACTGGGTGTTATCAAGCTTTGCTCATGCCCTGCATTTAGATGCGGTTCAACTCGCCCGTTATCTAACCGGGCTTTGTCTTAAACGGGGAGTAAGCCGGATAGAAGCGACGGTAAACAAGGTTGTTGTTGATGATAAAGCTTTTATTAGGCGCCTGGAACTGGATAACGGCTCGACGATCGACAGTGATTTCTTTATTGACTGCACCGGCTTTAAAGGACTGTTGATCGAAGAAGCACTAAAAGTAGGTTATCAGGACTGGTCACATTATTTGCCCTGTAATCGCGCTGTTACCCTGCAAACTGAAGCTGTCGATAATCTAGTCCCCTATACCGTTGCCACCGCGCAGCAAGCGGGCTGGAGCTGGAAAATACCGCTGCAACACCGTATCGGCAATGGCTATGTGTTTGCCAGCCAGTTTTGCAGTGACGACCAGGCGGTGGATACGTTACTAAACAGTGTTAGCGGTAAACTGTTGAATGAGCCGGGTATTATCCCATTCGTGACCGGCAAGCGAAATAAAATATGGCACAACAACTGTTTAGCACTGGGATTGGCTGCCGGATTTTTAGAACCCCTGGAATCGACCGCAATCCACTTGGTCTACAAAACCCTGGTGCATTTTATCAAGCACTTTCCTGATGTTGATTTTGACGCTGACAATGAGCAACGCTTTAATCAACACATTGATGCTGATTATCAGGAAATTCGCGATTTTATTATTTTGCATTATTGTACCTCGGGTCGTGACGATAGCGATTTTTGGCGCTGGTGCCAGACGATGCCGGTGCCGGACTCACTGCAGGAAAAAATACGTCTGTTCCGCAAAAGAGGTCAGCTGGAACATACTGCGGGGCAATTTTTCAGCAGTGATAGCTGGTGCTCGATCCTGGAGGGCATGAATATACGGCCGCAAAAGTATCATCCCTTACTCGATGCGTTTGATCGCCAGGATCTGGCCAGTACAATGAGTAACAATGTACAAATGCTCCATGATACCGTGATGAAAATGCCCAACCACCATGAATATATTCAGGCACATTGTGCTGCTAATTCAATTCTGAAGATGTGATAACCGATCGATGACGACGTTTAAAAGCATTGCGGAATTTACCCATATTGATGCGGAGCAGTTTTTTACTGATATTGCCCCCCAGCAAAAGCCTGTGGTACTCCGTGGTTTTGCTCGACATTGGCCAGTTGTCGCGGCGGGTAAAAAATCACCTGGAGATTTTGTCGCTTACCTTAATCAATTTTATAACGGCAAGAAAACCACTATGGTGGTAGCGCCACCTGCGGCAAAAAAACGTTTTTATTATAACGATGATATGACCGGCATTAATTACCTGAACGGCGAAGAGCGGGTCGATTTGTTTTTGGCACGGTTGTTAGAGCTAATCGACAGAGAAATTTACCCGGCTATTTCCATGCAGAACACCCTTGTTAGCGAGATTTTACCCGGATTGGTGGATGAAAATCGTAGCGAGTTTTTCCCCGAACTGGAGCCACGCTTATGGGTAGGTAATGAAGGGATTGTCAGTGCCCATTATGATGGCTCGGATAATCTGGCTTGTGTGGTAGCGGGCCGCAGGCGTTTTGTGCTTTTTCCGCCACAGCAAACCTGCAACTTGTATCCCGGTTCGCTCAATTTTACCCCGGCCGGTGCGCCCACCAGTTTAGTCGACTTAAACAATCCTGATTTTGAACGTTATCCGCTGTTTAAACAGGCGTTAGCCGAGGCTTACAGTGCTGAGCTTAATCCCGGTGATGCGATTTTTATTCCCATGTTGTGGTGGCACCATGTTGAATCCTTGGCAAAGGTGAATGCGTTAATGAACTATTGGTGGAACGGCTCATCTGCTCCCAATGCGACCTCGCCAAGCCCCATTGACAGTTTGAATCTGGCATTACTGGCGATGCGGGATCTGTCGCCCAAACAACGCGACGCCTGGCGATGCATGTTTGATCACTATTTATTTAAGCAAGGTGTTGATCCAGGCTCTTATATTCCGCAGCATCAACATCACCTATTGGGTAAGATGTCGCCCGACTATATCCAATTGATCAAAGATTATTTTATCCAAAAATTACAAAAATAACGGATGTGTAGATAGCAATGGAAAACAGTGGCAGTAAACCCCAAAAAGTAATGATTGTCGGTGGCGGAACCGCCGGTTGGATGGCAGCTAACTTGTTGGCAAACCAGTGGCAAGATACCGATATCATTCTGGTTGAATCTAAAGACATCGGCATTATCGGGGTGGGCGAGGGCAGTACTCCGCACCTGAAGCTGTTTTTTGATGCAATTGGCGTCGCAGATTCACAATGGATGCCGCGTTGTAACGCCACCTACAAAAACGGCATTACCTTTAATAAATGGTCTACCGTCCCGGATTTTGAATCCTATTTTCATCCCTTCGCGGCCCAAATAGATGACGTATTTACCGTGCCGTTGTTTTTCAAAAACATTCAAGCTCGCAAACAAGGCTATAACGTATACGCCCATCCGGATAAATATTTTTTGGAAACCTATTTATCCAGAAATAACTTGGGGCCCTTGCCGGATGAATCTTTTCCTTTTGGTATTGCGTATGGCTACCACTTTGATTCTGCGCTGTTAGGTCAGTTCTTGGCCGAGTATGCGCAAAGCAAAGGAGTTACGAGAATAGAAGGCAAAGTAACCGAGGTGTTAGTCAATCAAGACGGTAACCTGGGCGCGCTAAAGCTTGCTGATGGCAGTCAGTTGCAGGCTGACTTTTTTATCGATTGTTCGGGGTTTGATTCGTTGCTGATGCAACAAACATTAAAGGTCGGTTATCAGAGTTTTAAGGATAATTTATTTAACGATGCGGCCGTGGTGATGCCCAGTGAAATATCCAGGGAGCTGCCGGTAGAAACTAAATCCACCGCACTGACGAATGGCTGGGCATGGCAAATTCCGCTCAGAAACCGTTTTGGCAATGGCTATGTATATAGCAGTGATTACATTGACGCCAATCAGGCAGAAACGGAACTGAGACAGCATTTAGGATTATTGGACAATCAGCTCGAAGCTCGACATTTGACGATGAAAGTAGGGCGAGTTGACAAGCATTGGCACAAAAACTGTCTTGCTGTGGGGTTATCGCAAGGCTTTATTGAACCCCTTGAAGCCACGGCGATTGCGCTGTCATTCAATACTGTTGCGCAGTTTATTCAATACTTCCAGCAAGGCCAATTTAGCAACCAGTATGAAGCGGCATTTAATCAGGATATTAATGCCAGATTTGACGGCATCAGGGACTATATAGTTTGCCACTACAAAGCTAACCAACGCGCCGATAGCCAATATTGGCGGGATAATGCGGCTAACAAACACATTTCCGATACCTTAAGCCAAATTTTAACCCTTTGGCAGCATAGCCAGGATTTTGCCGCCGATATGGTCAAACATAAATTAATGGGCAGCTATCAACCCAAATCATGGGCCTGTATGTTGGCCGGATACGGAGTATTTCCGAAAATAAATAAAGATCAATCAATTGATTATTTTGCTCACCATCATGAAATAGACACTCTGAATGATTTTATCCGACGCTGCGGATTAAATTTTAAACAGCATAATGAACTGTTAACGCAAATGGAGCAGTCTTAGAATCTGGCGGTGATATCGGCAGCATAATTACCTTATATGGGATTATAAAAACTTGCGCTGCATTGTTCCAGGCCGTTGTGTCGGGTCATGTTTTGTCTACAATCAAGTCAAAAGCACCTCAGATGAGGCGTTTATATGGCCAAAATGACCATCCAGTTGAGGAATTGCATGACGCCAGTAACCAAAACATACGCGGATTCAGTCAGTTTGCTTAAAGACAAGCTGGGTGATCGCTGGATCATAGGGACACCTTTGGGCATTGGTAAACCTAATCCCTTGCTTAATTACCTGTATAAACATGCCAAAGCCAATAAACCATTGCATATGGAAATATTCACTGCGTTGTCATTGGAAGTGCCGAAAGGTAATTCCTTATTGGAACGCCGGTTTCTGCAACATTTCAATCAACGATTTTTTGGTCAATATCCGGAGTTGGCCTATATCGATGATGTAAAACAGGATTGTGTGCCTGACAACATCATAGTGCGTGAGTTCTATATGCAGTCAGGCAAGCTGCTGCATTCAAAAACGGCGCAGCGCAATAGCGTCTGCAGCAACTACACACATGTGGCGCGAGATATGGTTGACCGGGATGTGAATGTCATTTTGCAAATGGTGGCTGTAAAACGAAGCGCGAAGGGCAACCTATATTGTTTGAGCTGTAATCCCGATCTGACATTGGATATCTTGAAAATGGCCAAGCGTAGAGGCAAACCACGACCAGTGGTAATTGGCCTGGTTAACCCACATCTGCCTTTTATGGGTGGACAGGCAGCCGTCGAGGCTGATTTTTTTGATTTGCTCCATGATCACGCCAGTGATTATTTTGAGCCCTTTGCCACGCCGGCTCAGCCTATTAATCCCACGGATTACAGCATCGGGCTGTTAGCCAGCACACTGATAAAAGATGGCGGCACCTTACAGATTGGTATTGGTTCTCTGGCCGATGCCATGGTGTATTGCACTCGGTTAAGGCAGCAGCACAACAGCGTCTACCAAGATTTATTGGCTGAAACTAATATATCGAATAAATTTAAAAGCTTGATTGATAAAACGGGCGAAACCGGCAAGTTTAAGCAAGGCTTGTATGGGGCCAGCGAAATGTTTGTAGAGGGTTTTGTACATTTATACGAAGCAGGAATACTGCACCGTAAGGTCTATCCCGATGCCCAGATACAAGGGTTATTAAACGAGCAAAAAATTACTGAAAAGATTGAACCAGGCTGGATTAAAAAACTGCTTGAATGGCAGGTTATCGATGACACCATTAGCGCCACAACGTTTTTAAGGCTCAAGCATTTGGGGATCTTTAAAGCAGACCTGACCTTTAATAAAGGCTGCATGTCCGATAGCGCCGGGCGGGTGTTTTCAACGGACCTCAATGAGCCCGACAATCTGGAGGCGATTGAACAACATTGTTTGGGCGACAGGTTGAATCATGGCGTGGTGTTACATGCAGCATTTTATATGGGTTCAAAGCGATTTTATCAGTGGTTACATGCCTTGCACGATAATAAAAAATCGTTATTTCAAATGACACCGGTGAGCCAAGTCAATGAGCTGTATGGTGGTGAAACCCTGGATCGGCTGCAACGAATCAATGCCAGATTTATCAATACCTGTATGAAGGTCGATGTGCTGGGCGCAGCGGCGTCTGATAGTCTGGAAGATCATCAGGTGGTCAGCGGGGTGGGAGGACAGTACAATTTTGTGGCCATGGCGCATGCTTTGGATGATAGCCGATCCATATTAATGCTACGCAGTGTGCATACCAGAAAAAGCAGGGTTGAATCCAATGTGGTCTGGAAGTATGGCTATTGCACTATACCCAGGCATCTTCGAGATATCGTGATTACTGAATATGGTATGGCCGATCTTAGGGGACAATCTGACGAAATCTGTATTCGGCGAATGATTTGTATTGCCGACAGTCGTTTTCAGGATAACCTGCGGGTACAGGCAGTGAGTCATCAAAAATTATCACCCGATTGGCAAGTGCCCGCCGAGTTCAGAAACAACACCCCGCAAATGATTGAACAACAATTTAAATCAGCCCAACTGCGGGATTATTTTCCCCAGTATCCCTTTGGTGAAGATTTTACTGCACAGGAGAATGTTATTATTTCTGCCTTGCAATGGTTGAAGTTGAATACCGGCAATATATTCGCCATGTTAGCGACTTTAGCTAGCGCGCAATTGGTTAAACCAGGAGAAGCAGAAATACCTTATTTGAAAATAATGAAGCTTGAACATGTCAGCACATTCAAGGAAAAACTCTACGCCAAGCTTTTTATTTATGCATTGAGGCAGCAATAAACAGTCGCCAGGGGCATTTAAAGTAGCTAAGCCTCATCGTTTATTGCCAGCGCGACGGCTTCGGCAACGCGTATGCCGTCAATGCCCGCTGACCAGATCCCGCCAGCGTAACCAGCGCCTTCTCCGGCAGGGTATAGGCCTTCAATGTTGATACTTTGGTAGTCATTATCGCGTTTGATGCAAATTGGTGAAGAGGTACGGGTTTCGACACCGGTTAGCAAACCGTCGGCTTTGGCAAATCCCTTAATCTGGTGTTCAAAAGCCGGAATGGCTTCGCGAATAGCCTGGGTAACATAATCAGGCACTACCTGGGCTAAATCCGTTAGAGTGATGCCGGGGGTGTAGGAAGGAGTGACTTCACCCAGTTCACTACTGGCTTTACCTGCTAAAAAGTCACCAATCAGTTGGGCTGGTGCGTGGTAATTTTCACCACCTGCTTTAAATGCCAGTTCTTCCAAACTGCGCTGTAATTGAATTCCGGCCAATGGATGGTCCGGATAATCCTGTTCAGGGGTAATACCCACCACAATGGCACTATTGGCATTGCGTTCATGCCGGGAATACTGACTCATGCCATTGGTTACCACTCGACCCGGCTCAGAAGCCGCCGCCACCACAGTGCCGCCAGGACACATACAAAAACTGTACACCGTTCTGCCGTTTTTGCAGTGATGCACCAGTTTGTAATCGGCTGCACCCAAAATAGGGTTGCCAGCATTGTCGCCAAACCGGCATTTGTCGATCATGCTTTGCTCATGTTCAATCCGAAAGCCGATCGAAAATGGCTTGGCTTCGATATAAACACCTTGTTGATAGAGTGATTCAAAGGTGTCGCGGGCGCTATGACCAATGGCAAGAATGACCTGTTGGCAGCTTAGATAGTCGCCACCGGAGAAATGCAGTCCCTGGATCTTTTGCTTGCCGTTATCGGTGTTTTGTAAATCCAGTTTTTCGACCCGGGTACTAAAGCGGATTTCACCGCCCAAGTCGATAATCTGCTGGCGCATTTTTTCCACCATATTAACCAGTTTAAAGGTACCAATATGGGGTTTGCTGACATACATAATTTCTTCGGGCGCGCCTGCAGCAACAAACTCGTGCAGCACTTTACGGCCATAATGTTTACGATCCTTAACCTGGCTATACAGCTTGCCATCAGAAAAGGTGCCGGCACCACCTTCGCCAAACTGCACATTAGATTCGGGATTAAGTGGTTTTTTACGCCAGAAACCAAAGGTATCTTTAGTCCGTTCGCGCACCGCTTTCCCGCGTTCCAGCACTATAGGTTTAAACCCCATTTGGGCCAAAATAAGCGCGGCAAATAAACCGCAAGGGCCAAGCCCCACAACTACAGGTCTGTATTCGAGTTCAGCCGGTGCCTGGGCGACAAACTTGTACTGCATATCCGGCGTGATCCGTACATGGGGATCGTGAGCAAACTGCTGCAATAACTCGGCTTGCCCGGCAACCTCAACGTCGAGGGTATAAATAAGTTGAATATCTCTGTTGTTGCGTGCGTCGTAACCGCGCTTGAACAAATTGAATGATAACAGCTGACTTTTAGTGATGTTGAGCTTGGCTAAAATCGCCAGTTCAAGTGCCTGTTCATCATGATCAAGGGGTAATTTAATCTCCGTTAAACGCAACATAATCTTCATACTCTTTAAAACGCCGGACGGCCTTTCCGTCAGGGCGCGATATTTTAAATCAGCCAGTCCTGTATAGATAGCCCCTGTTTGGACAGGTTAACAGACTTGTACAAAAACTTGAGTTTTAACCGCGCTACTTTACACTTGCCGCCATGTTGAATGACGAAGTAGTTAGTGCGAAATGACCTTTGTAGTGACCGACAATTGCATCAAGTGTAAATACACCGATTGTGTTGCCGTGTGCCCGGTAGATGCTTTTTTTGAGGGGCCAAACTTTTTGGTGATCGATCCGGACATTTGCATCGATTGTGCATTGTGTGTACCGGAATGTCCGGCTGAGGCCATTTTTCAAGACAGCGAACTGCCAGCCGGGCAGGAGGGGTATTTAGATGTTAATGCCAAGCTGTGCCAGCAATGGCCGAATATTAACGAACTCAAAGCCCCGCCAGAAGATGCTGATGAATGGAACGGCGTGCCGGATAAATTACCCTTGCTCGAACGCTAGCCTTTAAAACCTTTGCCAACAATATATACCTCGCGGGAACGCGGGCGAGACGCTGCAGGTTTGCGCACCAGCACTTTATCAAACGAGCTGCGAACCTCTTTGGCATATTCTTCATAGCCTACGCCCTGAAACACTTTTGCACAAAAGCTGCCGCCGGGTTTCAACACGTTGCGCGCCATATCCAGTGCTAATTCAACAAGATACATCGAGGTATATTGGTCGGTTGTGTTAACGCCGCTAAGATTTGGCGCCATATCCGAAATCACCACATCGACCTTATTATTACCCAGCACCTGTAAAATCCGGTCATACACCGCCTCGTCGGTAAAATCACCCTGAATAAAGGTAACACCAATGATGGAATCCATCGGCAGAATATCCGATGCGATAACCTGACCCGAATCACCGACTATCGGCGCCACAACTTGTGACCAGCCACCCGGTGCCGAACCCAAGTCCATGACAATATTACCGGAGCGAAACAACTTGTCCTTTTCGTTGATTTCAATCAGTTTATAGCTGGCACGGGAACGAAAACCGTCGACTTGCGCCTTTTTTACATAAGGGTCGTTAACGTGTTCATCGAGCCATTTTTTACTGGTTTTTGATCGGGCCATAAAGCGAGTTTACTTTTAGTAGTGCTAAAACGGCGCTAATTGTAAGCTTGCAGACCGGATTTGCAAATTTCTTGGACCTTTTGGCCTGACTTGCAAGAGTCAAAACGATACAATGCGCTGCATCGAAAGCCTTAAAGGCAATGTAGTATGAAACTGGACGACGTCAAAAAGCTGCAGCATAAAAAATACCGCGCACAATTTGGCTATTATTTAGTCGAGGGCGAACATCTGGTACTTGAGTTGCACAAAGCGGCAAAAACACAGCCGGCTTTAGCCAAAACAACCTTATATATCACCGAAGATTATCAACACTGGGCGCAGCAGCTAGATCCGGGATTTAACCTGGTCACCGTTAGTAAAAAGCAGATGTCCCAGTTAAGTGATACCAAGACCCCGCAGGGGATTGTTGCCTGTGTGCCCTTGCCGAATTTAGTCGATAAAAAAGCAACAAACTGGCAAGGGGAGCGTTGTATTTACCTGCATGAAATCCAGGACCCGGGCAATTTAGGCACCATTTTAAGAACGCTCGCCTGGTTCGGTCATTTCCGTTTATTACTCAGTGCCAACAGTGTCGATCCCTTCAATCCCAAAGTGGTGCGCTCCAGTATGGGCGCTATTTTCCATGTCCCTTTTGAACTGGATGTTGAACTTGGCGACTTAGCCAAACGCTTTAATAAATTTGCCTATCTGGATATGCAAGGAGACGCCATTAACACAGCCCAATTCACTGATTATGATTGTTACTTGTTTGGCAATGAAGCCCGTGGGGTACCTCGTGACGCCTTATCAGCGTTTAAAGCCGATGCCTTTACCATCAAAGGCAGCGGGAAGATCGACTCACTCAACTTGGCCAGTGCGGTCAATATTTGTGTATATCAGTTATCGGTTTAGTTGATAGAACAAGCGCGGTTTAGCAAATATTTTCAATGTAAGGGATTATTTGAATACTCTATACGAGCCGTATCTCGACTTTCTTGCCCAAAGCGGAAGCAAAACGTTCAAGTGTCGATAATTTAACGTCATCAGAATGATTTTCAATTCTGGAAATGGCACTTTTTTGTGTGTGCAGTATTTCGGCCAGAGCTTCTTGAGTCATGCCGGATTCTTTTCGGGCAGTTTTTAATAAAGTGCCAAATTTTAACGCCTGATAGCCTTCATCAAAACCATTAACAAATTCGCTGTCAGCTGATTTACGTTTTGCTATGTAGTTGTTTAAATCACTCATGATTTTTTCCTATGCAGATAGTCTTTACGTCTTTTCTCTGCCAGTTTAATTTCTAGGCTAAATGATGCCTAGTGACGGCTTTATTGAATGCATGAGAAATACTATTAATCATTATGGATAAGTTATCTATGATTGCTTTTTTAGCTCTTTTTAAGGCTATCAAACATCGAATAAGCGCTATCTATAACGGATATCGCGAATCTCGCTTTAAGTCGATGGTTTGTGGGACAAGGAATCCGTTGAAACTCCGATTTAAGGTTAATATTTTCACACCACGCAACTACATCGTCTAACTCATTGTCAGTCAAATTTATGCCTCTGCGGGCTAGTTGTTCTTCTACAGTAATAAAATTTGATAGATCATGCTGTTGTGATTCCATTGTAAGAACTCGGTTTTCAAGGCTACCGACTTTGTTTTTTACATCTGTCACTGCAACTTCTAATAGCTCGTGTTTAGCAATTGTATCTGCAAGATGTCTGGAGTTTTGGGCTAACATCTCAGCCATTTGAGATAATAGCGAGCCTTTTGATTCAGTGGGGGGAGGGTAGATTCCAAATTTTACTATAGAAGGAACAACCTCATGGAAAAGCCACTTTTGAAACTTTTTAGCAGCAGGACTTTTATCACTTGAAATTACTCTATATAGACCGGGATGTGTTACAAACATTTCTTCATCCCCATCAAATCTTGGTTCCGAAACGGGAACTCTAATATATTCGTCTTCTTCTAAAGTTGAAGATAGAGTTTTCAGCACGTTAGGCATAGCAATGTATCTATTTTTATCGCCTAATTCACTATTTTCCCGTGACAGAGTCTTTAAAACGTCCAACAATGATACGTGTACAACATCGTTCACGTTAATTGTCCTAATATCAGACTCACCGCTATCACCCTTGTAGCAAATGTTTATAAGTTCGCTTCCCATCATCGTCTCCATGTTGCCAAGAAAAAGCCGCTAAGCCGTGGCTTTGGTTAATATTATCCGTAATATTTACCCTTTGGAAGATTTAGAATCATTTCCATAACTATGCTGAGCCTATATCTAGTCGTTGCCTCCCCTATAGACTGTAACTTTTTGAGCAAGGCTTCTTATGACTCTTAGCCTTTGCAACACTAGCTTGATAAGTATCTTTAGGAAATAAAATGGTTCAAATCCAAATTAAATAAAAAGCAAATTGCAGGGTATATTGATTGGTGGGATTTAAGAAATACGTTCTTGTATTTCTCCCTGTGGGCCGCACTAAAGTGTGTTCACCAAGCATTATCGGGAATAATGCAGAACAGCTTTAGCTGGCCTGCGACGCAGGTGAGATACAAGGATGTATCGAATAATTTGGTTCCCGACCAATTTGTGAACCCGCTCTCGGGTTCATTCACCTACCGGCGATAAATGAGAAGTACCTGCTTGATTCCTTGGGAGTAGGTAGAAAGGTTGGAGCACAACGGCGAGATTTACGAAATACATCCCTGTATTTCGCCCGGCGGGCCGCACTAAAGTGCGTTCACCAAGCATTATCGGGAATAATGCAGAACAGCTTTAGCTGGCCTGCGACGCAGGTGAGATACAAGGATGTATCGAATAATTTGGTTCCCGACCAATTTGTGAACCCGCTACGCGAGTTCAAGCCAATCCCGGCTCATGAAATAAAAAAGGCCCGCCTAAACTACAAGGCGAGCCTTTCTTATTTGGTGGAGCTGGCGGGATTTGAACCCGCGTCCGTTATACCTACATCCTCAGTACTACATGCTTAGTCTGGTCTTTTAATTAACTACGTTGAACTCCGACAGACAGGATTTCAGGTAGCGAGCTCGATTAAGTTTAACGCTTCAACTCCGAGCGAAGTATCCACGCGATCCTGCGAGTATGACCTTCCGAACCTCTGCCAGCAGGCAAGACAAGAGTGGAAGGACTCCAAACCGGTTATTAAGCGGCTAGAGCGAAGTTATCGTCGTTTGCGATTACTTTAAAGTGCAGTTTTTTTACGAGGCCAACTGCTTCCTCGGCATGCACCTTGGGTTTCGTGTACCCCGTCGAATCCTAATCAGCCCCGATTAGTCTTTGTGGAATAGTTGAATCTCAAGCACGTGGTTATTCTAACATAATGACGCTTCACTAAGCGTCACCTTTTTGTATTTATTTGTTTATTCGACTGATGTTTAATCAAAAAATTCCAGATAATGTTCAACACGCTCTAAGCGCTATGTTTCATCATCCGTTCTTTATCGCGCGCCCAGTCACGATCTTTAATCGCATCGCGTTTGTCATGCTCATGTTTACCTTTGGCCAGGTAAATTTCGACTTTAACCCAGCATTTTTTCCAGTACATGGCGGTGGCAACAATGGACATGCCCTGACGGTCACGGCTGCCCATCAGTTTGTCCAGCTCACGGTGTTTTAGTAGCAGTTTTTTTTGTCGGTCTGGATCACAGACTACATGGGAGGAAGCCTGATTAAGCGGCTGTATCTGGCAGTCCAGCAGGTAAGCTTCACCTTTGGTGAATACCACATAGGCATCGGTTAAATTAATTTTACCGGCGCGAATACTTTTGACTTCCCAGCCCTGTAGTTCAATCCCCGCTTCAAATTTATCCGACAGGATATAGTTGTGGCGGGCTTTTTTATTCAGCGCGATGGTGCCGCTAGTGTTTGAATTGGATTTCTTTTTGCTCATGGGGGCGCATTATACTGATTGATTGGATTTTGTCTTTATTTGTTTAATTTGGCGTTTGCCAAGAGCATGATACCATTGCCTGAATATCAGTATATAGGGTATCAGGAGCAAACATGCCCCAAGTTGTTCGCAGTGCACTGGTGCAACACAGTGCTGAGGCGATGTATCAGTTAGTCAATGATGTAGAGCATTATCCGGAGTTTTTACCCGGCTGCACTGAAACAAAAATAGTCAGTGAGTCGGCACAGCAAATGCGTGCATCGGTATTAATCGCCAAAAGCGGTATTAGCCAATGGTTTACCACCGACAACTCCCTGGAGCCGGGAAAGTCGATTACCATGCAATTGGTCAACGGGCCTTTTAGCCAACTCAGTGGCGGCTGGACATTTACCCCGCTGGCGGAGGATGCCTGTAAAGTCGAACTGAATTTAGATTTCGAGTTTTCCAATAAAATTGTCGCGATGGCATTTGGCAAAGTGTTTAGCTCTATCGCCAGCAAAATGGTCGACGCCTTTGTGCAGCGCGCAGGAGAAGTTTATTGTGACTGACCAGCAAATTTCTCTGGAAGTAGCTTATGCCTTACCTGACAGGCAGGCGTTGCTGCAAGTCGTAGTAGAGCAGGGCGCAACAGTTGAACAGGCGATTAAAGCCTCGGGTATTTTAAAGCGTTTTGCGGATATTGATTTGCAAACCAGCAAGGTGGGTATCTGGAACCGTGCCTGTAAGTTGGCGGATCAACCTCGCAACGGTGATCGTATTGAAATTTATCGGCCTTTAATTGCCGATCCCAAAGAAGCCAGACGCCGGCGGGCTGAAAAAGCCAAGGACGAGGGTAGAGCCGATAAAGTCACCGGTGGACGGCCCAATCCACAAAAGAAAACTGATTAAGGTTTCTCAACACGCATTAAAAAAGCCTCATATGAGGCTTTTTAGTTAATCCGCGGTGGAATTATTGTTCCAGTGGCGTATTAAAATCTTCGGATAATTCCATATCACCGGTCACTTTGGCGACTTTGTCATCTTCAAAGAAAATATTCATTTCTTTGCGGAAATTGTTATCAGACATGCCCCGTTTCATTGAATAAACATAATACCAGGTATCATGATCGAAAGAGTCTTTCACAACCGGACGGCCTAACACATAAATGACCTGTTCTTTGCTCATGCCAATACGTAATTTGTCGACATCTTTTTGTTCCAGATAGTTACCCTGCGGGATATCAATACGATAAATAAATCCGGAACAGGCCTGCAAACCCAATACGGTCAATGCGGCACATAGTATCTTTTGGTACTTCTTCATTCTAATAGCTTCTCCTGCGAGCACGCATCCTAACCCAGATGTACGGTATAGCTCAATCAATTAATATCGGATTGGTATAATTGATTGTAAAACTGCAGGTTAGTTCAGGCTTAATAGCTCTTTTGCGTTAGCAATCGCCGAATCGGTTAAACTGTCGCCAGCCAGCAGCCGTGCTAACTCGTTGACGCGCTCGTCACAATTAAGCTCCAGCATATTGGTTTCGGTAGTCTGATTATCGGTAAATTTGGTAACAAACAGCTGGTTGTTGGCTCTGGCCGCAACCTGCGGTAAGTGGGTCACACAAATAACCTGGGTGGTTTCGCCCAATTGGCGTAATAAGTTGCCCACCACCGACGCAGTAGGGCCACTGATACCGGAATCCACTTCGTCAAAGATCATACTGGGGATAGCCTGACTGGCGGAACTGATAACCTGAACAGCCAACCCGATACGTGACAACTCACCCCCTGATGCTACTTTTTCCAGACTATCCAGCGGTAAACCGGGATTGGTTGCGACCTTAAACTGGATAGTATCCAGACCATTAGCCTGTGGCTCGGCCGATTGGTTAAAATTAACCGCAATTTCGAAGCGGGCCTGCGACATATTCATTTTATGAATTTGCGCTTCTACCTGTTTTGCCAGCGCTTGCGCTTTTTGCTGACGTAACTGACTCAGTTCCCGCGCCGCCTGACGATAGGCCTGATTGGCCTGTTCCAGTTGTTGCTGCATATCTTCCAGCAGATCATCATCCTGTTGCAGCGATTTATATTCGGTCGATAACTGCTGATGCAGGTCATATAATGCTTCCGGTTTAACCTGATGTTTGCGCGCCAGATCCATACACATATCGTAACGTTGCTCGATTTGCTGCATGCTGGCAGGATCAATCTCCAGTTCGTCCAGATAATTGCGCAACTCGCTGGCGGCTTCGCTGATCTGGATGGACGACTCCATCAGTAACTCGGTAATTGGCTTCAGGCGTGGGTCGCTATCCTGCAAGTCAGTTAATTTATCGATACTGCTTTGTACCAAAGACAGGGCGTTAACTTCCTCGTCAGCATAGAGTTGGTGAAAACTCAGTTGGCTTTGTTCCAACAGTGTTTGTGAGTTGCTCAGACGCTTATATTCCAGCTCCAGTTCGGCAAATTCGTGTTCTTGTAAAGCAAAATCATCCAGCTCGCTAACCTGATATTCGAGCAGTTGCCGGCGAGCCTGCCGTTGTGATTGGGTCGATTCGAGTTCGCGGTATTGTTTACTCAGTTCTCCCAAACGGCGGAAATCGGATTTAACCTGTTTTAGTGGTTGCTCAAGCTGGCCGAAATGGTCTAGCAGAATACGTTGCTGATCGGTTTTAAGCAGCTGCTGATGGGCGTGCTGACCGTGAATACTGACCAGGTAATGCCCTAATGATTTGAGCAGTTGTAGCGGGGCAGGAGAACCATTAATAAAGGCGCGGGAGCGTCCTTCGGCAGAAATAACCCTGCGGATGATACATTCGTTTTCATCATCCGACAGTAGCTCATGTTGATCCAGCCATTGGCGTGCCGCAGGCAACTTGCTGATTGAGAAAATAGCCGTGACTTCCGCTTTGTCGGCGCCGGGGCGCACCATACCGGCTTCTGCCCGTTCACCCAGACATAAACCTAAGGCATCGATGGCAATGGATTTACCTGCGCCGGTTTCGCCGGTAATGGCCGTCATACCGTTTCGTAATTCAATATCCAGTGATTTTACAATGGCAAAATGTCTAACAGATAAATGGCTCAGCATATGAATGGATCCTGTGTATCTATACAGTAACTGTAAATATACACATGCTAATAGTTTTAGCCAAGAAATTTTATCGCTTTTTTATTATCGCGATATTTTTTTAAGTGGACTTTATCAGCGCCGAAATGTGCCTTGTCGGGCCATACATCACGCCAGCAAAGCGCGATAAATGCTCCTCCATCAGGTTAGTGATGTCACTGACTACCCGGCGCCTGTTATTTAAGCAATAATATTACCCGATGGAAAAATTGTTTGAGTCAATAACGCAATAGAGATATTGGAAATGGAAAGTCTGCACAAGCGCATTAATCATGGCATTGAATATTCTTTACAGCACCCTTCTGAAGAAGGCGAACGCTATCTAATGTGTTTGGCTGCAACAGACCTGGGTACAGGCCACATTCTTAGAGATGCTCGACCAGAAAATTATTGGTACAAAGAATGTGCACTGAATGCGGCACAGCAATATACCGGAGAATTAGATTCTTGTGCACTTGTCGACAATACAACTTTAGTTAACGCCTTTGAACTTCTAGATCCCAAAAGTACATCTGCACATGTGCAAGCCAGCGATATTTTTGATTTAGCAACGGTAATAAACACCGTGGTTTTTGAAGAAAATTTAATCTATTTGCAAAATGAAAAGGTAACTAAACAAAAAATTAATGCTCTATTTGATAACTTGAACATTGTCGAGTTACCTTGGGGTCAAGAAGACGATTTTAGTTTAATGATCGATAATGCTTGGGGAGAAGCCGAGCGTTATACACCAGACTTGTTCCAGAGTTCACCACTAGATAAACAATTCATTGAACATTGGCAAAAGATAACAGGCCTGGAGCTTACAACCGACGCACTTCTTTGGACGGGTGATTATCGTAAGTACTTTTCATCAATAGATTCAGATGCGGTAGAGGAAACAGTTAACGGCAATTTTTATCCAAGTGAATCTTATTTCAGTCATTTGAATAACTATAAAACCGAGCGATTTGTTACCGAAACCAGTGTAAGAACAGTCTTTTACACATTGCTAAGTAATCTCACAAATGTCTCATATCACTCTAACGCTTATCGTTCGAAACTTCAGAGGATATTATTCGAGTCGACTGCAAATTTTGTATCATCTGATAGCCTCAATCTGCTGAATCACATTAATGATGGCTTTTATAGCGATATTGCAAAGGACAATTTACTGTCCGCACCTATTCAATTGCCATTTGCCCTGTCTGCGGCTCTTTCGGGTACAAAAACGCCGCAAGATTTTATTGATAAAATAAATGAATTAAGAGTACTTGCCGGCCCTTTGCGAGAAAGGAAAAATGAACTTGCTCAAGCTATAAGAGATCAAGATCAAGCAGCCGTGACAGCAATCAATAAAGCCATTGCAGATAACGCCAAATCCCTTAGTGAACACAAATACAACCTGGGTAATGGTATGGTAGCAAAAAAACTGCTCTCTCCCGGTGGAGCAAGACCAATATTTGGTGCATTAGGGAAGTTGTTACTACATTTTGCTGTGTTACCAAAAGATGTTAAGGATGTGCTTAGGCAGCGAACCGTAAGACCTGAATTGTGGATACTGTCGGACATTTCAGCTCAAGCGCGTCAAGCTACTGAATGCCTCCCCAGGTTATACCAGTTGCTCGAATGTAAGGGAGTGAGCGTTGACAAAAAAGACAGACAACAAATCAGAGAGGCGCTGGCGAGATTTGCCTGATCTCCATGATTCAATTCAAGTGTTGTCGATAATAAAGGAGTGAAGCAATATAAAGATGTAACCTCTATATTGCTTCAGTTGAGCTTGTTTAGAACTTGGCGCGTACACCCAGAGTGAAACGGCGATCTGATTCGCTATATTTCCAGTTGGAGCCAAGCTCTGTGGAGAACACAATCGGCTCTGCGGTCAAGTTGGTGATATTGCCGACAAAGGTGATGTTTTCGTTCATGTCCCAACTAACAGAAAAATCAAGCTGACCGGTATCTTCACGGTAGTTATTGCCTGCGGTTGGATCATATTCCGGATCGCTTTCATCGTTGGTCGAATTGTCCAATACCCTTGCGCCGATAGTGACCACCCGTTTCTCTTCTTCAGTATCCAGGAAGCGATCACGGAAGGTATAGGCGAGACGCACTGCAACACCATCCTGTTCCCAGTAAATTTGCGAATTGAAGGTGTTTTTAGATATATCCAGCAATGGATTACCATTGGGTTGCTCACTATCCGCGTATGTATAATTAGCTGACAAGCCAAACCCAGACCAAATACCGGTTAAAAAATCAAAACTTTGTTGATAGCCCAATTCAAAACCTTGCACTTTACCTTGTTCACCGTTTCGGGTCACACTTGTCGCAATGCCTGTTCTGTTTGCGGCGGCATAGGCGGCAAATTGGGCGGGATCATTGGTGGTGACGATGGTGTCTGTTTCGCTGGTTGCATCAGGACGAATGCAGATATTCTGAAATTCCACCTGATTTTGGCTCGCTAGTGCATCAGCATCGTAGGCACAATAGGTTTGTGTGCTTAAAAATGAGTCTACATCTTTATAGAAAATAGCCGCCGACACCATATTGCCCTGACCAAAGTAATGCTCGACTGACAGGTCATACTGGGTGGCGCGGAAAGGAGCCAAGTCAATTGCCCCACGGGAGGCCGTGACGACCGAATTATCAATGTCGAATGCGGGACTTAACTGGTTGAAATCGGCTCGACGCATGACTTTTGCCGCAGCAAAACGAACAATGGTTTCGTCGCTTAGATCGTAGGTTAAGTTAAGGCTGGGCAGCACGTCGTCGTAATCATGAGTACCGTTTACCAGCTCGTCATCCACATACACAGTTGAGGATAAATCCGTATTAACATAACGGGCTCCGGCGACAATATGTAAATCATCAAACTCAAGGTTAGCCTGCAAATAAAAGGCTGAGGTTTCCTCGGTAATATCCCGATATGCGCCGTTATTCGGTGACAAGTTATCGGTCAGACTGCCGGTGGTTGCTTTGTTGGTGCCTGCCAGAAAGGACTGGATTTTATTAAAGGCATCAGCCCCATTAGCCAATAACGCGCCATTGTATACACGGTAAGTGGTTAAATCATTTTGGCCGGACAAACCACTATGATCAAACGAGTTTGAGTGGTTAACGGTGTGCACGCTGCCGGGAAAGGCCGCTTCAACTTGATCAATCCAGAAAGCATAGGGCAGGCCATCTTTGGTTAAACTTTTGTACAAATCTTTGGCATCGTAAGAAGATTCTGAATATTGGTAATCCCGTTTGGTGGTACGCAAACCTGTTTTCAAAGCGGAAACAAAATTCAATCCGAAGGGTTCAGAGTAGGTCAAGTCCAAACGAAAAGCTGTCTCTTCATTTTCTGTGCGGGTATCGTCGTAAAAAAAGTCACGCACAGCCAGATTTTCAGGTTGTGCTGCAATCTGTCCGTCAGCGTAGATAACACTAGGTATTTTATCCCCGACACGGTAAACCGTAGCATCGCTGGAAAAGCGCAAATCGGCCTCGTTAAAGGCTGAACCGTCCCAGTCGGTTGCCCAATCGTTCCATTTGGACTGGTTAATCGGACGCAAGTTAAATTCCGCCGCAGGACGAGAGGTGTCAGAACGTGCTATAGCCAATTCACTGGAGATTTTTAGCTGGTCGGTCAGGTACCATTCGCCGCCAATCGCATTGGAATAGGAGTCAGTTTCGCGAAACGAACTCAAGGTTTTAGGGATAGTGTAAGCGCCTTGGAGAACATAGTTATTTAGCTGACCATACTCATCTTCAACTGTATCTGCGGTTGCCACTATAGACCCGCCGATGTCCAGCACGGAATAAGCATCCTGAGAGCCCGAACGTTTAGTGGCGTTTAAATCAACATAAATAAAACCGTCTTCTGATGGTGCCCACTGCAATGATAGATTAACTGCAGTACGTTCCCGCTTTTCGGTTTTTTGCTCTACTGTATTTTGATCGGCAACCAGATATTTACCACTGGGTGTTTTAGTTGAGCCGGTAGTAAAGTGATCGACGCCATTTTCATCAGCATTAATCTGGCTGTGATCGTAGGCTTGAACACGATTAAAGAATTGATCCCGGCGCAATTCACGATCCTGATAAGACACCATACCCATCACACCAAAAGTACCCATGTCGCCCAAGTCCCAGTTGGTGCCTGCAGACGCATTAAAGATGGGGGCGGTGTTGTTGGTTTTATCAGCGTATTCGGCATCAAAAGACATCGCTGCAACCGGCTTTTTCAAATCTAGCGGACGAACCGTTTTCATGCTGATGGTGCCACCCAGCGCACCTTCGACCATTTCGGGAGTAGGGGATTTAATCACCTCCACGGTTTTCAGGAAGCTTGAAGGAAAATCATCGAAACTGACGCCTTCACGGCCATCTCCAACGGTGGAACGGCCATTCAATTCTACCCGGTTTTGTTTTAACCCGCGGATAGAAACGGAGTTACCTACACCAAAATCTCGGCTGATAGAGACACCGGTCACACGCTGCAGTGCTTCGGCTATGTTGTTGTCTGGCAGTTTACCGATATCTTCTGCAACAATAGCATCAACGATACGGGCATCGCTGCGTTTAACCAGGGCGGCAGCTTTTAAACTGCCCAACATGCCTTTGACCTCAATGATCTCTAAACTCTCGTCAGCATTGCTTTGTGCTTCCGTTTGTTGTGCATGGGCCAGGGAATTCGACGTAACGGCGGATACAGATATTATTGCCAAGGCAATTTTTGATAATTTGTGTCCCATAGTGTTTCCTCATTCTGTGGTGCTGTGAGTCGGCGTAAATAACTGCTTTGTATGTCTCGCCGCGAATTTATCGTTATTCATTTCCTTGCACTGACATTCACTTAGTGTTTACAAGGTGGTTACAAAATATTCCACATATACACCTATTGGTCAATAATATTGGTTAACATTAATTGCATTTAATTTCTAAATTGGTAATGCCAATATATTTCTGTTGAGTTGCCAAATGTGATTTTTATTATCGAATGGCTAGCTTGGTTTGTATAATAATTTTTATTAATCAGTATGTTACGATGTGAGTGGGAGTGATGTGTCTGGGTTGCGGTAGTAACAGCAAGTAAATGGGAACTCAATTAAATATTAATCAATACTGTTTGTAAAATTGGTGCCTTTAGCTTGGTTAAGATTATTGGTAATACCAAAATATGAGGTTTATTTGTTGTTATTACCAATTGGTTAGATGGGGTTGGGGTAATGGCGAAGTCAGATGCGGGACAATAGGGCGGAGATAATGTGATGCATCTTCAAAAGGAATCAGATGATAAGTGCTGTTGAGATGGCCGAAAGTGCCCATTTGACACAACCGGGCCAGAGCCGTTTAGCTACTAGGTAAAAAAGCCAGTCTATCTAGTGCCAGATTTAGTAGAGCTTGCTTCCCCATCCCAGTTTATTTCTTAATACTTTGAAATAGTTGTAGTTTTCCGGATGGATCAACGAAAGTTTATCCTGACTTTTGCGAATGCGTATTTCATCACCCGGTAATACCGACAGGGTGACATGGCCGTCGCAACTAATTTGCAGGGTTTCGGTATTATTTTCCGAAACTTTGAGACAAACAGTACTGTTCGCATCGACCACTATCGGGCGGCAACTTAATGTATGGGGGAACATCGGTACCATCACCAGTGCGTCCAGATTGGGAGTCAGGATGGGCCCACCGCCAGACAGCGAGTAGGCGGTAGAACCTGTGGGAGTGGCAATAATTAACCCGTCCGAGCGTTGACTGAAGACAAAATTGTTATCGATATAAACTTCGAATTCTATCATGCGGGCAACTTTACCCGGGTGCAGCACGGCCTCATTGACTGAAGAATTGTGACTGTTCATTTTACCGTGGCGATAGACTTCGGTTTCCAGCAAAAAACGTTGTTCGGTTTTAAATTTGCCGGCAAAAATATTATCCAGTTGCGGTTCAAAATCTTCCGGATCGAGGTCGGTTAAAAAACCCAGGTTGCCCCGGTTGACACCAACCACAGCCACATTAAAACGGGCCAGTACCCGAGCGGCGCCGAGCATGCTGCCGTCACCCCCGATTACAATGGCTAAATCAGCCTGTTCGCCAATAGACACCACATCGGCGATATCGTAGCCGTTGCCGTCAAGCTGACGCGCAGCCGATTGCTCTACAATTACCCGGCAACCACGTTGGCGCAAATAGGTCAAAATGGCCAGCAAGCTATGATTGGCGTTGGGATCATCAGGTTTACCAATGACACCTATTGTCTTGAAATTACTCATCTTTATAGTCTGTAGAAGGGTTATTTATACGGCAATTTATCAGCGATAGACGAATATAGCATGGAACAGACAGCAAATATCAACTTGGTCATTGCAAAATTCCCGGTAAGAAAAATGACAAAATGGCTTGAATGCCAAAAATATAGCCTTATATAACAGAGCAATCCCAAGGCATGTGTCGTAAAGATAAGCAGGCCCTTATGTGATGAATACGTTTAAATTTAACCCCTTAAAAAAGAAGTATGGAGTGGTGCATGACTAACAAACAGCAGCCCCAGGAATCGACAGAGCAGGAAGCGGCTCAACAAGACCTGTCCGAACAGGAGCAGATCGAACAGGCTGACGTTGAGCAACAACAGGTATTGTCTGCTGAGCAACAGCGTATAGACGAACTTGAGCAAGCATTGGCGGCTTCGGAAGCCAAGTTGGCAGAGCAGAAAGATTCGGTATTACGGGCTATTGCCAATGCGGAGAATACCAGTCGCCGTGCTGAAGGCGAGATTGACAAGGCACGTAAGTTTGCGCTGGAACGTTTTGCCTCCGAGTTGCTGCCAGTCGCCGATAATCTCGAGCGGGCGCTGCAAGTGGCTGATGCGCAAAATGAACTAGTTAAACCATTGCTTGAAGGCGTGGATTTAACCCTTAAATCATTCCTGTCAACAATAGAGAAGTTTGGGATCAAACTTGTCGATCCGCAGGGACAGCCTTTTAACCCGGAACTGCACCAGGCGATGAGCATGCAGGAGAGCGCCGAGCATCCCGCCAACACGGTACTAGCCGTGATGCAAAAGGGTTATGAATTAAATGGTCGTTTGTTGCGCCCCGCGATGGTGGTGGTATCCCGAGCGGCGGAAGGTGGGATAGATACCGAAGCCTAAGGTTTTGGTAAATGAACAAATATTTTTAGCTTGGTAGTTGAAAATGTTCAGAATAACCCCACTAAATCAACAAGTATTTTTAAAGTTTAATTTGGAGAACAACTAATGGGTAAGATCATTGGTATAGATTTAGGTACAACCAACTCATGTGTGGCAGTACTGGATGGTGGCAAAGCGAAAGTCATTGAGAACGCAGAGGGTGATCGCACAACTCCCTCCATTATTGCTTATGCTCAAGATGGTGAAACATTGGTCGGTCAACCTGCCAAACGTCAGGCAGTAACTAATCCGAACAACACCTTGTATGCAATCAAGCGTTTAATTGGTCGTCGCTGGGAAGACAAAGAAGTTCAGCGCGATATTGACATTATGCCGTTCAAAATCATTAAAGCGGATAACGGTGATGCTTGGGTTGAAGCCAAAGGCGAAAAAATGGCACCGCCGCAGATTTCTGCCGAAGTGTTGAAAAAAATGAAGAAAACCGCCGAAGATTATCTGGGCGAAAAAGTCACAGAAGCGGTAATTACCGTTCCGGCTTACTTCAATGATTCACAACGTCAGGCAACTAAAGACGCCGGTCGTATTGCTGGTTTAGAAGTTAAACGTATTATCAACGAGCCAACTGCGGCGGCGTTGGCTTACGGTATGGACAAGAAAAAGGGCGACCGTGTGGTTGCGGTTTATGACTTGGGTGGCGGTACTTTCGATATCTCTATCATCGAAATTGATGATGTAGAAGGCGAGCACACCTTTGAAGTACTGGCGACCAACGGTGACACCCATTTGGGTGGTGAAGATTTCGATAACCGTTTAATCACTTATCTGGTTGACGAATTCAAGAAAGATTCAGGCATGGATTTGCGTAAAGATCCATTGGCTATGCAGCGCCTTAAAGAATCTGGTGAAAAAGCCAAGATTGAGTTGTCTTCGGCCCAGCAAACAGAAGTTAACTTGCCGTATATCACGGCTGATGCTTCCGGACCTAAGCATTTAACCATTAAAGTGACCCGTGCCAAGCTGGAGTCATTGGTTGAAGATATGGTTAAAGCTACGTTAGAGCCGTTGAAACAAGCATTGAAAGACGCTGATTTATCTGTTTCTGATGTACACGATATTATTCTGGTGGGCGGTCAAACCCGTATGCCACTGGTACAAAAGTACGTCACTGACTTCTTTGGTAAAGAGCCACGTAAAGATGTTAACCCTGATGAAGCGGTTGCTGTTGGTGCTGCGATTCAAGGTGGTGTATTAGCCGGTGATGTGAAAGATGTATTGTTGTTGGATGTAACACCATTATCTTTGGGTATCGAGACTATGGGTGGTGTGATGACCAACCTGATCGAGAAAAACACCACGATCCCGACCAAGAAGTCACAAACCTTCTCAACGGCTGAAGATAACCAGTCTGCGGTAACGGTTCATGTCCTTCAGGGGGAGCGTAAGCAAGCTTCTGGTAACAAGTCGCTTGGTCAGTTCAATCTGGAAGGTATTCGTGCTGCGATGCGCGGACAGCCACAAATCGAAGTTACCTTCGATATCGATGCTGACGGCATTTTACACGTTTCAGCCAAAGACAAAGACACAGGTAAAGAGCAGAAGATTACCATTCAGGCGTCTTCCGGTCTGGACGAAAACGAAATCGAGAAAATGGTTCGTGATGCTGAAATGAATGCTGAAGCGGACAAGAAATTCGAAGAGTTGGTTCAGGTACGTAACCAGGCTGACGGTATTATCCACGGTACTCGCAAACAGGTAGAAGAAGCCGGTGATGCATTACCTGCGGAAGACAAAGAAAAAATCGAAGCTGCGGTCAGTGATTTGGAATCAGTCTACAAGTCTGATGACAAAGCCGATATCGAAGCCAAGATTCAGGTAGTGATTGAAGCGTCTGCCAAGCTGATGGAAATAGCCCAGCAACAGGCAGCAGCTCAGCAGGCTACTGATGGTGCGGAAGCGCAGCAAGATGCTTCATCACAGGATGATGACGTGGTTGATGCCGAGTTTGAAGAAGTAAAAGACGACGACAAGAAGTAATTTCTGTCACAAGTCATAAGTGGATAGAAATGGGGAGTCGTTTTCGCGCTCCCCATTTATCTATATTGGAGACACAGAATTAGTATGTCGAAACGTGATTATTACGAAATCCTTGGTATAGCCAAAGACGCCTCTGATCGAGATATCAAGAAGGCCTATAAACGTCTGGCGATGAAGTATCACCCGGATCGTACTTCCGGCGATAAGGGTCTTGAAGAGAAATTCAAAGAAGTACAGGAAGCCTATGAAATCCTGATCGACGATCAGAAACGGGCAGCTTACGACCAATATGGCCATGCCGGCGTTGATCCTAACCGCGGTGGTGGCGGTGGCGGAGCCGATTTTGGTGATATCTTTGGTGATGTGTTCGGTGATATTTTTGGTGGCGGCCGTCGTGGTGGCGGTGGCCAGCGGGTGCGTCGTGGTGCCGATTTACGCTACAACCTGGAATTGAGCCTGGAAGAAGCCGTTCGCGGTAAAGATGTTGAAATTCGGGTGCCCACCTTAACCGGTTGTGACGAGTGTGATGGTTCCGGTGCTAAAAAAGGCAGCAAGCCTACTACCTGTCCTACCTGTCATGGGCAGGGCCAGGTGCAGATGCGTCAGGGCTTTTTCGCCGTGCAGCAAAGTTGTCCAACCTGTTCCGGCAAGGGCAAAATTATTGGTGACCCTTGTCGTAAATGTCACGGTCAGGGCCGCGTCGAGAAAACCAAAACCCTGTCAGTCAAAGTACCGGCCGGAGTCGATACCGGTGATCGCATTCGCTTGAGCGGTGAAGGTGAAGCCGGTGAGCAAGGTGCACCAGCGGGTGATCTATATGTGCAGGTACATATCCGCGAACATGATATTTTTGTCCGTGATGGCAACAATCTATACTGCGAAGTGCCTTTGAGCTTTACTCGTGCGGCATTGGGTGGTGATATTGAAGTACCCACCTTAGATGGCAAAGTGAAACTGAAAATCACGCCAGAAACCCAAACAGGACGAATGTTCCGGCTGCGTGGAAAGGGTGTCAAATCGGTACGTAGCGGTGCTGTTGGTGACTTGATGTGTAAAGTGGTGATAGAAACACCGGTTAACCTTAGCACCAAGCAAAAAGAACTGCTGGAAGAACTGGACAAGTCGATGGGCAGCGGTAAAGACACTGCCAAACACCGACCCAAGGAAACCGGTTTTTTTGACGGTGTGAAGAAATTCTTTGATGATTTAGCCAAATAACCTTTAGCGAGATCACTTAGTAAACTAAAGGCCGCTAAAGTCTGTTTAGCGGCCTTTTGCTGTTCTGCAAGTTTACACCTGATGATTTTTTGTACTGATTGATGTCGATTTATTTTACATCTAAACGACATTTATCGGACTTGTAGCTCTAAGTATTTAAAATTTTATTTATTTAAAACAATGGCTTATTGTTTTTATTGCGGCTATTTCAAAAGGCTGGCTCATTCTTTGCTCTTGAACTTGCGAATTATCAATATCATGCAGGATATTGGTGTCGTAATTTAACAAGGATAGCAGTATGAAAAACCTGATTAGTAAGTTTGCCGCAGTTACCACCCTCAGTCTTATAACCACTTTTTCACAAGCCGCTTTAATTGGCTCAATTGCTCATGATTATGGTAGTCAGCAGTATGTACCCAGCAGTTTGAATGCAGCCAATAGCTGCGACACGTTAGGAGCAGATTCGGTCAACATTAACGATACAGCAAGCGGCTGTGGTCGTTTTTATGACTATTTTGATTTTTCATCTATTGAGTTTGATGAGGTTGAAAAATTTGTACTGACGCTGACATTTAGTAACGCTTTTGATCTGGAAATTGATGAAGTTGAAATAGATCTCGGCTTTTTTTCGTTTACCGTTGATATGCCAAATGTGGAATTCTGGATGGTAAGACCGGGCGCTTCCGCATCCTCGGGTAGCGGTTACGATTATGATCATGATCAAGCTATTTTAAGCAACGTATTTACCGGCGAATTTACCTTTGATGAAACTAATACCGGCAATACTATTTTCCAAAATATGCTGGATAACAGAAATTTCTCGCTAATGTTTGCTGAAGAGTCTATTGGTAGTGACAACTTTAATTTGTACGATGCCAAGCTGGATATTTACGGCACCGCCCAAGTACCGGAGCCCGCACCTTTAACTTTGTTTTTACTCGGGTTAATGACACTTGGTTTAACCAGACTACGCAAAAACTAGCTCTTGTTCACTGGAACATAAAAAGCCGCTAAATTTAGCGGCTTTTTTGTCTCCGATAGACTACAGCAAGACGTTACAGGGTTTCAGACATCGATACAGCGGTGCGTTTTAACAATGCTCTGGCATGTTCAATCTGGCTATGATCTTCGGTTTGTACCACCACAGTCCACTGATTATGTGCTGCGGCGTGGCGGGTTTTGTTAATTAGCGGGTCATGATCAGGGCGCAACGACACCACGCCAGCCAGCAATAGTCCGATAAATGCGCCTATAATAGCAAAGGCGGACTGCATCATAACCGGGCTTGATGTGGCAAACTCGTATTCATTCAAAATCAGCAACCACGCGCAAAACAGGCCGACTACCAGGCCGAGCACACCAAACACCAGGTGTGACTTGATCAATGTTCCGCGAATACCTTTGACATCCGGTTCTACCTTGTAGCCGAACTTGTCGTCATTGGGGTGAACAAGATTAATTTCGTCGACGGCGAAATGTCCCTCGTTAACCAGTAAATTGATTGCTTCCTGGGCGGCGGCTTCCTGTTCATAGATTGCGGCCACCTTGCCAGGGTGTTGCTCATCGATAACATTCAGGTTCATTGTTGTTCTCCTTAAGTAAGGTTTTAACGCAGAAACAAGATTAATTACGACTTGATGATTATCAGTAAATTGGTCAGTTAACGCTTTACCCAGTCATCATTGTCGTTCTTCCTATAGCTCTGTTTAACCGCAGCCCAGGCGACTTTATGTGCGACCTCTTCACGGCTCTGGTCTTCTCGCCGGTCTTGCGGATCCCGGTATTGATCCCAGGCACTGTTAAACGCTTCCTTATATATTTCCTGGGCGTGTCTGGGGAGTGCATTGGTGACGGATTCCGGCAAATCATGCAAGCGATCATAAGGCATCAGACTCTCCTCAATACGATTTAATTACATAGTCTGCACTGCAATCTTTGTTCCAGTTATGTAAAGGCGATACAAAGGGGTTATACCAATCCGTATCAACAATTGCCCTTTCAGAATGCATCCAGCGGTATTTGAACAAGGCGTCGCTATGCAGAAAAGGTGGTTCCCTTTTAAGTAGCGAGAACGCAGAGCAAATGCCGCTGGGGCATTTCCTTCGGACGAGTTTTAAACGGACTTACTCTGCGTTGCTTAAATTCGAAAGAGCACCACTATTACTTCATACAAGCGTCTTGATTAAGTCCGTTTAAATTCTCGCTGAGTGGGCAATTGTTGATACGGATTGATATTAGATATGAGGATTGAAAAGGTGAGTTGTAAAAAATAACCAGGCTGGGTATAAAAGTTACACAATCAGGATGCCACGCGCAGAATAAATTGAAGCGGAGAATGACAGACCAGATGATATATTCTGGCCTGTCAATAAACTTAGCGGTTTTGCAAGAAATTTAACATGGTATCCGCATCAGATACTTCGAAGGGATCAATCGGGCAAAGATCACCAAAGTCTGTTTCGCTGAAAGCTTGTATAATTTCTCCATCTTCTACATACATAGAATAGCGCCAGCTACGCATTCCGAAACCCAGATTACTTTTGTCTACCAGCATACCCATTTTGCGGGTGAATTCGCCATTACCATCCGGCAACAAGAAAACATTTTTAGCATTCTGACTTTTGCCCCATTGATACATAACAAAGGCATCGTTGACTGAGATACAGACTATTTTATCCACGCCTAACTGTTTGAATTGTTCAAAAAGTTCTTCATAGCGGGGCAGGTGGCTGGTCGAACAGGTGGGAGTGAAGGCTCCCGGTAACGAAAATAGCACCACATTCTGTCCGGCGAAAATTTCATCAGTGGTCAAGTCTTTCCATTCAAATGGGTTGGGGCCCCCCAGCTCATCATTGCGTACGCGGGTTTTAAAGGTCACTTTAGGGACGTGCTTGATCATTATGTTTCCTTAGTTTTTTAGAAGATAAATCTACGTTATAAAAATAGTTGTTATCAGGTCAACGTAAAAATGGATTGAGCATACGGCCAAAAAAACCGGTCATTTTAAGTGGCGCGTCGATTACCGCAAAACAGATACAATCCCCCTCGTCATGTGCTTTAGGCTGGTGCACCGTGGTGGTATCGGTCTGGATAAAATCACCAATATGGTACCGTCCGGCATTGTCCGAGAAGCTGCCTTGCATCACCAGGGTGTATTCGTTGCCTCTGTGTGTATGTACCGGGAGTTCTTTCCCTGCCGCTATTTTGTATAACTTGGCTGTGTAGCGGCTATCTGAAAAAGGTAAGTTAATTTCCTGAATAGCGCGAATAAAGCCAGACCAGGGCAAGTGTTCGTAATCTCCGTCAACAAAGCGCTTCAATGGCGTCGGAATAATAGATGAAACGGCGTTTTGTGTTTGTATCTTCGGCGCTGCAGCTGGTTGGTCGAGTTTTGCCAGTATGCTATCGAGCAGCCCTTCAGTAACCGGCAGTTCAGCATTATGTTGCAGTAACTCCCCTCCGACCTGTTCAAACAGATTCTGACGGTTCCTGCATTGGGGGCAGTTTTCCAGGTGACAGGCCAGCATCAACCCAAGCGCATCGGGCATCTGGCCAGCGCTGAAGCGGATTAGAAGTTCGTCAGTAGGATGATAATAAGCCATGTCATGTTTTCTTTTGCTAGGGTATCCAGTTTCTTCATTGCCAGGCGCAATCTTGATTTGATCGTCCCTAACGGGATATCGAGCGCAAGGGCTATTTCGCTATGTGATTTATCTTCAAAGTACACATAATAAATTAACTGCCGTTGTTCGTCGGGCAGACTGTCAATTAATATACGGGTGATATTGCGATCCAGATCACTTTCCAAGCTACTTTCCAGCAATTGTCCTGAAAACTCGGGAAAAATATCATAAGACTGAATTTGCTCAGGCCGTTCCTTACGCAAGAAATCGATGCGTTTATTTCTGATAATGCGAAATAACCAGGTGATAGCCGATGCCTTAGCCGGATCGAACTGCTGGGCCTTGTTCCAGATAGTGATAAAGCACTCTTGCACAATTTCTTCAGCATCACTGTCACTGGCTCCACATCGACGCGCATAACCTTTCAGTTTGGCGGACGTAGCATTAAAAAGTTGGATAAAAGCATGACGATCCTGATGCTGTGCGATAGCGATAATCAGCGCTTCGACATCGGGTTCAGCCTGCTTGTTTTGATCAATCAATAGTCAATTCCAAAGTAGATGGACAGCTCGAAAAAGAGTGGCGCGACAGGGACATATTCTACGCATAGGCTAATTGGCTGTGCAACGCGTAATAGCAATTTGGTCTTTCATTGTGATCCGTTCTGGTTTGCGTTGCGTATAACGGGTTAATCATCTTTGGCTTGATACTTCAGCGGACAATCAAAATGGATAAATGCAGCAATCATTCAACCGCTAACAAACCTCTGCTTGGCATTAGCGCCTGTCTTACCGGAGCTGCAGTCAGGCATAATGGCGGTCACAAGCAGTCGCGTTACTGTACCCAGATATTATCCCGCTATGTTGACTTTAAACCGATCTGTCCGGAGGTGGCAATTGGTCTTTCGACCCCGCGCCCGGCAATTCGGCTGGTGGAAGCTGGTGGACAGGTCAAGGTTCTGCAAACTCATCACCCTGAACAGGATTATGCGCCGTTGCTCAATCAATACGCGCAACAAGTCGCTCCCGCCTTACAAGATCTAAGTGGTTTTATTTTTATGCAAAAATCGCCCACTTGCGGTCTGGGGAGTACGACGCTTTATACCGAAAAAGGTTTTCCCAAATCCAGTGGTAACGGTGTTTTTGCGGAGCGGTTAACCCAGCTGTTACCTAATTTACCTGTGACTGAAGCAGGACGCCTGAATGATAGCCGTTGTCGTGAAAATTTTATGCTGCAGGTGTATGCCTATTTTCAATGGCAAAGCGAAGTTTTGCCCAATCTGTCGATGGCGACCATACAAGCTTTCCATCACCGTTATAAACTGCCATTGCGCGCCCACAGTGAAGTGGTGTGCAAGCAGTTAGGGCAATTGCTGGCTGATCCAAACCCGACGGATTTAACCCTTGTGGCACAGCGCTACATTGGTGATTTTATGCAGGCAATGAAAAAACTGCCTAATCATCATCATTATGCCGACTTGTTAATGCGAATATATAAAATACTCAGACATGACCTGGATGGGTCAGAAAAGCAGCAATCGATGCAGATAATTGAACATTATCGTCAAGGTATTGTTCCTTTGATTGTACCGATGACGATGTTGAAATTTTTCACCCAAAAATATCAGGTGCGCAGTGATTCTGCCGTTTGGGATGCCTATCCCTTTGAACTGGGACTACAAAATGCTATCTAGATTTGACTGTCAGTAAAGGAGTGTTATGCGCAATTTAGTTTGGCTTCGTCGCGATTTACGTACCCGGGATAACCCGGCGCTGTTCACTGCCATGCAGCAGGGAGCCACACAGGCAATCTATTTTATTACACCTGAGCAATGGGATAGCCACGATTGCTCACCTGCTCAACGCTCCCTGATCAAAGGACAGCTGCTGAAACTGTCACAACAACTGACCGAGCTGAATGTGCCGTTACAGATAATTCACTGCCCATATTTTGCTGATATTCCTGCATATCTGGAGCGCTATGTGAATGAACAGGGAATTCAGCAGCTGTTGTTTAACCACCAATATGAGTGGAATGAAATGCACTGCACTCGTCAGGTTGTCAAGATGGCTCGCAGTAACGGCATTGCAGTCAATGGACTACATGATCAGTGCATTATCACGCCGGGACAGTTAACAAACGGGCAGGGCGGATGTTACAAAGTCTACAGTGCATTTAAGCGGGCTTTTATGGCTAATTTTTTGACTTTAAGCCGCGAAACCTATTCTCTTCCAAAACCTCAAAAAAAGATCGGACTAACAAGCGACATCGATGCGCTGCATCAGTTTGATGTCGAGTGGAGCTGGCAACTGTTATGGCCGGCTGGTGAGGACGAAGCCCTGGATAGGCTGGATCATTTTCTTGAGCAGACCGTTAACCAGTACAAGGACAATCGGGATATCCCGTCTGTTGTCGGTACCAGCGGTTTATCGCCTTACCTGGCTATTGGTGCTATTTCGACAGCACAATGCCTGCATGCTGCATTGCGTTTTAATCGCGGTGAGCTGGATTCGGGCAATCAGGGCGCATCCAGCTGGATCAACGAATTGATTTGGCGGGAGTTTTATCGGCATTTGATTGTCGCCTATCCTGACTTGTGTCGACATAAGCCGTTTAAACCGGATACCGACAACTTGCCCTGGCGCCATGATAAAAAGCTTTTTGCTGCCTGGTGTGAAGGGCGAACCGGCTTTCCAATTGTGGATGCCGCCATGCGTCAACTCGTCAGTACCAGCTGGATGCATAACAGGTTGAGAATGATTACAGCGATGTTTTTGACCAAGCACCTGTTTATCGACTGGCGATGGGGAGAACGTTTTTTTATGCAGCATCTGGTCGATGGTGATCTGGCTTCCAACAACGGCGGTTGGCAATGGAGCGCGTCAACCGGTGTCGATGCGGTGCCTTATTTCCGGATTTTTAACCCGACCCGCCAATCCCGGCGTTTTGATCCCGATGGTGATTTTATTCGTAAATTTGTGCCGGAACTCTCTCATCTGGATAGTAAGTCGATTCACCAACCCACTGTGGCTCAGGCGATTTCTGCTGATTATCCTTTGCCCATAGTCGATCACGTTAATGCTGTTGCTCAAACCAAGGCCAGTTTTAAGCGGCTCAACGAGCAGTCTGAAGCCTTCCCGGAGTTTCATTATGAACACTGATCTGAATAAAAGCAGACAACTGATATTAGCGGTGCAAACCTTGTTCGAACAAATGGACAAACCTGATTTTGAGCCTTCGTCGTTTGATCAGGTTTACGCCAGTCACATCCATTTCGAAGACAGCTTTCATCAGCTCGAAGGGCTGGATAATTTCAAGCAATACTGCGCCAGCCTTTACCAAAACCTGCAATATTGCCGGTTTAGCTTTCATTCTTTTATCGTTGAACCCGGACAGGGCATGACCAGATGGACAATGGACTATGCCCACCCACGATTAAATGGGGGACGCAACATTCAGGTCGACGGCTGCAGTTTTTTGCAGTTTGAAGACAAGGTTGTAATGCATCGCGATTATTTTGATGGTGGGCAGTTGCTTTATGAACATGTGCCTGTGTTGGGAAGACTGGTTAAATTTGTCAAACATCGGATGGTCTGATGCAGATCAATAAGGATGCGCAATGAAACTGCAGCAAATGAAAAATATCTGGATTGTGGGTGCATCCAGTGGCATAGGTGAAGCCTTGGTTAAAGAGCTGGATCAGCCAGGTCGCCAGTTATTTATCTCGGCAAGACGTAAACCTGTATTAGATGAAGTGGCTAAACAATGTCAATGTAGCTGTTTGCCATTGGCGATGGACATGACCGATGACGACTCGCTGGATAACGCCGTTCAACAAATTGGGCGGGTTGTCCCTTCTCTGGATATGGTTGTTATTAATGCCGGAACCTGTGAATATCTGGATGCCTCGTCACTGGATATTGAGCTGGTTCGACGGGTGATGGAAACCAATTTCTTTGCTATATTGAAGGTGGTTAAAAAAGCGCTTCCTTTACTAAAAAACTCTCAGGTCTATCACGCCGATGCCACGGCACAACTGGTGTTGATGTCCAGTAGCATTACCTATCAACCCTTACCCAGAGCGGGTGCCTATGGCGCTTCCAAGTCTGCGCTACGTTTTTTTGCCGAGTGTTTACAGGCTGATTTACAGCATAGTGATATTTCTCTTAGGTTAGTCAGTCCCGGATTTGTTAAAACGCCTTTAACCGCTAAAAATGACTTTCCAATGCCTTTCCTGATCAGTGCCGACGAGGCTGCCAAGCGGATAGTTAAGGGACTGGGATCCAGTCGATTTGATATTCATTTCCCGTATAGATTAACCCTATTACTCAAAGCGGTCGCGTTATTGCCGGACGGGATAAGATTAAAGCTGGTTAGCCGCTTATCCCGCCAGCAAGAAAGTGCAGGATAATACTCATGAATGACGTTAAAGCACAAAATATTGCCATTATTGGCTCCGGAATATCCGGCTTGACGGCAGGCTATATATTGAGCCGGCAGCACCAAGTTACCTTGTTTGAAGCCAATCATTATCTGGGTGGACACACTCATACCTTCGATGTTGATCTGCAAGGCAAAAACTATCCGGTTAACACCGGATTTATCGTGTTCAATGACTGGACCTACCCCAACTTTATCCAGCTAATGGAGCAGCTTGGAGTAACCAGCGAAGCATCCAATATGAGTTTCAGCGTCCGTTGCGAGAACAGCGGTCTTGAATATAACGGCAATAATCTTGATACCTTGTTCGCCCAACGCAGAAACCTGCTGCGCCCTCGATTTTGGCGGATGATCCGCGATATTCTGCGCTTTAACAAGCACAGCATTCAGGCGTTACAAGATAATGCCGTTGACGATGGTGAAACTGTTGGTGCTTTTTTCCAACGTCACGGCTATTCCGAAGATTTTATCAACCTGTATATCATTCCGATGGGTGCGGCGATTTGGTCGGCGTCTTTTGATGTCATGCGGGAATTCCCGTTGCGCTTTTTTCTGAGTTTTTTTAAAAACCACGGTTTATTGAGTGTTGATAACCGTCCGCAATGGCGGGTTTTAAGTGGAGGTTCGCGCGCCTATATCGGTCCATTGAGTCGCCCGTTTGGCGACAATATTCATTTGAATTGTCCAATTGTATCGGTAAAGCGCGCTGCGGATAGTGTTTTGCTTACTACCCAAAAAGGCGACCAGCACCAGTTTGATCAGGTTATTTTTGCCTGTCACAGTGATCAGGCGTTACATATGCTGGCTGATCCCAGTGCGGAGGAAAACCAAATATTGGGTGCAATTCCCTATCAAATGAATGATGTTGTATTACACACCGACAGCAAGCTCATGCCAAAGCGCAAAAAAGCCTGGGCCAGCTGGAACTATCATCTGCCACAGCGCACCAGTAATTGCGCGATGCTGACTTACAATATGAATATGCTGCAGAATTTTGATGACGCGCCATTGCCATTGCTGGTAACGATGAATCGTAATTCCGAGATTGATGCTGACAAGATTATTCAATGCTTTCAATACAGTCACCCGGTATTCAGTCTTGATGGTATTGCCGCTCAGCAACGTCATCATCAAATCAGCGGACAGCGGCGGACCCATTATTGCGGGGCGTACTGGTTTAACGGTTTTCATGAAGATGGGGTAAATAGTGCATTGCGAGTTGTAAAGCAGTTTGGTTTGACGTTATGACGACCCAAAAAATATTAACCCCGGCAATGAATAGTGCCGTTTACAGCGGTTTTGTCCACCACCGGCGTTATGCGCCCAGCCAGCATCAATTCCGGTATCCGTTGTTTATGTTATATCTGGATCTGGATGAAATACCCCGGCTGGCCGAGCAGAAATGGTATTTTTCGATGGAACGATTTAATTTTCTCAGTTTCCATCGCCAGGATTATTTTCACCCCCAACAAACCAGTCTAAAACAGGCGGTGGTTGACAAGGTGACGGGCTATTTTGAGCATGCAGGATTAACCAAGCCATTCATTAGCCAGGTTTGTATGTTGGCTCACGTGCGCTACCTGGGGTTCATATTTAACCCTGTTACGCTGTATTACTGCTACGATCCGCAGCAACAGCTTACTGCCATCCTGGCGGACGTGGCCAACACGCCATGGGGCGAAAGTCATGCATACGTTTTACCGATCAGTCATCTTTGTGATCAGGTCGAGTACCAACCTGAAGGACGGAGTCGACATCGATTCAGGTTTGCTAAAGCTTTCCATGTTTCACCTTTTAATCCGATGAATATGCATTACGGCTGGCTAATTAACGAACCAGCGCAAAGACTGGAAGTGTATATCGAAAACCTGCAATATCAGCCAGATAATGACCAACCTGACAGGCGCTTCAGTGCTGCGTTAACGATGCGCCGCCAAAGCCTTGTAGACGATTTGGGCCGTTGTGCTATTGCCTATCCGTTGATGACATTGCAGGTCGTTACAGGTATTTATTGGCAGGCCCTGAAATTATGGCTGAAACGCACGCCATTTTACCCCCACCCCGATTCAAACTGAGCCGTTCTGTATCGCTAAAATTTACCCTTGTTGATGATCCAAATCGATATGTTGTACGTAAAACAGGTTAATTATCGCTAATAAAATCAAAAATGGAGTGGTAGATGCCCAGTACAACAATTCCGGCAACGGTGAATAAGACTCGACATCATTGGTCTGTACTAGTCTCGAAAAAGCTGGTTCTGGCCCAGCTCAAAAATATAAAAGTGGGTTGTTTAATAATAAAACAGCACGGACAAAGCTATCATTTTGGACAAAGATTACAGGACAGCCACTCTCTCTACGCCGAATTACATATCCACGAACCGCGATGTTATGTTGATATCCTGACCGGTGGCAGTATCGGCGCGGCTGAAGCCTATATGAGTGGAGACTGGAGTTCACCGGATTTAACCAGACTGGTGCAACTGATGGTCACCAATATGGATGTGCTGGACAGCATTGAAGGTGGGGTAGCAAGATTTTCACGCCCTGTGCTTAAACTTATGCACAGGTTGCGCGCCAACACAGAAAGAGGTTCCAAGCGCAATATCGCTGCCCACTATGATTTGGGTAATGAGTTTTTCTCGCTATTTCTCGATCCAACCATGATGTATTCGGCCGGTATTTTCGCGGATAAACAAGCAACCATGGAGCAGGCCTCGCTGCATAAACTCGATGTTATTTGCCAAAAATTGCAGCTTGTCGAGGATGACCATTTACTCGAAATAGGGACCGGTTGGGGCGCTTTGGCCATTTATGCTGCACAGCACTATGGTTGCAGGGTCACGACAACGACGATTTCTGAAAATCAGTATCAGTTAACGCGCAAAAAAATTGCCGACGCGGGTCTGGAGAACCGGATTACCCTGTTGAAACAGGATTATCGCCAACTCACCGGCCAGTTCGACAAACTGGTGTCAGTGGAAATGGTTGAGGCGGTCGGCTGGAAATACTTTGAGCAATTTTTCGGCCAATGTTCATCGTTACTCAAAGCCGACGGGTTGATGCTGATCCAGTCTATTACTATTGCCGACCAACGTTATCAACAAGCCAAACGCAACGTTGATTTTATCCAGAAGTATATTTTCCCCGGCGGTTTTTTACCCTCGGTACAAGCGTTACTTGGCAGCGTATCGGCGGCAACAGACATGCGTTTGTTGGCCCAGCAGGATTACGCCGAGCATTACGCGCAAACACTTAAATGCTGGGCTGATAACTTTTACCTGCATCGTGACCAGATCAAGGCGCTGGGTTATAACGATGAATTTATGCGCATGTGGGAATACTATTTGTGTTATTGCGAAGGTGGATTCAAACAGCGGGTGATTGGCGTATCACACTTGTTATTGGCTAAACCCGAATGTCGGCTGGATAACATTCGCTGATGTCAAATCAGGCTAATACCGACACAAGACAACATGCGTGGTCGGATTTAGTTATAAACGCGCTGTTGTTCCAGGTAATCTGGTTTATCGCCATTTTTGGTCCCTGGTACCTAGCAGTCGTTCCTTTGCTGTTATTGTTGTGGCATTACATTAAAACCAGCCAAAGCAGATTTATCGACAGCATGATGCTGCTGGTGGTCAGTACTTACGGTTTGGCAGTGGATTCGCTGATGAGTTTGGTTGGGTTATTCGAATTTGACCCTCAGCAGGCTTTATTCGCTAACGCTATCCCGTTATTTTTGCCGATTCTGTGGCTGGCTTTTGCCATGACCATTCATCGTTCACTCTATTGGCTGGTGAACAAATCCGGATGGTTTATCCTATTGTGCGTGTCGATAGGGCCGTTGTCCTATGTGGCTGCTCGTAGCGCATCGGCGGTTGTATTTGATCATCAGACACTGATTTTTATTGTCATTGAATGGTTAAGTATTGGGTTTTTGTGTGTGGGGCTAAACCACTACGTGGACTCGGGGGACAGTAATGACAGACGCTAAATTACTAACGGCTATACTGACTGTCAGTACGCTGTTTAGTCCTTATTGTTATGCCGCACAATGGTTTGTTGATGGAATCGCCTATGCGCCAAACAGCCAACAAACTCTTTATACTGAACATCATCAAGTTAGCGTTGACCAACTGGGACAAACACTCCAGTCTAAAGTGTTGTATCGGTCGCCGGACGGGCAGCAGTTTGCAGACAAAGTTATCGATTATCGTCATAGTCAAACGGCGCCCGATGTCCTTTTTTCTGATCATCGCAATCAGACCCAAATTGAGGTGGTTAACAAGCCGCAGAGTATTGTTATCACCTATACAACGGCAGGCAAACAACAGCGGCAAAGCGTCGGTTATAAAGCTGAAGACAAGGTTGTGATCGATGCCGGTTTTAACCATTTTGTGTTGCAACATTGGTCTGCGTTGCTTGCCGGCGACAAGATCGTTTTCGCCTTTTTAGCTATTGATCGGGCCAAGCTGATTGATTTTAGCGTCGAGAAAATAGCCCAAACGGCAGATAAGCTGGAATTGGCGATAAAGCCTGACAGCTTTTTTATTGGCTTGCTGGTTGATCCCATTGTACTCAGTTATTCACGCCACTCACGGCAGCTACAAACTTATCAAGGGCTGACTAATTTGCAGCGGGCCGAAAAGGGACAGTTAAAATCAGGCAACTTTGTTGCGCGGATTGAATATGTTTATCAACAGCAACACTAGGGCGCGTTGATCTTTGGTGTGTGTTTTTGCAGCAGTTTGTAGCGTATTTATACAAGGCAGAGCGAGTGTGGTGTAGTTATTTCTACATGAATGAGCGATAACGCGGTAGAAATGCGCTACAAACACTGCCCTCACGGTTTTAAAGAAAGGGGTTCAACCCAACACCTTCTGCTCTTTGTTGCCGGATTTTGACTTAGACCCACTAGGCCTGCAACCCGGCGTCGCGACCAGAAGGTGTTGGACTTGAACAAAATTCATACACCAAAGATCAACACGCCCTAATTGCTATAGGGTTTCGCCAGATGCAACGGGTCGAGCAAGTCTTTAAGTCGCTGCTCGTCAAGGTCGGTTTCCTCAAGCGCTATTTCCAATACTGTTTTACCTTCCTTGTCTGCGCGTTTGGCAATTTTGGCCGCATTTTCGTAACCAATTTCACCATTTAATGCTGTCGCCAGGATCGGATTCTTATTTAATGCGTTGTTGGCATGTTGCTGATTAATCATAAAATCGGTAAACACCTTACCGGTTAAGCTGGAACACGCACCGGCAAGTAGCTCTATGCTGCGCACCAGTTTTTCGGCAATCAGCGGTAACATCACATTCAACTGGAAATTGCCCGATTGAGCGGCAATAGTGACACTGGCTTCGTTACCGATAATATCAGCAGCAATCATCGCCACAGCCTCCGGAATAACCGGATTGACCTTACCCGGCATAATCGACGATCCTGGTTGCAGCGCGGTTAGCTGGATTTCTTGTAAGCCAGCGACCGGTCCTGAATTCATCCAGCGCAAATCGTTGGCCATTTTAAGCAAGGCAACGGCACAGGATTTAAGCGCCGACATTAAATTCAAATGATGTTCCTGACTGCTCATGTATAAGGCCGGAGTGGTGGCAGCTTGCCAGTTTACCGGATCAAGCTGGCGTAGTCTGTCGCAGCAGTGTCGTGCAAATTGCTGATCAGAATTGACGCCGGTGCCAACAGCTGTGCCGCCCAGAGGCAAATGATGCAATTCTGTTTCTGCCTGTTCAATGCGATGCTGCGCCGTTTCCAGTTGCTGTTGCCAGCACTGTATTTCTTGGCCAAAGGTAATCGGCATCGCATCCATTAAATGGGTGCGACCGGTTTTAACATTATCACTATACTGAACTGCCAATTCGCCCAACCTTTGAGTCAGTGATTTAATTGCGGGATAAAATTGTTGGTGCAGTAACCTGACCGAGCTAAGCTGAATGGCGGCAGGGATTACATCGTTGCTGCTTTGCCCCATATTGACATGGTCATTGGGATGCACTTTTTGGCCCAGTTTCTCGGTAGCCAGAGTGGATAATACTTCGTTCACATTCATGTTCGAGCTGGTTCCCGAACCGGTTTGAAACATATCCAGCGGAAAATGCTGGCTAAAATCCACCAGCTTGCTTTGCTGCGCGGCCTGTTGAATGGCCTCGGCGATATTGGCCTCCAGCAGTCCCAGTTGATGATTTGCCTGTGCGGCGGCCGCTTTTATATCGATAACTGCCTGGATTGTGGGGGCAGGAAAAGGACGCTTGGAAAACTGGAAATTATCATGCGCCCGTTGGGTTTGCGCCTGATAGTAAGCATCTGCCGGTACTTTTACGTCGCCCATGCTGTCATGTTCGGTTCTATATTGACCCATTACTCCTCCCTTAAATTTTATGCTTAGTATGTTAGGGTAGTACAAAGAGCGTGTTTATCTTTCATAATCGCCACTGCTGGCGGCAATTTTTTCTTCTCACAAGGCAGAAAATGCGCGAAGAGTGGTTCTCTTTAAGCGTTTGATAACGCAGAGAGAAGGAAAAATAGCCCCAGCCCCTTTCGTTAAGGTAAATGGGGTTGAGTCTGAAAATTCCTCACTCTTTGTTGTAAACAGATTTATTTAGGTGGCTAAACTACACTGTTTACAACAAAGAGTGAGAAATTTTCATTTCTCAACAGTGGTGAAGATGAAAGATAAACACGCTCTTGGCTTAGCATGACGCAGTAATAAACTTTTTAAGGGAGAAAATCATTAATGACCAATTCGATGCAATGCTTGAATCAAATTGAGATTAACGGTGAGCAATGTCATTACTACAGTTTTGACGGGCTGGCGGACCAGTACGATCTTTCCCGTTTACCCTTTGCCGCTAAAATTTTACTGGAAAATTTGTTACGGCATGCGAATAGCGATTTTGTCCAGTCTGGCGATATAGAGACACTTGCCAAATGGGATGTAGATAACTGGCAGGACACCGAAATTGCTTTTGTTCCTTCCCGCGTGATTTTACAGGACTTTACCGGTGTGCCTGCGGTGGTCGACTTGGCTGCCATGCGCGATGCCATTGTGACAATGGGCTCAAAAGCCGACAAAATTAACCCGTTAAACCCGGTAGAGCTGGTGATTGACCATTCGGTGATGGTGGACGTGTTCGGTCAGGCTGATGCCATGCAGCAAAATACCGCGATTGAGATAAAGCGTAACCATGAACGCTACCAGTTTTTACGCTGGGGACAACAGGCGTTTGATAACTTTAAAGTGGTACCGCCGGGACGGGGTATTGTGCATCAGGTGAATCTGGAATATTTGGCCCGCGTGGTGTTTGTTAAGCCGGACGATAATAATTTGCTCTATCCCGATACACTGGTGGGTACCGATTCGCATACCACCATGATCAATGGCTTGGGCGTTCTGGGATGGGGCGTAGGCGGTATAGAGGCAGAAGCGGCGATGTTAGGTCAGCCAGTAACTATGCTATTACCGGAAATTGTCGGCTTTAAGCTAACAGGTAAATTACCGGCCGGTGCGACTGCCACGGATCTGGTATTAACCGTCACCGAAAAACTGCGCGCCGCCGGCGTGGTGGGTAAATTTGTGGAATTTTTTGGACCCGGGGTGGATGAACTTACCTTGGCGGATCGGGCCACCATTGCCAATATGGCTCCCGAATACGGCGCAACTTGCGGCATTTTCCCCATTGATCAGCAAACTGTCGATTATTTGCAGTTAACCGGACGTGATAGCGAGCACATTGAACGTATTAGTGCCTATTTAAAAGCGATGGATATGTGGGGAACCGCTTCCCAGCAAAACGCAGTTTATCATAGTACCTTATCTTTGGCGTTAGAGGATGTGGTGCCTTCCATTGCCGGACCCAAGCGCCCGCAGGACAGAATTTCACTTGATCATGCCGGTGCGGCTTATCGTGACTGGCTGGATTTGCAAAACGGGGTTAAATCAGCTGATTCCGATAAGGATGAAAGCGGCTTCGAGAGTGAAGGCGGGCATCCTTCAGCCCAACTACCCGCCAGTGACGGCAGCAGTGGGGTGCCTTGTCGCTATGATGGCGAAGATTTTGTACTCAAGCATGGCGCAGTGGTGATCGCAGCGATTACCAGTTGTACTAATACGTCTAATCCTTCAGTACTGATTGCCGCAGGCTTACTGGCCAGAAATGCCAGAAAACGGGGACTGGATGTTAAACCCTGGGTCAAAACCAGTTTTGCGCCGGGCTCACAAGTCGTCACCGATTACCTGCTCAAATCCGGATTAAATGATGATCTGGATGCGCTGGGTTTCCAGTTGGTCGGGTACGGCTGTACTACCTGTATCGGTAATTCGGGGCCATTGCCGAGTGAAATCAGTGATGCTATCCATCAGGGAAGTTTGTCGGTCAGCTCGGTGTTATCCGGGAATCGCAATTTCGAAGGACGTATTCATCCCGAAGTTCAGGCCAATTATCTGGCATCGCCTCCTTTGGTGGTTGCCTATGCGCTGGCGGGCAATATGAAAATGGATATCACTACCGAATCACTGGGGGATGATCCGTCCGGCAAACCGGTATATTTGCGAGATATCTGGCCAGACAGTCAGGAGATTAAACAGATTATTGAAAAAGTGATCGATAGTTCGATGTTTGTATCCCGTTATGCTGATGTATACAGTGGCAATAAAGATTGGCAGGAACTGGAAGTAGTCGAGAGTCAGAAATACGATTGGCCGGATTCTACCTATGTCAAACTACCACCTTTTTTTGACAATATCAGTGCCGACGTCCCTGAGATTAACGATATTCAACATGCCCGCTGTCTGTTAAAACTGGGGGATAGCGTTACCACCGATCATATCTCGCCGGCAGGTTCAATCGCATTGGATAGTCCCGCCGCCGAGTATTTGCAAGGAGAGGGGGTTTCACCTAAAGATTTTAATTCTTATGGCTCCAGACGAGGCAATCATGAGGTCATGATGCGTGGCACCTTTGCCAACGTCCGGTTACGTAATTTATTGGCGCCCGGAACCGAAGGATGCTGGACGCGTTTAATGCCTTCCGGCGAGCAGATGAGTGTATTTGATGCCGCGATGCATTATCAACAGAACAACATTCCGTCGGTAGTGTTAGCAGGCAAAGAGTATGGTACAGGTAGCTCGCGGGACTGGGCCGCCAAAGGACCTGCGCTATTGGGGGTGAAGGCGGTGATTGCACAAAGTTACGAGCGCATCCACCGTTCCAATCTGGTTGGCATGGGAATTTTGCCGCTGCAATTTATGCCTGATGACAGTGTCGATTCGTTAAAGCTTACCGGTGAGGAGCAATTCAGTATTCCTGCTGTTAAAGCCGGGCAGAAGACGGTCAAGGTAACGGTGCTGGACGGACAGGGCAATGAACGTTCCTTTGAGGTCAAGATTCGAATCGATACCCCGAATGAATTCAGCTACTACCAGCATGGCGGCATATTGCATTACGTGCTGCGAAATCTGGCAAGTAATAAATAGCTCACTATTATTCGTCTTCAAGCAAAAGGCCATAGCAGGTTGCTATGGCCTTTTGATTTTATTCTGAATCCAGTCCCGGTTTGATACAAGGTATTTAGGCGTTTAACAGGCTAATTAGCATTTTTCGTACTTCAGCCGGTTCAAAAGGTTTGTCGCACAGTGCGTTGATACCCGTTTGGTGAATATTACTCATATGCGCCGAATTGGCTTCAGATGTGACCATAATGATCGGAATATGCGAGGTAGCCTGATTGTAACGAATAAATTCAGACAACTCGCGTCCGTCCATTTCAGGCATATTGTAGTCGGTGACCACTAAATCAAAGGCTTCATCTTTGAGTTTAGTCACTGCAAAAGCCCCATTTTCAGCTTCCTGAATGTTTTTCAGACCCATACCTTCCAGTACCCGCCGGATATGGTTGCGCGCCAGTTTGCTGTCATCAACTAATAGTACGCGAACATCATGAATATCAAATAATTCCAGATCCACTTCTTCGGCATTGATCAGGTCCAGTGTGGCATGCAGAGCCCGGGTTAAATGGATCGGCTCAAAGGGCTTAGGTAAAATAGCAACCACGCCGGATTGTTTGAACTCTTCCAGTTTCGTCGGGCGAAATTCACTGGAAATGAGCATAAAAGGAATTGAACTGGTTTGTTCCTGTGATTTCATTTGTTGCAATAATTCAATGCCGGTGCCATCGCCAAAATACATAGCGCTGACCACCAGATCGACGCTGTGCTTACGCAATTCTTCTGCAGCTTCATTGATAGATCCTACCGCCTCGATCTGGCCTACATTCTCGTTGACCAGCATTGTGGTGATAATCTTACGTTGGGTATCTGATGGCTCGACTAATAAAATACTTAAATCTGACAGGGCAATATGATGATCCATTCAGGATTCCTTAAAATGAAAACTCAGCCTCCGGCAAGTTTAACCGTAAAACCTCGTTGTTGCAGGATTTGCATGATTTTTTCGCGATTATCGCCTTGAATTTCAATCACACTTTGTTTGATTGCGCCACCCGTGCCGCATTTTTTCTTCAGCTCGCTGCATAGCGATTTAAGTTCGTCATCTGTCATGCCCAAACCGTCAATGGTGGTGACACCTTTGCCCTTGCGTCCTTTGGTTTCCCGCCGGATCCGCACAATGCCATCTCCTTTGCTGACAGCTTGACTGACTTTTTGCTGTGCTATTTTGCCACCATCGGTGCTGTAAACCAGACGGCTATTTGTGTCTCGCATAAATTTTATAACCAGGCCGAATTCTGATGCGGCGATTGTATAAAAAATAGTGTTGTATTCCTATGCTTTAGCCAAATAAAAGCCGTTTAACGGAATGAATTTGAAGTTAAGTGGGGTGGTGATTAAGCGGCTAATAAGGCAAGATCATCAGACTACAAGTCATGGAGAAATGAACAGATGACAAATGTCAGAATTAGAAAAGCCTCATTGGAGGATGTACAAAAATTAGTTGAATTTAATCAGGCCATGGCGCTGGAGACTGAAGGAAAAAGTCTGGATAGTACAACATTGACTGCCGGTGTCGAGACACTGATTAAACGCCCGGAGTACGGTTTTTATCTGGTCGCGGAACAAAACAATAGTATTGCTGCCGGTTTACTGGTTACCTATGAATGGAGTGATTGGCGCAATAGCCTGTTTTGGTGGATCCAGAGTGTTTACGTTACTCCCGAGTATCGCCGCCAGGGCCTCTATTCGTCGCTATACCAGCGCGTTCAGGAGATGGCTAACGCAGAAGATAATGTCTGCGGATTCCGCTTGTATGTGGAAAAAGAAAATACCAAGGCCCAGCAAACTTATCAGGCGCTAGGGATGTCGGAGTGTGAATATTTTATGTATCAGAGTAACTAGCTCATGAAAAAATGCTTTATATCTTTGTTGTTATTGTTGCCGTTGCAGTGTTTGGCGTGGGGCAGCAAAGGACATGCAACCGTTGCCGATATTGCCTGGCAATTCCTGACGCCCGAAGCCCGTCAACAAGTTGATATGTTGCTTAAATCCTATCCGTTTGAATCTTTGCAACAGGCTGCAAACTGGCCAGATCATATTCGCAAACAGGATGAGTTCAAACACACCGGCAATTGGCATTATGTCAATTTGCCCCGTGATGCAAAGTATTATCTGGCATCCAGAGACTGCGCTCAAGGTTGCGTAGTGAAAGCTTTTAATCTTATGCTGCAGCAACTCTCGAATGCTGCGGATATAAAAAAACGGGCCGAAGCATTGGCTTTTGTTATCCATTTTGTTGGCGATATGCACCAGCCTTTGCATGTTAGCTATGCTGATGACAAAGGCGGGAATAGTTACCCGCTGATCTTCAAAGGTGAAACCGTTAATCTTCATTACTATTGGGATACGCTGGTATTAAGTGAAGATCCCGACGATGCTGCGTTAGCCAGCAGCCTGATTCGCGAAATGCCTGACGCACAAATTGTTGACTGGCGAGAGGACGATGCACAGGTCTGGATTGACGAGTCCCGCCAGATAACGGCACAGATTTACGCCAATGCACCCGATAAAGTGACTGACATTATGTTGCAACAGGATCGTCAACTGGCCCATCAACGTTTGATAAAAGCCGGCGTGCGTTTAGCGTTTCAATTGAACCAAACACTCAAATTGCACTCAATTGCAAAAGCACATTCATCACAATAATCACGGGAGATTAATTTGCTAAATAAATTGCTGCTCTGGTTTGAGCAAAATCTATCTAATGCACAAGATACGTCGTCTGAGCATACACTCAAACTCGCAACCGCGGTGATGTTTTATGAATTAATCCGCGCCGATAACCAGATACAAGATGCTGAATTGACGTTGCTAAGACAGTTGCTCGAAGAGCAGTTCCAATTGCCAGACGAGGAGTTGGATGAGTTGATGGACTCGGCGAATAAGCATGCTGAAGAATCGGTTGATCTAGTCCAGTTTACCCGAGTTATCAATGATCAGTGTGACCTGGAGCAAAAACAGCAGTTCATCAAGAGGTTGTGGCAGCTTGCGTATGCAGACCAGCAGTTGGATGGGCATGAAGAACACCTGATCCGTAAAGTAGCTGATCTGATTTACGTCAGTCACAGTGATTTTATCAAAGCAAAGTTGTCTGTTGTGCCCGACTAGGTGGTCAATTGCGCATGATGACTCTGTTTTGAGACAGGTTAACCTATTGATTATAAATGTTTTTTAAATCAAAACTGGGCTGATGGCGCGGATCCGCGACAAAACTTGTGGTTCAGAATGGCTGATTTTTCACTTTTATCATTTAACTATTTGAAAAATAAATAAAATTTATAATTGGCATTAAAGTTGATATAGCACCATTAGCCTAATTGTTTCGAATTTCCCCTCAATGAATTTGATCCAATACAACGAAGCCGTGATAGTTAGATAAACCCATATCGTCGTTTCGTCCTGAGGCATAAACTGAGAATCGACAGGTTTGTTTTGTCTGCCTTGCTTGGCAGATAGATATCAACAAAATGGAGTAATAGGATGAAAAAAGTGATTTTTGCAACTGGACTGTTTTTAGCGGCTGCTACGGCGTTTGCTGTAACTGACAAACTGGATCCTCAATTAGTCGCCAAAAAAGCAGAATCTATTGAAAAAGTTGATGTTATCGCCAAACTGGATCAGGACAAGGATGGTAAGTTAACCATTAAAGAAGCAATGTCTGATCCGGTTCTGTTGGCTTCTTTCGGTAAAATTGATACCGATGGTGATGGTCAAATCAGTCAAAGTGAAATGGAAGCCGCAAAGCTGACTGAGCAAGAGCAGGGCTCCTGAGTGGGAACGTTTTGACATGCTGGTTTTTTAACAGGAGTGAAAGCCAAAGTTAAGCCGTTCTGACATTGGATAGTTATCATTTGATGTGTAGAAATAAAAGGCCGGATTTCCGGCCTTTTCATTTTTTAGTAGTGCCTGTATGTTATCAGGTTAAATATGTTAGCAGATGAGAATAGCCTTGCGATTAGGTTCCCTTCGACAACTTACCTTGTTCAGTTTCATTTTTGCCATGTTGCCGCTTGGGGTTTTACTTTGGCAAAACCAGAAAACCCTGACCGAACTGGGTAATATAGCTGTCAGTCAAGCCCGGCAAGCCGTTGATCTAACCCGTTCAGTGGAATCTATGCAAGGAACGGCTGTCGATATTGAGCGATTGATACGTCAATACAAAGTGCTTAAAAATACCGAATTAGTGCCGTTAATTGAAAACTATACACATAATTTCAGGTTTTCTTTTGAATTAAGTTGCCAGCAAACAGACCTGCAACAGTTGTGTATTGCGATTGAATCGCAGCTGAACAAAATCGTATCGCTACAACGAGAGGTTGATCCCAGGCAACTCGATGATGATATGACCCGTTTCCGCCAGTTGCTGCAGGATTTTTCGTTGGCGTCAGCTGCGCAACTGGATACCAGCCTGGATGAGCAGCGTAACCATGTCCATCAGGTTCAGCAGGAGATTACCTGGCAAACCCTGGTGTTGGTTATTATTACTTTAATGCTGGTTTGGGCTGCCAGTCAGGTGGTGATTAAACCGGTAAACCGGTTGGAAAAATTAATCAGGGCGATCGGCAACCAGAATGATGAACTACCCCAAACAGAATTCCGTTACCCCAGGGAAATGGTGGAACTGGATAGCAGATTACGCTGGTTGGCTAAACGGTTAGCTCATCTGGAGTCCATACGACATGCCATGTTGCGCCACGCGTCACACGAACTTAAAACGCCTTTGGCCAGCATTCGTGAAGGATGTTCCTTGTTGTCTGATCAGGTTGTCGGTGAACTGAATGGTCAGCAACAGGAAGTGGTGTCACTGCTGGATGTCGGGGCTAAACGCCTGACCCAGTTGGTTGAGCAATTATTGGATTATAATCGTTTATTACAAGAAGCTTCATCCAGGCCAGACTGGATTGATATTCGTGAGTTATTGAACCGGATTTGTGAACAACACCAATTATCGATAGGACAAAATGGACAGTATTTCGAGTTGCAAACAACAGTGTCAAAACTTTATGCGGATGAAAAGCTATTGCAACGTATACTGGATAATCTGATTAATAATGCGATTGCTTACGGAAAGCAGGATAGTGCGGTAATTATCCAGATCAATAAGCAGGATGATGACTACCTGATTAGCGTGTGCAATAGTTGTGACGAAATTGAAATACCGGACAATATGCAGTTGTTCCAGCCATTTCAACGGGGTAATCAAGCGCGTAATGACGGACTATCCGGTTCGGGTTTGGGATTATCCATTGTGGCTGATTGTGCCAGAATGATGAATGGCACGGCTGAAATAATCAATGATCAAAAGACAGTGTTTTGTGTGCAAATAATATTACCTCAAATTCAGGAAAATGTATGAGAACCAGCACCGTTATAGCGTGTTTGTTATTACTTAATGGATGTCAGTCATTTCAGTTACCACCAGAACATAAGGTCCCAGCGCATGCCGCCTGTGACTTTAATAACGATGATTTCAATATCTCGGACCAACCCTGCGATATTTTGCGCTGGTTCGATTTTCGTTTTGCGACAGATGAACTGGATTGGCCGGCGCGTAAAAAAATAATCGCTGAGCTTGGTAACGATGATGTGGATACGCTGAAAAAAATCTTGCTCAGCCAGAATATGGATACGCCTTACCAAAGTCGATTGCGGGCACAAAATCAGCTCAATGATCTGATACCCATTTTACCCGAGGAATTAACCAAGTTAATTCGCATCTTGTTGCAACAACCTACACAAAAATTACTGGAATATGAATCAGCACTGGTAACAGTAGGAAAAATTAACTCGCGCCAGTCGCAAACTATCGAGGAACAAAAGGTCAAACTGGACACGCTGGAAAACAAAGTGAAAGAACAACATAACCAGATAGAGCAATTAATGAAAATAGAAACGACACTCAGTAATAAGGATAGGCAGAATGACAAATAAAAATGCACGAATTTTGTTGGTTGATGACGACCCAAGCCTATTACGTTTATTAAGTTTACGCCTGGAAGGCGAAGGTTATCAGGTGTCAACCGCAGTGGATGCGGAACATGCATTGCGCAGTCTTAATGACAATGTTTTTGATTTGGTACTCAGTGACTTACGTATGCCGGGTATGGATGGTATGGCGTTATTTGACGAAGTGGTACGCACACATGCTGGCATACCGGTAATTATTATGACCGCTCACGGCTCTATTTCAGAAGCCGTTACCGCGACCCAAAGAGGGGTACACGGGTTTTTAACTAAACCTATTGATCATGATGAATTACGAAAAACCATTGATGCGGCGCTAAGAGTCAGCCACGTGGCTAATAGCGATAGTTGGCGAGAAAAAATTATTACCCGTAGTCAGGTAATGGAAAATTTGCTTGAGCAAGCTTATCGGGTGGCACAGCGTGATGTCAGCATTTTGTTAACCGGCGCCAGTGGAACCGGTAAAGAATTGATGGCCAGAGCCATTCACAATGCCAGCCCCAGGGCAGAGCAGCCTTTTATCGCAGTTAACTGTGGTGCTATACCGGAAAACTTGCTCGAATCTGAACTGTTTGGCCATGCCAAAGGCGCATTTACTGGAGCCATTCAGGATCATCAGGGGTTATTCCAACAGGCCGATAAAGGCACCTTGTTGCTGGATGAAATAGGCGATATGCCCCTGCATTTGCAGGTTAAACTGCTGCGCGCCTTGCAGGAGCAGCAAATCCGCCCGGTAGGCAGCAGTAAACATGTGGCGATTGATGTGCGGGTGATTTCTGCTACTCACCGGGATATTGATGCAGCGATGAAAGAAGGGCAGTTCCGCGAAGATTTGTATTACCGCCTTAACGTGGTGAATCTGCATTTGCCCGGTCTACATGAACGAGCCGAGGATATTCCGGTATTGGCCAGACATTTACTGCAAAGCTGTGCGGAGCGCCATGGTGTGAAAGTCAGTCGCTTTTCTGACGATGCCATGCAGATGTTAACTACCGCCCCCTGGCCGGGAAATGTGCGGCAACTGGTGAATGTGGTAGAACAGTGTGTAGCACTGACTCAAAGCCCGGTGATTGGACGGCATATGGTGGAACAGGCGTTGTCCGAATCCAGTTGTATTTGGCCAACGTTAAGTGACGCGCGTGATGCGTTTGAACGCCAATATTTGCTGAAAGTATTAAAAATGGCCGATGGTAACGTAACCCGTGCTGCCGATTTGGCAGGGCGTAATCGTACCGATTTACATAAGCTGATGAAAAAACATCATCTCAATACTGCCGATATCAAAGCCCAGAGTTAGCCGTAGCAGAGAACGCTATTTATTGCCCTTCAGCCGTGTATTTTTGCCTTATCTTGAGGGGTATACCCATGCCACCTCAAAATACCGGATTCAGAGCGACTGGGGCGCTGTAATTCAAGGCATCGTCTTGAAACCATGTTGTCCACCTTGTGAAAGGCGATAACGCAGAAGTACAGTACCCCAGACGCTCCCTTCGGGCGGGTTTTAAAGCCATTTATACTGCGTTGACTATTTTTGATTTAGCCCACTAGACCTACAAACAGTCGCCTTGTCTAAATGGCTTTAAATTCCCGCTGAAACGTGCATTTTGAGGTGGCATGAGTATATAATACGCGGCTTTATTTTGACTCTAATATTTTCTCACGGCATTCAAGCCGGATTACAGGACGATTTCATGCGCACAGATTATTGCGGCAACATCAACGCATCTTTTATTGGTCAGACCGTTACGCTTTGTGGTTGGGTAAACCGTCGCCGCGATCTCGGCGGGGTGATTTTTCTCGATTTACGCGATCGTGAAGGTATTGTTCAGGTGGTTTACGATCCTGATTTGGCCGATGTGTTTGATACCGCCAATAAAGTGCGTAACGAATTTTGTGTGCAACTAACCGGTTTAGTGCGTGCGCGCCCCGAAGGGCAAGTCAATAAGGATATGTCCACAGGCGAAATCGAGATTCTGGGAAAAGAGTTAACCATTTTAAATAAATCAGCACCATTACCGCTGGACAGCAATCAGGAAAATTCCGAAGAACAACGGCTGAAATACCGTTATCTGGACTTGCGTCGCCCGATTATGACTGAACGCTTGAAGTTTCGCGCCAAAGTGACAGGCGCAGTACGTCGCTATCTGGAAGAGCAGGGCTTTCTGGATATCGAAACGCCAATGCTAACCAAAGCAACACCGGAAGGTGCCCGTGATTATCTGGTGCCAAGCCGCACGCACAAAGGCCAGTTTTTTGCCTTGCCGCAATCACCCCAGTTGTTTAAGCAGTTGCTGATGATGTCTGGCATGGATCGTTATTATCAAATCGTAAAATGTTTCCGTGATGAAGATTTACGCGCTGATCGGCAACCCGAATTTACCCAAATCGATATTGAAACCACCTTCCTCGATGCTGAAGGGGTAATGGCCATCACTGAAAAAATGATGCGTGGGCTGTTTAACGATTTACTGAATGTAGATTTGGGTGAGTTCCCACGCATGACTTACGCTGATGCCATGCGTTTGTACGGCAGTGATAAACCGGATTTGCGTAATCCAATGGTACTCACCGATGTCGCCGAACTAGTCAAAAACGTTGATTTTAAAGTGTTCTCAGGTCCGGCAAATGACCCTAAAGGCCGTGTTGTGGCTATTTGTGTGCCAGGTGGCGCCGAATTATCTCGTAAACAGATAGATGATTACGGCAAGTATGTCAGTATTTATGGTGCTAAAGGACTGGCCTGGATGAAAGTCAATGACATCGATGCCGGCCTGGATGGTTTGCAATCACCTATTTTAAAATTCCTCGATGCCAAAACCGCACAGGCTATTATAACCGCAACCCAGGCCAAAAGTGGCGATATCTTGCTGTTTGGTGCCGACAGCAATACCGTTGTTACCGAGAGTATGGGGGCTTTGCGTCTCAAACTGGGTGAAGATCTTAATTTGCTCGAAGGTGAGTGGAAACCGCTATGGGTAGTCGACTTCCCGATGTTTGAAGAAGTAGACGGCCAGTTTTATGCGTTACATCATCCGTTTACCGCTCCTCGTGATATGACGCCGGAGCAGTTGGCTGCTGATCCGGGCAGTGCAATTTCTAATGCCTACGATATGGTGTTGAACGGTTGCGAATTAGGCGGTGGTTCGGTGCGTATCCACCATCAGGACATGCAATCTCAAGTGTTCGAGATTTTGGGCATTGAAGAACAAGAAGCGCGCAGTAAATTTGGCTTTTTGCTCGATGCCTTGCAATACGGTACGCCACCGCATGCCGGTCTGGCTTTTGGTCTGGATCGCATGGTGATGTTGATGACGGGTGCCACTTCAATTCGTGATGTGATGGCCTTCCCCAAAACCACTACCGCGGCTTGTCCGTTAACCGATGCACCAGGATTCGCTAACCCTGAACAATTGCAGGAGTTAGCCATCCAGACTGTAGTTAAAGCAGAGGAAACGGATAGAGAGTAAGCCGGAGGCAGGGAACTGTTATGGCCATTATTCTGGGAATTGATCCCGGTTCCCGCCTGACCGGCTATGGTGTTATCCGCCAGCAGGGCAGTAAATTCGAATATCTGGGCAGTGGCTGTATTCGCCTGGGTACTGATGAGCTGCCCATTCGTTTGCAAAAAATATATGCCGGAGTCAGTCAGATTATTGAGCAATACCGGCCAGATATGTTTGCCATTGAGCAGGTATTTATGGCTCGTAATCCGGACTCAGCATTAAAACTGGGGCAGTCCCGGGGGGCAGCGATTGTTGCCGCCACCAGTCAAAATATTCCAGTGGCAGAATATTCTGCCCGCCAGATTAAGCAGGCTGTGGTAGGCAAAGGTGCGGCCGACAAAAGCCAAGTACAGCATATGGTCACTTATTTATTAAAGCTACCGGGCACCCCACAAGCGGATGCGGCTGATGCGCTTGCAGTGGCCTTATGTCATGGCCACAGCTATCAAAGCCTGATTAAACTGGCCGGACAGGCGAGTAAAACTGTCAGGGGCAGGTTACGCAAATAAGCTGATTCACCTTCCCCTCGATTTGTATATTGACAATGTGTTTATATACAGTAGTCTGTGGCGTATATTCCAAACTTCATTGTTTTTGGTGCTAGTTTTTCAGTCACCTAAAACAATAACCAGCATAAAGGATCTGTTGTGATAGGCCGAATTCGCGGTATTCTGATCGAAAAGCAGGCCCCCGAGGTACTCATCGAAGCCGGAGGCGTGGGCTATGATATCCAAATTCCCATGACCAGCTTTTATCAGTTGCCGGACGTGGGACGAGAAGCCATTATCTATACCCATTTTGTCGTGCGTGAAGATGCGCAGCTACTATTTGGTTTCGCGAATAAATCCGAACGTTCTTTATTTCGTGAATTAATCAAAGCCAATGGCGTGGGCCCTAAAATGGCGTTGACCATTATGTCCGGCATGTCGGTTGAGCAGTTTATTCAATGCGTTAATTTTGAAGATGTGTCGTCACTGGTTAAATTGCCGGGAGTCGGCAAGAAAACTGCTGAACGTTTAGTGGTTGAAATGCGTGACCGGCTTAAAAATATTGCATTAACCGCGACAGAGCATGTTTCTTTGCCCAGTGAACAGCAGAGTATCGAGTCGACTTTTGTCTCACTGAATGACAGTAAACAGGAAGCATTAAGTGCCTTATTGGCGTTGGGCTACAAAAATGCCCAGGCTATGCAAGTGATCAAAGCGGTGTACCAGGATGACATGAGCAGTGAACAACTGATCCGTGAAGCATTAAGAGCGATGGCGTAAAAACGAAATGATAGAAGCAGATCGACTGATCCAGCCTAAAGCAGATAAAGAAGACGAAGCACTGGATCGTGCCATCAGGCCCAAGCTACTTGCCGACTATACCGGTCAGGATCACGTTTGTGCGCAGATGGAAATTTTTATCGAAGCGGCTCGCCAGCGTCAGGACGCACTGGATCATTTACTGATATTTGGGCCACCCGGTTTGGGTAAAACCACCTTGGCTTATATCGTCGCCAATGAAATGGGGGTGAATATTAAAACCACCTCGGGTCCGGTGCTGGAAAAAGCCGGCGATTTGGCGGCATTATTGACTAATCTGGAAGAAAACGATGTGTTGTTTATTGATGAAATTCATCGTTTAAGCCCGGTTGTTGAAGAAATTCTGTATCCCGCGATGGAAGACTACCAGCTGGATATTATGATTGGTGAAGGTCCGGCAGCACGTTCGATTAAGCTGGAATTACCGCCTTTTACGCTGGTTGGTGCCACGACCCGTGCTGGCTCGCTCACTTCACCTTTACGTGACCGCTTTGGCATAGTGCAACGGCTTGAGTTCTACAATATCAAGGATTTAACCCAGATTATTTTACGATCGGCCAGTTATCTGGACCAACAACTGGGTAACGAAGGAGCTATCGAAATTGCCCGGCGTTCTCGTGGTACGCCGCGTATCGCCAACCGGTTGTTGCGGAGAGTAAGGGATTTTGCCCAGATAAAATCCAATGGCGTGATCGACGATAAAGTGGCCGCCAGTGCGCTGGATATGCTCGATGTGGATAGCGAAGGGTTTGATTATATGGATCGTAAACTGCTTAATTGCATTATCGAAAAATTTAATGGTGGACCGGTAGGACTGGATAATCTGGCCGCCGCCATCGGTGAAGAAAAAGATACCATCGAAGATGTTATCGAGCCTTATTTGATCCAGCAGGGCTTCTTGCAGCGTACTCCGCGTGGGCGGATCGCTTCACAACGGGCATTTTTACATTTTGGTTTCGATTATTCACCAACCACTGAATAGACAGGCCTGCCTCCACAGGCCGGTTCTACTGGTTATTGTTTGCTTACCGACGCTAATCCGTTAGCCTATTTTGTCCCTCTGATGTGGCTGATTCCAATCCTGTTGGTGACCCAGCGGAATGATCCGGTGCGGGTTAATCGTTTCATGACTGGCGTAATAATGCCGTTTGATATGATTCATATTAACTGTCTGGGCAATACCAGGTTGTTGATACAACTCCAGCATAAAATGATAAAGATGCTCAAATTCCTTCAGCAGCTTTAAATTACATTTGAAATGGGTGTGATATACCGCATCAAATCTGACCAGGGTGGTCCATAGCCGCCAGTCTGCTTCGGTTATTTTAGGGCCGGTTAAATAGCGTTGGCTGGCCAGGATCGTATCCAGTTGTTGTAATACCGAAAACAGTTTTTTGGCATTTTCGTCGTAAGCGTCCTGTGAGGTGGCAAACCCGGTCTTATACACGCCGTTGTTGACGTTGTGATATACCAGATGGTTGATTTCATCAATATGTGACTGTAAATCGGATGGATAAAAATCTTGCTGGTTACCGGTGATATGATCAAAGGCAGAATTGAACATGCGGATAATATCAGCCGATTCGTTATTAACGATAACCCGTTGTTTTTGATCCCATAGTACCGGAACGGTAATATTACCCTGATAGTCAGCTGAATGCTGATAGTACAGATCTGACAGATATTCGCTGCCGTAAAGCGTATCTCCTGTCGTCGCATATAACCGGCTGGATTTGGCGTTATGTTTAAAACGCCAGCCCTTATCATGCATATCGGGATGAACCACGCTAACGGCAATTAAATCCTGCAGTCCTTTTAATACGCGAAAAACTAGTGCCCGATGTGCCCAGGGGCAGGCCAGAGACACATACAAGTGATACCTGTCTGCTTCTGCCTTGAAGCCGGAGTCACCATCAGCTGTAATCCAGCTCCTGAATTGTGAATCTTTACGGTGATATTCACCATTGTCGATACTACTTTTCCAGCTCGAATTAACCTTGCTCATCAGTGTCTCCGTTTTTCTCCGTTGTCAAAATACTATTTTGATGAATATAACTGCAAATAAACACGAATTTAATTCTAATAAATAGAAAGTTAGAGATATAAATGGCAGCATAAAAGCTTTTAATTTATCGAACAGCCCCAATCTAGTTGCTATTAGCAGCAATTGAGTTGAGAAATGGGAACTGATGACCGATTTAAAAACAGCTTTATACTGTCGTTATTATTTGTTTGTCTGTTGTGGTGGGTAAAGCTGGGTGAGCTTTTTCTGGATTGGGATTTATCCGTTTTTGGTGTGCTACCCATGCATTCACAAGGGCTGATTGGGATATTTGCCGCTCCGTTGATTCATGGTTCGCTCAACCACATTTTTAGTAATACCTTGCCGACATTAATATTAGGTACATTGTTACTTTATGGCTACCCGAAATCCCGTTGGTGGGTTTTATTGATAGTCTGGCTGGGGTCAGGATTGGGTGTGTGGTTGTTCGCCCGAGAGGCAACACATATTGGGGCTAGTGGCTTATCGCACGGGATGTTTTTCTTTTTACTGGTGGCAAGCATCTTGCGTCGCGATAAACGTTCGGTGGCGATTATGATGATTGTATTTTTATTGTATGGCAGCATGACCATGACAATCTTTCCGCGCGAGCCAAATATTTCATTTGAATATCATTTCTTTGGTGCCATTGCCGGTAGCTTATGTGCGTTTATTTTCTGGCGTCGAGATCCTAAACCGGTAGAGAAAAAGTATCAGTGGGAAGGAACTGAAGATGACGATCCGCTGATAGGTGATGAATGGCAGGATAAATCAGACTGAATATGTGCGGGGAAAAGCCAACCGCGATACCAAAATTGAACAGGTATGCGGTTGTTAGCTGAACAACGGCTGTAATTAGGACCCGCGCACTATTACGACTCGGTCAACGTTATTGTCCTCTTGTGGCATAGATACGTAATCCTTGATTTGAATATGGCCTTCAGAGCGCTGAAATTTTTCCAGAAATGCAGCGTTAGCCAGGTTGCCGGCTTTATCGGCAAATTCACCAATAAGCAGGTTGTTGCAGGCAATATTGTTGGCAATATAGTGTATACCTTTACCTGATTCCTTGTAGGAGACATAGAAACCGACACGGCTGTCCATGGCGGCACTGACGCAGAGTTTGGTTTCTCTCGAGTTGTCTGCTGCGACATAAGTCGTTGCGGCGTTGGCCAATAGTGGAAAAGCCATCGTCGATGCAATAAAAAGTCTTTTTAAATTCAACATGTTCACGTCCTCAGTTATAAAAAATGCTTAATGCCTGAGGTAGTGTCGATGGCTTGATACTAAAAAGCTGTAAATCGGCGGCGACTATTTGTAACATTGGATGTGTTTGAAACATTTATACTAAGTGTTTGAAAAATAAAGTTTATATTGTATTTATATAAACTTTTGTGCTGATTTGACGGGAGGAAAAGAGGGGAGGTTGTGGTGAACCGGAATAGCAGCCTTCTGTTTGTAACTAATGGCGGGTTAATAGGCCGTTATTGCTGGCAACAAACTCTCAGAAAGTAAGGGAAAAGCTTTTAATCTTATCCCTGCCTTGTTGCTGAAAAAGTTTTTAATTCTTTAATCTTTGGCCACAAAACGGCTTAGATGCTTAATCCCTTGGCTTAGCATACTGGTATTAAGATCAGTGGATAGTTCTTCACCACTCAGGCGATCGAAGATTTTATGATTGCCATTACTGTCGACTTCAATTCGATGGGTCTTGTTCAGCATAACCACTTTGTCACCCAGGCTGGTGACTAACCATTCCCGTTGTGGTTTGCGTAAGTTCTGGCCGGTACTGTAAATATTAGATTCTGCGCTGCAACCCATTAAATTCAGCAGTGTCGGAGCCAGATCCTGATGGCTGCTCACTACCGCAGACTGCATATTGTCAATATTAGAAAAGGTGGCGACCTGCGTATTGCTCTGCAATTGGGTCAACAACAGTTTACCCTGGCTAAAGTTAAAGCTATTTAACAAGGTTTTAGCCTGTTCGGGACTGACAAAAGCAATACTTAAACGAGGCTGGCTGGTTGAAAACTGTTTCTGGAAATCGTCCCAACTACTGTTACCAAATTTAAATCCCGGCGCGTAGACAAAAGTATCCAGGCCCAGCTTGGCGGGTAAATCAAGCAACACCGGTGCGATATTCTGCATCGCGCTCTGGTAAAGTTCGGGCAGGCCATAAACAATACTAAACTGGCCAGAAACCGCGTTGGAGGACATATCATAGTAATCGTGCAGTTTTGTCAGAGGGTAAGCATTAGCCAATGCTTCGCTATCGCCTTGCGTGACCACCAGCAGGTTGACGTTAGTGTTCTGGTCTACTGCACAATATAACGCCGAAGCGGGATAATTTACTTGCTGTACGCGCCGATTCAGTTGCAGTTCCTTGCGCTGCTGATAGCTTTCCAGATCCAGCAAATTATATTTGGACATCAATGTCTTGGCAGTAGCCGGATAGGATAGCGGAAACATATCATCCTGCTGGACAATTGGCTGATACAGATGAGCATCTGCCCAGATATGGCTGGCATGACTGCACACAAAACAGACAATAAAAAACAGCGCGGCGGGTTGGCCAATTTTTTTAACCCGAAAACGATCAATTCGCTGCCACAAAGCATTGGCCAGAATCAGCTGGAACGACAGCCAAACGACAAATAACAGGATTAAAAATCCCCATTGCTGCCAGTTAAAGTTGGCGATGACATTATTGGTTTCGTAGCGCAACAACTCGGCCGAATTAAAGCTGACATGCAAGCCATATTTGTTGTACAGCAGTGCATCGAAAGCCAGTAGAGCCAATCCTACTGCGGCAATAATGGAGGCACTGATTTTGACGACTTTAACGTTAGGTACCAAATAACATAGTGGCAAAACAAGGATCACAAAGCCGATAAAGGTCAGGAAACTGATATGTCCAAACCAGTTAGTCAACAGATACAAGGCACCAAAAGCGGTATCCGGCAACCTTGAATTAAAGGTGTAAATCGACGCAATAATAATGGCGATAAAGATATTAAAAAAGGCAAACCAATGGCCCCACCCAACCAGTTTGGTTACCCGCTGTCTTCGTGGCGTTTCTGTCAGTATCATAGTGTTTGTCTAATTCTTTCTAATTTTTAATGACTGGATTTAACACTTTTTAATAAAACTTGGGTAAACTGCTCGGCCATTTGCATACGGTCGGCCTCTTTTACCTGATGGTGAAAAATATTGGTGATGATATTTCCCAATACCATAATGGACAAATCTCGACTGGCCTGGTGTTTTTCCAGCACACCAATAATGTCATTGGTTAGTTGTTCAAATTGCTGGTCGGAATATTTGGACTGTCGAGGCATGAGGAATATGTCTTATTGAGATAATATGCGACATAGTAGCAAGTAATTTCAGGTAGCTCCATATTAACCGCCTGGTTAGCAGTTCGGTTGTGGAAACTACCACCAACTTTATGAATGTAAGAGGTAAATTCGCCCTATGAGCGCGATAATTCATCAATTTGTGGTTCACCAACTGGCGGTGAACGAGGCTCAGGAACTGGTGATGGTTCCCCGTAGTCAGTGTTTCGAAATCTCTCCCCAAATCGAACGACTCACTGAACAGCTAAATAGCGTTTACGCGGGAAAACCGGGTAAGGGTGTGGGAGGGCTGGCAGCCGCAGAAGAAGGTAATTTTACCACCTTGCTGGACAATCTTGGTGAGGATCAGGACAGTTTCTATCAGTTCAGTCTGGCCACCACGGAAATGCTGAAAAAAACGTTGCTTGAGTTTGGCAAGATAGAAACCGGATTTCTACTGTTTTGCCAATACCAGTTTTTAGCCACCGATTATATATTTATTGGTCTGCTCAATACCAAACAGCATGTAGAAATCGATCGTAGTCTGGAGCTTAACTATAGCGATCATCTGGATTTGGCTAAAATGCAGTTGGCGACCCGAATTGATTTAACAGAACGGCGAATTAACCCTGATGCAAACCGTTATGTGAGCTTTATCAAAGGCATGGCCGGTCGCAAGGTGTCGGATTTCTTTCTGGCATTTTTAGGGTGCGAAGAGCTGGTTGATGTTAAGCAGCAAAACAAACAGCTGGTTAATGTGGTGGATGAATATTTTCAGTCTGAACAGTTGGCTCCGGAAGAAAAACATCAGGGCCGTCAGCAAATGGTCAGTTACTACAAAGAGAAAATAGACCAGGGTGAAGACATTAAAATCAGTGAATTGGCCGAGCAACTACCTAAGGGCAATAGCAGCTTTGTCGATTTCGCCCGTGGCGGCGAGCAGAGCATAGAGGAAACCTTTCAGGCAGATCCCGCAATCATCAAGAGTTTAAACAAATTTAGTGGTGCGGGTGGCGGTTTGACTATCAGTTTCGAGCGCAAATTATTAGGCGAACGGGTACAATATGATCCGCATAGCGATACATTGCTGATCAAGGGTGTACCGCCTAATTTGAAAGATCAGTTATTGAAATCGTCTTAACCAATAGAGTAACTGGAGAACCTGACTAGCCATGCAATTGTTTGTAAATGATCTGACAGTAATGGATTTTTCCTATCTGTGCCCGCAGCGCGGGATGGTTGGAGAAAGCTGGATTGTCGATGTGATCCTGGATGGTGATCTGAATGAAGAAAGCATGGTGCTGGACTTTTCCAAGGTTAAAAAACGCCTTAAAGCATTAATCGACGAGTATGTTGATCATAAATTGTTGATCCCGGCAGAGCACGACTATACCCGTATCCGGCGCAATGAACTGACTGATATGGTGCAGGTGGATTTCGATCGACCTGACAACCAGTCTATCCATTTAAACTGCCCGGCCGAAGCCTATGCCTTTGTGTATACCGAGCAGGTCAATATGGCATCGGTTAGCCAGTATTTGAAAGAAATTATTGCCACCCATTTACCCGAAAATGTCGAGGGGCTGGAATTGACCCTGCGCACCGAAGATATCCCCACGCCTTATTACCATTACACTCATGGCTTAAAAAAGCATGACGGCAATTGTCAGCGGATTGCGCATGGTCATCGTTCTAAGGTTCTGGTTTATCAAGATGGTGAATTGAGTGAAAAATGGCAAAAATACTGGGCACAGCGCTGGCAGGATATTTATATCGGAACCCATGAGGATATTGTTGCTGTGCAGCAATTAAGCCTGCAAATTTCGCGGTCATCGTTTGAGCAGCATTATTGTTTTGCCTATGAAGCCTCACAGGGCAGCTTTGAGTTGATTATTCCCAAAAGTGAATGTGATCTGGTCAGTACCGATTCAACCGTGGAATGTCTGGCTCAATTTATGGCGGATGAACAGAAAAAACTGGCTCCGCAACACAGTTTTAAAGTGTTGGCGTTTGAAGGTGTGGGCAAGGGAGCCATAGCCAATGCTTAAGTTAGTTTTGTTACTCTTGCTAGCTTCATTCAATTTGCATGCTATTGAATTACGTGGTGAGATAACCCAAGGCAGTATGATTGTGGGTAAGACTGTACCCGGTAGTTCAGTTTGGCTGGATGGCGACAAACTAAAAGTATCGGCACAAGGTGATTTTGTTTTTGGCTTTAACCGTGATGCTGAATTAACCCATCAGCTGGAATGGCAGGAGCCGGGACAGGAAAAACAGCTTAAGGCTTTAACGCTGAGCAAACGTGACTATAAAATAGAGCGGATCAAAGGTTTGCCACCCAAAATGGTCACGCCGGATCCCGAAGTCCTTGAGCGGATCCGTGAAGAAGGCCGCCGGATAGCCAAAGCGAGAACTGTTGATGACGACAGAACGGATTTCACCCAAGCATTTATCTGGCCTGCCAAAGGGCGTATCAGCGGATTTTATGGTAGTCAGCGTATTCTCAATGGTAAACCCAAAACACCTCATTATGGCGTTGATGTCGCGGCTAAAACCGGCTCACCGGTTGTGGCTCCTGCTGATGGTATCGTGACATACTGGCAACCTGATATGTATTACTCTGGTGGCACCATGCTGATTGATCATGGCCATGGCATCAGTTCGGCGTTTTTACATTTAAGCGCCAGCCATGTAAAGGTGGGGCAGGCTGTTAAACAGGGTCAGCTGGTAGCGGAAGTGGGCAAAACCGGCCGCGCTACCGGCCCGCACCTTGATTGGCGGATTAACTGGTTTAAAGTACGTCTCGATCCTGCCTTATTGATACCTTCCAAACCTTAAAACTTCCCATGTCTGTCGCACTGTATTGTCGGTGCGATATAAAACGTCAAACGTCTGTTGTTACCCAATCTCATGATCATATTCCAGGGTGAACCTGTTATTTGAAAATTAAGTTTGACCTTTTTAAAAGGGGTATTTAATATGCACTTTAATAAGGTGTATATAGGATGCATGTTATGACTCCCAAGAAAGCGCTATTGGTCGCCAACGTTTCAATGCTGCTGACACTTGTTGCTTTTTGTGGCTGCGTTCTGGTTGCTTATGGATTAGATGATTATTTCCCGTTAATGGTGATAGTGCTGATGCATGTGGCACAAATTGTTTTAGCGGGACTATTTAAATTTTCGTATGTGCTCAGGCTGGTGGCGCAAAAACAGTTAGGTCAGACCTTAAGATAATTTAACCTGAACCCAGGATAACTTATGATTAATATTACTGATGCAAAGCGGGAAGAGCAGATCTTGCCTCTATGGCGTCTGGCGTTTCGCCCATTTTTTCTGTTTGGCGGGTTATTTTCATCTTTTGCCATCTTGTTATGGGGACTGTACTTAGCAGACATCGTCTCTTTTGAACCCTATACAAATATGCTTTTTTGGCATGCTCACGAAATGCTGTTCGGTTTTGTTAGCGTATTTATCGTCGGCTTTTTATTGACGGCAGTACAAAACTGGACGGGGATCAGGGCAACGCACGGTAAACCGTTGATGCTACTGGTAGGATTGTGGCTAACGGCAAGAATGGCATTTTTGCTGGGTGATGTATTGCCTGCCTGGCTAATAATATTGCTTGATGTGAGTTTTATTCCCTTAGCGGCCGGTTATTTTTTTAATATTCTGAGAAAAGCAGGGCATAAACGTAATTTATTTTTTGTCCCTGTATTGTTGTTGCTGGCTGTGGGTAACCTGTTATTGCATCTATCGGTCGTGCTGCAACTTCCTGTGCTAAAAGAGTGGGGACTTAACGCGACGTTAATGATTATTGCATTAATCATGACGATCGTCGCCGGACGTGTCATGCCGATGTTTACCGCCAATGGCACTGCTACCTGTAAAGTAGAGCCACTGCGTTGGCTAGAATACAGTGTAATCGGCACATCCGTTACTCTGGTGGCACTGTATTTATCCGGACTGGTGTATCTGCTTCCTGGCGAAGTAATAGCGGCTGTTTTTACATTGGCAGCTATCTGCCAAATATTACGTTGCGCGCGGTGGAAACCCTGGATCACATTAAAGCATCCGCTATTGTGGTCATTGCACTTTGCCTATTGGTTTATTCCACTGGCGTTTGCCTTGTTCGCCAGTTATAAACTGGGGTGGATAGTCAATGCATCCATTGCGATCCACGCATTAACGGCTGGTGCCATGAGCAGTATGATTTTGTCGATGATTTGCCGAGTATCGCTCGGTCATACTGGGCGTATGTTATCACCACCGGGCAGGGTGAAATGGCTGCTGTTACTGGTTATTTGGGCAGGGTTGGTCAGAGTTTTTGGGGTACTAACAGGATTTGACCTTATTATCGTTTACTTGCTTGCTAGCCTGTTGTGGTCATTGGCGTATTTACTCTTTGTGGTTACTTACGGGTCAATGTTGGTTAAACCAAGAGTGGACGGACGCCCCGGTTGAATGTCAATATCACTAACACGGTTTCAACAAGATAATTTATGCAGTTAACCCGATATACCGACTATGCGTTGCGGATCTTAACCTATCTGGCGGTGATGCCGCAGGGACAGCAAGCCAATATTGAACAGATCAGTAAACGCTATAACTTGTCTGTTCATCATTTAAAGAAAATTGTCCAGCAATTAGGCATTGCTGGCATTGTGGCGACAAAAAGGGGCAAAGGCGGCGGTATTAGCCTGATGAAGTCCCCGGGACAAATTAATGTGGGGGAAGTTGTGACGCTGCTGGAAAACACGCTGGATGTTATCGACTGTCACAGTGCGCCCTGTCAAATACTGCCAGCCTGCCGATTGAAAAATATTCTAGCACAGGCAACGCAGTCATTTATCCAGACGCTGAATCAATATACCCTGGCTGATTTAGTTGCAGATAATAAAGGCGACCTAATAGAATTATTGCAAATAGAAAGGTGACGAAAGCAAAGGTTGTTAACGTCACCTGTATGTTCTGGCCCTTTACCCAATAGTTTGCACAAGCCGATGTACTTCTCCGGCAGCGAGGATTTTATCTTGAGTTATCGCTGTTTCAACACATAACAAGTTCAGATAGCCTTGTTTTGTCATATCGCTCATACCTGCGCTTTTTTCAATCCAGGGATTCCACACCACCACACTATCATGACCTTCAGAGTAAATCGGGATGGAATACGCCGGGACTTCTATGGTGACCTGCGGTGCGGCAACCAGATGAATACGATCAGTTTCCGTGCTAAAGATGTAAGTTTCGGGCGTTGTTGCTATTGTCCTTTGTGCCACCTTGTCTATATATTTGCCCGATAAGCCGGATAGTCGGGTACGCTGAATATCATCGACCGAAAAATAGCTATGTAGCGCAGCATTATAGCTAAAGCTGCTATTGCCAATATTTTCGGTGATTAACTCGATTTTGAGTTGTTGTCCGACAATAATTTTCAAACGGAGCGCCGCCAGCCCATCAAAACCATCACCTACACAGGTTTCGGGGGCCAGTGTTATTTCGGTACCTGCACCAGTGTCTTCACAACGGGTAACATGCCAAAGTTGTTCGCGGACGTAACCGTGCGCCGGAAACTGGCTATCAACATGATGGCCAAACCAGGGCCAGCAAATCGGCACGCCTCCGCGAATGGCTTTACTGCCATCTAACCGGGTTTTGTCACTTAGCCATAAGCGTTCTCTTTGATCGCTTTTAGGACAAAAGCTGATGATATGTCCACCAAACAAGCTGATTTTGGCAAAAGCAAACGCGTTGTTCACTTCCAGACAATCAACCAGTGATGGAGAGGACTCAAGGCTAACGGATGGACTAAGTTGCATATTTGACCTTCTACACGTTTCAATAAAAAAGGCGACATTCCTGTCGCCTTTATCATGCCTGCTAAGCTGTTTACTTGGCAATATGAGCAACCAAATCCAGCACTTTATTCGAGTAGCCGATTTCATTGTCATACCAGGAGATGACTTTTACAAAAGTATCGGTCAATGCGATACCGGCTTCGGCATCGAAGATAGAGGTGCGTGTATCGCCGATAAAGTCCTGGGAAACAACTGCATCTTCGGTGTAACCCATAATGCCTTTCAGTTCACCTTCAGACGCAGCTTTCATCGCGGCACAAATTTGCGCGTAAGTTGCCGGTTTTGCCAGGTTAACAGTCAAGTCGACCACTGACACGTCAGCAACAGGAACGCGCATTGACATACCGGTCAATTTACCGTTTAGCTCAGGAATAACCTTACCCACGGCTTTGGCGGCACCGGTAGACGAAGGAATGATATTTTGTGACGCGCCGCGACCGCCACGCCAGTCTTTGGCAGATGGTGCATCAACAGTTTTCTGGGTAGCCGTGGTGGCGTGTACAGTGGTCATTAAACCGTCGACGATACCAAAGTTATCATTTAACACTTTTGCCAGCGGAGCCAAACAGTTAGTGGTACAAGAGGCATTGGATACAACATCCTGACCCGCGTAACTGCTGTCGTTTACGCCCATAACAAACATGGGGGTGTCGTCTTTGGATGGAGCTGACATCACTACTTTTTTCGCGCCGGCCTGAATATGTTTGCGGGCCGTTTCGTCAGTTAAAAACAAACCGGTAGACTCAACAACAACATCAACACCAATGGCATCCCAGGCCAGATTGGCAGGATCACGTTCGGCGGTAACGCGTACTTCTTTACCGTTCACAATCAGTTTGCCGTCCTTTACCTCGACAGTGCCGTTAAACTTTCCGTGAGTAGAATCGTACTTCAGCATATATGCCATGTAATCTACGTCGAGCAAGTCATTGATGCCTACGACTTGAATATCATCACGCTCACATGATGCTCTGAAAACAAATCGACCGATACGCCCGAAACCATTGATCCCAACTTTGATAGTCATGTTTCACCTTACTTTAAGATTGTTGCTGAATATTGTAACTAAATTACAGAAATTATCGGCAATGTTCAACGATTACGCAAATAAACTCGGCTTATCTGTTATAAAATTACAATATATGCAGTTTTTTAGATTGAAAAATAATCACACACTTTGACTCGACTAGTTTAGCAACGATTTCGGTTTTCTTCGTTTGTTTGAACTGCTATACCTGTTATTAAATCTTTTAGTCAGGAACAGATATGAAATTAACAGAACAGGAATGGCAGCAACGGCTTTCGGATGAAGAATATCGGGTCTGCAGAAAGAAGGGCACCGAACGGCCATTTAGTGGCGAATTGCTGGATGTTAACGATAAAGGCATTTATTTGTGTAAATGTTGTGGTGCCGAGTTGTTTTCATCTAACGCCAAGTTTGATGCAGGTTGTGGTTGGCCGTCGTTTTTCGCCGAGCACGGCGAAAACGTTGATTATCATCAGGATCATAGCCATGGCATGACGCGCACCGAGATCACCTGTAAACAATGTGGTAGTCATCTGGGACATGTGTTCCCGGATGGGCCACAGCCCACAGGTCAGCGCTATTGCGTTAATTCTGTATCATTGTCATTTCAGCCGGAAGACAAATAATTTCATGAAAGTTTTTTTCATTTCTGAATGATGTCATTACTACACCGTTGTAACCGGATTAGCTTGGCTTGCAACGCCCAATAGCAGATAAAATAACGATATTGAACAGCCGAACTTCTGTCCTGGCAGTGAGAATTGCGGCGCTGCCATTTTCAACTTATCTGTTAACTTGCACAAAAACTCGCCAGTTGAGGTAAAGTTACCAATAAATTCGACTAAATCCTGTTAATCAAAGGATTTTGGTAATTTCTGTACAATTTTGCATCAATCCATTCTTTCATTACACTAGCGCGCGATTTTGCCCCGGCAAGTCATATCATTCAGTTAAATCCCTACAAAATAGCAGCATAAAAGGCAGTGAAAATGAATCAACAATATGAGCAGGTATTGCAAAATAGTTGGCAGGAGCGGCAAGAATACGCGGAACAGATGTTACCGCTACTGGGCAAACTATATCGTGATAAATCCGTCGAGATCACTGTTTATGGCCGCTCTTTGGTGGGAGCCAGCGCGATAGATATTATTAAGGCGCATCGCACCGTGCGCCAGCACGAAGGGCAAAAGTTACGTTTGCGAGAGACATTTCCGTTTATTCAGGTATTGAGCGAGTTGCCGCTGGCACCCGCCGAGATTGATGTAGGCAAATTGGCTTACCGCTTTCACTATAGCGATAAAGCGCACAGCAGTGATGTCCCGGCTTATTTGCAACAAGAATTGCAAAGCATCAGCGACCCTTCCAATCAGCAACAGCCCCGAGATGTGGTGTTATACGGTTTTGGTCGAATTGGCCGATTGCTGGCACGTTTGATGATTGAACGTCAGGGTAAAAATAACAAGCTACGTTTACGCGCTATCGTTGTACGCGGCGGCAAAGAAGGGGATTTGGAAAAGCGGGCCAGTTTATTGCGCCGTGATTCGGTACATGGTCCGTTTAACGGCTCTATTACAGTGGATAATGAGCGTAACGCGATCAAGGCCAATGGTGCCTATATTCAGGTGATTTACGCTAATTCACCCGACGAGGTGGATTATGCGCAATACGGCATCGATAACGCTATTGTGGTCGACAACACCGGTATGTGGCGCGATGCTGAAGGTCTTGGACAGCATCTTAAGGCTAAAGGTACAGCGAAAGTGTTATTAACCGCACCGGGCAAAGGCGATATCAAGAATATCGTCCATGGTGTCAACCATACGGATATCCTCGCCGAAGATAGCATTTTATCCGCTGCAAGCTGTACCACAAATGCCATTACGCCCGTACTGAAAATGATGGACGAGAGGTTCGGTATTACCAGTGGCCATGTAGAAACCGTGCACTCTTTTACCAATGACCAGCATCTTATCGACAATTTCCATAAAGCCGATCGCCGTGGCCGCAGTGCCGCGCTGAATATGGTGATTACCGAAACAGGCGCCGCCAAAGCGGTGGCCAAGGCTTATCCGAAACTGGCAGGTAAACTGACTGGTAACGCAATTCGGGTTCCCACGCCCAATGTGTCATTGGCCATTCTCAATCTGCAGTTAGACAACAGCACCAGTCGCGAAGAGTTAAATGACTTTTTGCGCAATGCATCGTTATTTTCATCGTTGCATCACCAGATTGATTTTTCGGCTTCAACTGAAATCGTCTCCACCGATCTGGTCGGTACTCGCTTTGCGTCGGTAGTGGATTCACAGGCCACCATTGTGGCGGATAATCGTGCCACCTTGTATTTGTGGTATGACAACGAGTTTGGTTATAGCTGTCAGGTAATGCGGGTAGTGCAAGATATGGCCGGATTAAAAGTACCGTCATTACCGGTCTAATCTGTTCAACAGGCAGGATGACGGCCCTGTCATCCTGCCTGTTTTAGCGGGAGCATTGTCTGCGTGACGAAAGCGCTTTTGCAAAAATTCATCTATTAGGTGCTCTTGGTTAGCCAGCCGCTTTTAAAATATGGTAGATTACGCCAGTCCTACAATAAGATCCGAATAAACTCCATGAGAATAAGTAGCAATTTTGATAGCGGAAATATTCAGGTTATCCGCGCCGAACAGGCTGATGATATTCAGTTAGCCATCAACAAAGATAATAATTCCGATTTTTACCAGTGGTTTCACTTCAAACTCGACTCGACTCCCTTTATTAACCACAAACTGACTATACAGAATGTTGACAAGGCCGCTTACCCGGACGGTTGGCAGAACTACCAGGCCGTTGCTTCCTATGATCGTGAGGAGTGGTTTAGGGTCGATACAGAATTTGACGGGAAAAGTTTGAGCATCGATCACACCCCCGAGCATGACATTACCTATTTTGCCTATTTTGCGCCGTATTCCTACGAACGTCATCTTGACCTGATTGGCTGGGCGCAGACCTGTTTTGATTGCCGCCATGAACATTTGGGTGAAACCCTGGATGGGCGCGATATGTCGTTGCTGGTTGTTGGTCAACCTGAAGAAGGTAAAAAGAAAATCTGGATTACCGCACGTCAGCATCCGGGCGAAACCATGGCTGAATGGTTGATTGAAGGTTTACTGGAACGGCTATTGGATGAAGACGACGGGGTTGCCCGTTCATTGCTGGATAAGGCTGTGTTGTACATTGTACCCAATATGAATCCGGACGGTTCGGTGCGTGGTCATCTACGTACCAATGCCAATGGTGCCAATCTTAATCGTGAATGGGCAACACCCACGGCGGAAAATAGCCCGGAAGTGCTGCATGTATTAAATAAAATGCAGCAAACCGGGGTGGATATGTTTCTGGATGTGCACGGGGATGAAGCGCTGCCTTACAACTTTGTCGCCGGCTCGGAAGGAATACCCGCTTACAATGCCCGTATTGCTGCATTGGAAAATAGCTTTAAGCAGGCGTTTTTAATGGCAACACCGGAATTTCAGGATGAAGTGGGATACCCCAAAGATGAACCCGGCAAGGCAAATTTGACAGTGGCCTGTAACGCAGTAGCACAGAAATTTGATTGTCTGGCTTACACACTGGAAATGCCATTTAAGGATAATATAAACTTGCCGGATGCTGCTTACGGCTGGTCGCCCAAGCGCAGTAAACAGTTAGGTGAAGATGTGCTAATTGCTATTCATGCAGTAGCAGATACTTTAAGATAAACGTAGCCGTGCGCTAATTAACTTCAGCTCTGAACAGCAAGAGCCGGTTAAAATTAATAACAATAAATAATAACAGGGGAATAACTTGGAATCCTTTCATAATTTTTTAAAACTGCTGGATAGCAATCTAGGTGGGGCGGGTTGGTTCCCGTATGTGTTGCTGGGAGTGGGATTATTTTTCACTATTTACCTGAAGTTCCCGCAAATTCGATACTTCAAACATGCGTGGAAAGTCGTTACCGGCAAGTATGATAAAAAAGGTGCCCCGGGTGATACTACGCACTTCCAGTCTTTATCCACCGCGCTGTCTGGTACAGTCGGTACCGGTAATATCAGTGGTGTGGCGTTTGCTATCTTTTTGGGCGGTCCGGCAGCCTTGTTCTGGATGTGGGCAACGGCATTTTTGGGCATGACCACCAAGTTTGTCGAGGTCACCTTATCGCATAAATATCGGGTTAAAACCGAAGATGGCACTATGGCAGGCGGTCCCATGTATTACATGGACAGACGTCTGAACATGAAATGGCTGGCTATAGGTTTTGCTATTGCCACCGTTATTAGCTCGTTTGGTACCGGCAACTTACCGCAAATCAACAGTATTGCCTCCAGTATGCAGGAGTCATTCGGACTGGAACCCATGATTACTGGTGGCGTGCTAGCAGTGATGTTGGGACTGGTTATTCTGGGCGGAATTCACCGCATCGCAGCGGTTACCTCAAGAATTGTTCCGCTAATGGCTGGTGTGTACTTGATTGGTGCCTTTGGGGTGATTTTCTACAATATCGGCAATATCGGCCCTGCGTTTGCCTCGGTCATCGGCGATGTGTTTAGCGGTTCTGCGGCAACCGGCGGTTTCCTTGGTGCGACTATTGCCTATGCGTTTAACCGTGGGGTGAATCGCGGTTTATTCTCCAACGAAGCAGGACAAGGTTCTGCTCCTATCGCGCACGCCGCGGCAAAAGCCGATGAGCCCGTGTCCGAAGGGATGGTGTCTATCCTTGAGCCGTTTATCGATACCATCATTATTTGTACTATCACCGGTCTGGTTATCCTGTCTTCGGGTGTCTGGAACGAAAAGTTCGATAACGTGTTCCAAAAAGCGGATATGGCTATCGTGGCCGGCAAATATGTTGAAAGCAACGAAGCGGATCGTCAGCAAATGTTCAAATACCTTAACCACGTTGACGGACATAATGTTGAACTTTATAACGGTGACATCAAAGTAGTGGAAGGCAAGGCTCTTGCTGGTAACTATACTATTATGCATGCCCATTCTTTTGCTGAAGATGTGCGTTTTAGCATTGGTGAAGCGGAAGATGCCTACAGCGGCACGTTAAAAATCGTTGACGGATTACCGGTAAAAGACACCGTTATTATCACCGGTAAGTCATTGATTCACTCTGCAGCCCTGACCACCAAAGCCTTCACGCGCGGCTTTTTTGGTGATTTCGGTCAGTATATTGTATCGATAGGGTTGTTGTTGTTTGCGTTTTCCACCGCGATTGCCTGGTCTTATTATGGTGACAGGGCGATGACATATTTGCTGGGAGCGCGTTCGGTGATGCCGTATCGGGTCATTTATGTGGCCGGTTTCTTCTGGGCTTCGTTTTCGGATACCACCCTGGTGTGGGCGCTAGCTAGTGTGGCTATTGTGGTAATGACATTGCCTAACCTGTTCGGTATTTTGATGCTGAGAAAGGAAATGAAGCAGACAGTAGCGGATTACTGGACAGATTTTAACAAAGAGCATCAGCAAGAAACGCAAAAGTAGACGCGTTTTTATCAGGCGCAATGGCAATAACCATTTAGTGCCTGAGAACATTTTATACTTTACACAGGAGTGTTGGCCTTGGGTCACACTCCTTTTATCGTAAATGGAGTCGCGCATGGCGTTAATTAATTGTCCTGCTTGCAACAAGAAAATTTCGGATAAAACCAAGTTATGCCAGCACTGTGGGGTGGCCTTTGATCAGGTTGATGAAGAAGACGTGCGTCGCAAAGCGGCGCTGCGTAAAAGTCAGCAATTGCAAAGCGTCAATACCCAGTCGATCATCGCCATTTTGATGATTGCCGGTGGTGCCTGGTTTGCATTGCAGGATAATGTCGATAAAGAGTCGCTGGAGTATCAGATTGCTGTTGGATGCGCCGTTGGCGGATTCTTCTGGGCGATTGTTAACCGGGTTCGTATTGTATTTTTAAAAAGGTCGTAACAGTATGTCGATGCAAACCTTAGTCAATGCTATGTCGCCGGAAATTTACCAGCGTTTGTTACAAGCGGTAGAAACAGGTAAATGGCCGGATGGTTCAGTACTCAGCGAAGAACAACGCGACAATAGCTTGCAGGCAGTGATGTTGTATCAGGCTAAAGTATTGAAGTCGGATGAACATATGTCGGTCGGTGAAGATGGCCAGATCGTGCATAAGTCACGGCAGCAGCTAAAACAGGAAATGGCCCAACAGGCCTATAACTCTAATCCAATAATGCGATTCAATTCGGATGATATTTAAATCTTTCCTTACCCCAAAGTATAAGAACAAGGATCCCAAGGTCAGGCTCAGTGCTATCGCCGGTTTGTCACCACAGGATCCGGAAGATAAAACCCATTTGCACGAGCTGGCCTTTAACGATGCCAACACGCAAGTCCGTCTGGCTGCATTGCACCGCCTTAACCAGTTTGTGTTGTGGTGGAAAATGGCCGAGACCGACAGTAACGCCCAAATTAAAAAGCAGGCTTACCAGATTGTCGAACAGCAACTGTTGGCTACCGAGCCTGACTTGTTGACCACAAAAGAGCGTAACCAGTTTATTAAGGAATGTACTAATAATGCATTGCTGGAAAAAGTCGCGCGCCAGAGTGATAACGCCAGTTTGGTGCTGGAAATATTGACTCGCCTGAATCGGCCGCAACTAAACAAACAAATATTTTTTGCCACCGATAATGCCGATGTTCAACTCGCGTTGCTGGATCAGTTTGATGATATCGCCAGCCTGCTTAAAGTGCTTAAAAAAGCCTCCAGCGCACATGTGCGAGAGTTGGCGGAACAAAAACTGCAACAGCAGGAACAGCAACAGCAGCGCCGTCAGGTTGTTGATCGCCAGACTCGTCTGGTACTAGCCAAACTGGCGGCGTTGGTTGATAGTCCGGAGTACCAGGTGTTACTGGAAGGTCAAACCCAGCTCAACAGTGAGTTTGAAACCTTGCAGCAGCAATTCGATTTGTTAGAAAAAGCGCAAGCCGATGAGTACCTGGGCAAACATCAGCAAATCCAGCAAAGCCTGAAAAATCGTCTGGTGCGTCTGTATCCCGAATGGCATAAAGAGCAGCAACAGCAAGCTGCATTACAAGCCGATGCCGATAAGCTGGCGATTATTACCGATGTTATTGGTGAGGTAGACAGCGCGCTGAATACCGATCTTGAGCAAATCAGTCAAGTACAAAGCCAGCAATGGTCACAACAACTCAGTGATTTCCGACCGCAGTTGATGCAAATGGGCAGTCAGGCCGCACAACAATATTTAAAACGAATAGAGCAGTTACAGCAACAATTGGCTGACCTTGAGCAGATTAAACAAGCCAGACAACAGGCAACACAATATTTACAGACCTTGAAAGACTTGGTCTTGCCGGAAAATATTGAACAGTGGTTAGCGATTAAAGCCGAGTTTGACAAAGTTAAGCAGCAATGGCGCCAGTTGCAACACAATATACCCAGAAGTTGGCTGGGCGAGGTGAGTCATCAATGGCATGATGTTGTTGCTCAATGGAACAAAACCATTCGTGGGCTGGAAACTGATATTAATCAGCAACTGGATGACGCCCGTCAGCAGCTATTCAAATTTGATCGTCTGATCCAGGCCGGTAAATTTCATGGTGCAATGGCATTGCATCGTAAACTCAGTGCCGCAGTACAGCAATTGCCGGAAACCTATAGACAAAAAATTCAGTCCAAACTGGATAATGCCACCCAGGAAGTAGAAAAACTGCAGGACTGGCAAGCCTATATCGCCGCACCACGTAAACCGGAATTGTTGCAACAAGTCCAGGCGTTGGCGGAACAGCCCAAACCGGTCAAGGAACAGGCCGAACTGGTTAAACAATTACGTCAGGACTGGAACAGTCTGGGCAAACTAAATACTGAGGAAGACGACGCTCAAAATCAGGCGTTTGAAAAATGGAGCGAGCAGGCTTTTCAGCCTTGTCGTGAATATTATCAGCAACAGGAAAAAATCCGTAGCGACAACCTGGCGCACAAACAGCAAATCATTGCTGAGTTGCAGCAATTAACCGATGCTGAAATGGACGACGCTGAAAAAGTAAAACAGTTTAATCGTCTTGAGCAGCGCTGGTATAAAACCGGAGAAGTAGACCATAAATTGCGTCAACCCACCGGTAAGCAATATCAGCAGGCTAAAGAACCGCTCAAAGCCATCGCGGCATCTTTCTATCAGGAAAATGAACGGCGTAAACTGCTGCTGATCAAACAAGCTGAACAACTTGATGATGTTGAAGATATTCAACAGGCCATCGAGCAGGCCAAACAGCTACAACAGAAATGGAAAGCTATTGGTTCTGCCGGAAACAAGCAGGACGACAAACTCTGGCAGCAATTCAGGACCTTGAATAACAAGGTATTTGATAAACGTGACGAGCAGCAAGCCCAACAGAAAGCCTCGGAAAAACAGCAGATTACCGAACTGGAAAAATGGCAGTCGGATTGGTCCGGTTTAATTCAGCAATCTCAGGATATCAGCGAGTTGCAGCAACAAGGCCTGCAGTTCCAACAGGATATGCAGAATAAAGTTGCTGAGCTATCCCCGTCCGCGACAAAAAGCTGGCAGGGCAAAATGGATAAACTGCAACAGGCACAGCAGCAACGGATTGAGCAGTTGCAACAGCATGCCGAATTAAATCGCTTTGAGGATTTATTTGCCTTGCTGGCAGATTGGCAACAAGGCGAATTACCTGCAGAGGTTGAGTTGTTACCTAACGCCTGGCAACAGGCGTTACGGGTTAATCATGCCGATGCAGATAAACGGCGTTCATTAACCTTGCAGATGGAAATCTTGCAGGATAAAGACTCACCGGCGGAGGATGAAACTCTACGCAAGGAAATTCAGTTGCAGCTAATGGCCGATAAGCTGCAAACCGGGACCCAGCCAGATTTGGATGAATTACTGACTCAGTGGTTACAATGCGGAGCCGTGTCGCAACAGCAACAACCTTTGTTACAGCGGTTAAAAGCGGTGTATTTGGCTTCGCCAAATCGTTAATTTGCTGGCTGCGCTAACTACAACGGTGTCATTCCGGCAGGCTTTTGGGCCGGAATCCAGTATCAATATTGGCTGCGCCAACACGGCATCCATGCCTTTTTTCGTGCCGCATCCCTGCGGCTCAACCCCTTTTGGAAACACCCAAAAGGGGGAAAGGTGTTCCACTCCACTAACTTGCTTGATCCTTAAACGGCTATACTTGTTTTATCGAACCGGCGCGATGTAGCATCCTGCTAGGTGCGCGCCTTGCCCGGACGTCCGTGTCCGGACGTTCGAACAAGTCTCGCCGTTTCAGGGCAAGTTAGAGTCGTTGATTAACAACAAGACCGTTCATCCTGACCCTTCGACAAGCTGGAGCTAGAAGCTGTCGAAGGATGAATGCGACCAGCCTAAATCACGTCATACCCGCGAAGGCGGGTATCCAGATATTTGGCCTTCTTTATCCTTAGTATTCGAGTTAGGTTGAACACTGAACTCATTGATTTAATTAACTTTGCAGAGTAACGTTAACTAAATTAAAGAGGGAACCTAAATGAAATTTCTAACTGTAAAAACACTATTAACCATTGGCGTCCTATCGCTAAGTGCACTCGGACAGAGCAGTTTTGCCTCAGAAAATGCAATTAAATCTGCTATTGATAATCCGCAGAGACCTCAAACCGATCGTGACAAGGATGATAAAAGACAGCCGCAACAGATCATCGAGTTTTTTAAGGTGCAACCTGCCACAACGGTATTAGATGTGCTGGCAGGTAGCGGTTATTACTCGGAAATTTTGTCACGGGTAGTGGGCGAGCAAGGCAAAGTGATTATCCATAACGACAAACATTTCTTAAAATACTACGGTGAAAACCTGTCTAAACGGCTGGAGGACGGAGACCGATTAGCCAATACCGTACGTATGGATATTTCGCTGAATGATCTTGAATTGGAAGAAAACAGCGTCGATACCATTTTCCTTATTCTGGGTTATCACGATTTCTTTTACATTATGAGCGAAGCTGAGAAGATCAACGTCACCAAGGTGTTAGCCAAATTCAAAAAATTCCTGAAACCGGATGGTATTATCGGCATTGTTGATCATGAAGCCATGGTTGGCGCACCCAGCAGTGTAGGCGGTACCTTGCATCGAATTGATCCGGCCATTGTTAAAAGCCAAATGGCTGAAGCTGGATTTACTCTGGATGGTGAACTACCCATATTGCAAAACAACACCGACGATAAGTCGCAAAAAATATGGGATATCCCCGGCGGCATGACAAGCCGTTTTGTATTGCGGTTTAAGAATAATAAATAGCGAATATTTACTTATCGCAAAGGGTATAAAACCCAAGCCGTTCGTCCTGAACTCGAGGAAAGAGTAGTCGAAGGATGAAGTCGCTATTTTCACTGGGTGTCATACCCGCGAAGGCAGGTATCCAATATCTTGCAGGTAAAATCGTTGTCCTTTTATTCACTCAATAGCAATACTGCCTGTAACAAATTGATTTTATTTTTGAGACAACACAACAACAATAGAAAGGAAGCCGATATGGAATTATTACCATTACTACAAGCGTTAGGAATCAATATCACTGCAGGAGCCATCCTTGAAATCATTAAATCTTGGGCAAATGACGAGATTAATGATGAAGAACTCAAGAAACAACTTGAAAATCAAATCCTTATCGAGGGAGCGACGATTAAAGCCGAAGATGTCATAAACGCACTTGCAGAAAATGGCTTTATTACAATATCTGATTCTCACCTTCATGCAGAAAAATGCATATTGTTAGGGAGTATTGACGGTATAGCAATCTTAGGTAGTGACAGCAAATTAACAACTAAAGCCACTTCAGTTGAGACTAGCGGTAATGGACAGGTACAAACTCAAGGTAATGCACATGTCCAGCAAACAGAAGGTTCGATTTCAATCGTAGCTGGCCCAGGTGGTTCAGCTGTTATTTCTTCAGGCAGTGGTGGTTCTGTATCAATAACAGCCGGTAAAAAAACAAATATAACAACAATCAACAGGACCAATAAAGCTTAGCAGCTTTATTGGTCCTGTTGCCAGCGTTGTAAGTAGGAAGTGACTTGAACAATCCAGATTTCTATATAATCACTGGCGCTTCGGGAGCGGGAAAATCCACACTCATTGCGGCGTTGCGTGAGCTTGGGCATTCCACCGTACCTGAAGCTGCTCTAGAAGTGATGCGAGCGCATCCGAAATACAGCGGCAAACTCATCCCGCCTTCTGACCGTGCGGTATTTATGGAAAAAGTTTTGGATCGCAGCATCCTGGATCACGAAGCAGCGCAATCAATGAAGCCACCAGTGTTCTTTGATCGTGGTATTCCCGAATGGTTACGATTTGTGGAACGAGATGTAAAACTTCGCTACATGGCAGCATCACAGTGCAGTTATGCTGGTACCGTGTTCTTAGCTGAACCTTGGCCTGAGATATACGTCAACGATAATGAACGCATTGCAAGCTTTGAACGGGCTGCGCGTTCATATGACCAAACTGTGTCGGCGTATATTGAAGCAGGGTTCAAGACTTGCGTAATTCCCAAAGTATCAGTTCATGAGCGAGCAGTATTTATCCTAGAGCGGGTGGGTGAATGCACGATGCGTGAACCTAACATTGAACTTATCACAAATGAAAAATAAACAACGTACCGTCTGGATCCTACGAATTATTGCGGCGATTGTAACCATTGCTAGCGTCGTTATTTTTGCCCCCTGGCAGGCGGCTTATCTGTATTTAAAACCACTGCCGGATACGGTTCAGCAAGAAGTCGACAATGCAATAGATTATGATCTGGATGGTATGGTGGTTTATGTGGGTAAAAAAGGCCAGCCACCGGCGTTTTATACCGCGGGATGGAAGGATCGCGACAAGCAAATACCTGCCGACCCGCAAGGGCTATTTAAAATTGCCAGTATTAGCAAATTATACGATGCGGTTGCTATTACCAAACTGGTTCACAACAAGCGTTTGTCGCTGGATAAAACCCTGGCTGATTATTTTCCGGAGCTGATAGGGCGAATTGACAATGCCGATAAAATTACCCTGAAATTGATGGTGCAGCATCGCAGTGGTATTCCTAATTTCACTGATTCACCGAACTATTGGCAACATCCTGCTCAAAGCAGTCAGCAAGCGTTAGAGTTAATACTGGATTTGCCAGCCAATTTTAAACCGGATGAAGATTATGAGTATTCAAACACCAATTATTTGTTGCTCTCCGAGCTGATCGAAAAAGTAACGGGGCTTAGCAAGTTTCAATATATCAAAGAGAAAATCCTGATCCCACTTGGGCTTACCCATACTTTTGGCTCCATTCATGACGTGGATATGGACGATGTGATAAGTGGCTATTACGTTGGTATTGATGAAGATATAAAGACGGCCGATTACAGCTCAATGCTAGCAACGGCAGAGGATGTAGGGCGGTTTTTACGTGCCTTGAACGATGGCTCGGTATTTGATGATCCGGAGGAACAGGCAATTTATTCCTCCATTTATGTTTATGAACATACCGGTCTGGTTCCCGGCTATCAGAGCTTTGCAAAATACCACCAGGATATCGATACGGTTGTGGTCGAGTTTGTGAATACCACCAATTTTAGTGGTGATACCTGGATCCTGTCGGAAGTGGTTTTTAACCGTATTGGCCGAATTTTACATGAACAATAATATCCATTTTGTCGAGTATTCAATAGGTTAAATAGTTCAATCCTTATCCCCATATGTGTTACCGGAAAATGTATTGCAAATCGAAACACCGTATTGGTGGATTAACAGAGACAAAATGCCAATCTGCTAATTTGATTTATGCCAAGGTTTTTTCAAATAACGGGTTTTTTACCTTGTTTATGGCTTTTTATGCTGGCCTGTTTTTGTGTAATTCGGTTCAATAGGGGATTGGATCAAGTTGTTGTCAGGATTATCTATTCGTGCAGGTTAAAGCCTATTCTTTTCATCACCCGTTAGCGTTCTGGATCGGTTGTGTATTTATCACACTGGGCGTGTTATCCCATATTCCCATGTTTGTACATGCATCACATATGCATTACCGCATGGTGGGTATGCCAATGGATAACACCATGTTGACCGGTATGGCCCTTATTCCGGTGGGGTTGCTGCTAGCCTGCTATGGTCTGATGCCGCGATTGGCGTTATTGCGTGAAGATAACTGCATTGCGGCTATTCATTTTCATGTGGCAGATAACTGCCCGCTTAACTGGCAACACTGCAAACTGGTAATTGCTCTATTGGTGGCAGTGATTGTGGATGTGATGAAACCGGCTACTTTAGGTTTTGTAATGCCGGGTATGGTGGAAGAATATCAAATCAGTTCCGAATCCATCGGTACCCTGGCGCTGATTGCCCTGACCGGTACTGCACTGGGTTCGATATTGTGGGGACGACTGGCCGATATGCTGGGGCGCCGGGCGGCCATTTTGCTTTCAGCACTGATGTTTATCGGTACCGCAATTTGCGGCGCCATGCCTACCTTCACATGGAACTTAGTCATGTGTTTTTTGATGGGATTATCGGCCGGAGGATTGTTGCCGATTACTTTTACCCTTATGGCAGAAATGATCCCGGCTCGTCATCGCGGCTGGTTACTGGTTGCATTGGGTGGGCTGGGGACGTCAGCGGGGTATCTGGTGGCCTCGGGCGCGGCGGCCATGCTGGAACCTTTATTTAGCTGGCGAATTTTATGGATGCTGGGGTTGCCCACCGGCCTTATTGTGATTGCGCTTAATCGATATATTCCCGAGTCACCGCGTTTTTTGGTAAATGCCGGATTAGGTAAAGAAGCCCGTGCAGTTTTGCAGCAATACAATGGTGAAATAGATAGCAATGATGACGCTGGTGAATCTGAGCCGGATACTGTTTCCAGCGGCTTGTATCGCACGATGATCGGTTCGTATTCTGGTATTACAACGGGTTTGTTGGGCGTTGGTGTGGCGTGGGGAGTGGTCAACTTCGGCTTTTTACTCTGGTTGCCAACCAATTTACGCGACATGGGTATGAGCGCCGAAACCACCAATGGCTTGTTAGCCGAATCCGGTTTTTTTGCTTTACCGGGGATAGTGGCGGTGATCTGGCTTTACCATCATTGGAGTAGCGTTAAAACACTGGTGCTGTTTGTTGGTTTAACCGCCGCCAGTCTGATGTTGTATTGTGTGTTTGAGCTGGCCGGTATGTTAACCAGTTCATTGATTATTTTTTCCACCGCCTGTTTGCTGATCAGCTCGTCCGGCGTGATTGCGATGTTAATTCCCTATGCGGCAGAAATTTATCCGGTACATTTGCGCGGCTCCGGTGCCGGCATTGTGGCGGCAAGTTCCAAGTTTGGTGGTATTCTGGGGGCCGCATTAGGGGTGATGGGGTTGTTTGCCAATCTGGCATTATCGGCGTTAGTTATCGCTTTGCCTCTTGTGCTGTTTGGGCTGCTATTGTTAAAAAGTGGCATCGATACACGTGGACGACGGCTGGAAGATATTCATGCCGATTTTGTAAATAAAGCCAATCTATAAGAGGGTGTTATGGCAGGAACTGAATTAGCCTGTTGGGACGATATATTATTGCTCAATGACCAGTTATCCGAAGACGAGCGTATGGTGCGTGATATGGCGCACGACTTTTGTCAGCAACAGCTGATGCCCGGTATTTTAATGGCTAATCGGCATGAACAATTTGATCCGGCTATTATGCGCCAGTTTGGTGAAGTAGGGCTGCTAGGTGCGACTATCGACGGTTATGGTTGTTCCGGGGTTAATTACGTGACTTACGGTTTGGTCGCACGCGAAGTCGAGCGGGTAGATAGCGGCTATCGCAGCGCCATGAGTGTACAGTCGTCACTGGTAATGCATCCGATTTACCAGTTTGGCAGCGAGGCACAAAAACAGAAATATTTACCCAAGCTGGCCAGCGGTGAACTGATCGGCTGTTTCGGGCTAACCGAACCGGACAGTGGTTCCGATCCGGCCAGCATGAAAACCCGCGCCAAAAAGGTCGATGGCGGTTATCGTTTAACGGGTTCGAAAATGTGGATCACTAATTCGCCGATTGCCGATGTGTTTGTGGTGTGGGCCAAAAACGAGGCCGAAGATAACCAGATTTGTGGTTTTGTGCTGGAAAAAGGCATGCAGGGGTTGAGCGCCCCCAAAATCGAAGGCAAGTTGTCGCTACGCGCGTCGATTACCGGCGAAATCGTGATGGATAACGTATTTGTGCCGGATGAAAATATGTTTCCTGAAGTGCGGGGTTTAAAAGGGCCGTTCAGTTGTCTGAATATGGCGCGTTATGGTATTTCCTGGGGCGCACTCGGTGCTGCTGAATTCTGCTGGTTTGCAGCCCGTCAGTACGGACTGGATCGTAAACAGTTTGGCAAACCCTTGGCCCAAACCCAGTTATTTCAAACCAAACTGGCCAATATGCAAACCGAGATCAGTCTGGGATTACAAGCTTCGTTACGTGTTGGTCGTCTGATTGATAATGGTAATTGGGATCCGGCGATGATCTCGCTGGTTAAACGCAATAACTGCGGCAAGTCACTGGATATAGCCCGCGCTGCTCGCGATATGCACGGTGGTAACGGCATTGCCGACGAGTTTCATGTGATTAGACATATGATTAATCTGGAAACCGTTAATACCTACGAAGGCACCTATGATGTCCACGGACTGATTCTGGGCAGGGCCCAAACGGGATTGCAGGCGTTTTTCTAGAGCTTAGTTGCAGTGGTATTTGAGGCGTTGATAAGCCTGATGCAGTTTCTGCGTGTACTCCGTTTCGCCACCTTTATCCGGATGGTGTTGATGCAGCAAACGGCGATATTGTTGCTTTAATTCTGCAGGGGAATGGTGCTCATGTATTTCAAGTATTTTTCGGGCTTTATCTATATTAAAACTATCGTCTATATTGTTTACCGGTAATCCCCCCAGCTTTTTCCAGAAACTGTCTAGCAGGTTTTCCACTTGTTGCTGATCGGTAGCCGTGAAGTTATTCCAGTCCAGATAGTACTCACGCAATGTATCCTGTTGTTGTAATCCGGCTTGACCCGCAGTCCAGCGATGCATTCTAATATTTGAATAATGTATTTCGAGATTTGACCAATGACTCGCCAGCCACTGCTCACGTATTTCATATAACGCGTTAAATAACAAAAAGTGAGTTTGAAACGTCATTAATGGATCCGACATCAGATTGTCGCTATAAAATGCGTAGGGCGGCTTTTTGAGTATTTGGAGCAAATCATATTCAGATATGCCGTCAGAATATTGTGGCAATATATCAATTAGATAATGCTGAAGCTGTTGGCGGTGATCTTGTATATTTTTCACATCAGCAAGTCTCGAGTATTTTTATATTTATCGTTATATGGGAATAGTTAATCCGACTTTTACATTCTCCATCGCCACCGTTGAACGAAATTTTTGAATGTTGCTATCGCCATGAAATAATCTGTGGGTCAGTTTTTCATATTCCAGCATGTTTTTACAGGTGATAATTACAATAAAATCGGCGTCGCCGGTTACATAGTAACATTGCTGCACATGGTGGTTATCAAGCATTCTACGTTTGAAATTATGGATAATATCTGCCGAACCCTGTTTGATGGTCACTTCAACAATAATGGTGACATAGCTATCAAACTCTACAGGGTTTAGTACCGCAATGTCTCTGGCAATGACGCTTGACTGGCGCAACTTTTTTAGTCGACGCTGACAAGCGGTGGCAGACAAGCCCACTTTTAATCCCAACTGCTCAGATGAAATACGGTTATCTTGCTGGAGTTGTTTGAGTATTTTTTTATCCAGAATATCCATAGTAATAAATCCTGCAAATTCTTTAATAAAATGCAGTTTAACACACTTGTAAAGATGCTTATTGCAGCGTTTTGTTGCGCTAACTCGCCTACAATAGCGTTACTCAATCGACTGAATATCTCCTGTCTAAAAGCGGGTAACAAGAGGATGTGATATGACGAGAACCTTATATTCGGGTAATCGCAATGCTTCAAGTTGGGCGTTCCGTGCCTGGTTGGCATTACGTGAACAAAATATCGACTTTAAAGAAATTATCGTGGACATAAGACGCCCGCAACGCTGGAAAAATCTGGCCGATATAGGGTCGTTTTCACCGCCTGCTGCGGTTCCGGTGCTGGTTGATGGGGAGAGTGTTATTTACGATTCGTCTGCCATTATGGAATATGCCAATGAATTGGGCGATGGCTCGCTGTTACCCAAAGATCTAAAACTACGGGCCCAGACCCGATCGCTAGTGGCCTGGCAACATTCAACCTTTGGCAAGGTGTGTGGCTGTTTATCGTTCGAGAGTGCGTTTTACAAACAAAAGAAACAGCCGACAATTAGTGAAGTCAATCAGGCTGCCTGGGTTTATTCTCTTTGGGAAGAATGCTTAATCAAACATGGCGGGCCTTATCTGGTTGGCGACCTGTCGTTGGCAGATATTGCTTTTGTGCCTTCGGTTTTGCGTTTACAAGCACATTGCCCGGTATCTGCCAAATTTCCGCTGACCAAAGCCTGGATGCAGCGTCTGATTGAACGGCCTCATGTACAAGAATGGTTAACCGATGCTTATGCATTAGAACCTATATATTGTGAGGGTTATTACAGCAGTTAAAGATACTTTTTTGTATTTAATATGAATTAACCGCCTGTTAGCAGGCGGTTTTATCGAAGGTTGTCACAAACCTTCAGTCAGCAGTTTTTCCAGCTTCAGCTGGTCTGCGCCAAATTGACGTATCCCTTCAGCCAGTTTCTCGGTTGCCATCTGATCCTGATTCATCTGCCAGCGGAAAGCCTGCTCGGTTAATACCTCGTCCATGCTGGGCAAACTGTCCCCGGCTTGCAAATGCCGGGTTAATGGCTGCTGATTGTCGGCCAGATCATTGAGTAACACCGGGCTGATAGTCAGGCGATCACAGCCCGCCAGCCACTGGATTTGCTGAATATTTCTGAAACTGGCACCCATCACTATGGTGTCGTAGCGATTCTGCTTGAAGTACTGATATATCTGACGTACAGAGATAACACCCGGATCCTTTTCTCCGGTGTAATCCTGCTCGGGGTTGATCTTTTTATACCAGTCCAGAATACGGCCAACAAAAGGAGAAATCAGATATATACCGGCTTCGGCGCAGGCGCGGGTCTGGGCAAATCCAAAAATCAGCGTCAGATTACATTTGACCCCTTGTTGCTCCAGTACCCGGGCGGCATCAATACCTTCCCAGGTGGCAGCTATCTTTATCAGGATCCGTGAGGTATCGGCTCCCGTCTGTTGATACAATGATAATAACTGATGGGCTTTATCAATAGTGGCCTTAGTGTCGAAAGACAGGCGGGCGTCCACTTCGGTGGACACCAGTCCGGGCACTTCATCCAGTAATTGACAACCTATCATGACGGCTAATTTGTCTGCCGCCAAGGTCACCACTTCCTGCCCTTGCTGATGAGTCTTGGCCCACTGTAACGCTTCGTCGGTTAAATGCTGATACTGAATTTGCTCTATGGCTTTTAGCACCAGCGAAGGATTGGTCGTGGCGTCTTGTGGTTGATATTGTTTGATAGCCGCAAAGTCACCAGTGTCGGCGACCACGGTGGTCATGGATTTAAGTTGTTCTAGCTGGTTTGGCATTGTTTCTCTCTTTTATAATATAAAATTAACACACTAAGTCTTTTAGTCAGTTTCAACAGCAATCAACCATCAATCCGGAAAATTTCAGATATTGGCAGTTATTCAATCAAATAAAGGGGTTGAGCATGCTTGTTGTTGATCTTTACGGATGCAGGTCAGGTTAAAGAATATTGCTGGAAATTCTTTACAATTGCTTAATATTGATATTATCATACAAATAAGTTTTGAGAATACTTATCGCTAAGTAAAAATTTAAAAGGTTTTGTATGTCGCGTTATGCACTCGGTCTCGACTATGGTTCCGATTCTGTCAGAGCATTACTGGTTGATACCGACACCGGCCAGGAAGTTGCCAGTCATCTGGAATTGTATCCGAGATGGACGAAGGGCTTGTATTGCCAACCTGACAAGGATCAGTTCAGACAACATCCGCAGGATTATCTGGATAGTTTGCAGCAGGTATTGACCGGACTCTGGCAAAAAGTGCCAGCAAATTGTGCAGACAAAGTCGTTGGTATCAGTATTGATACCACAGGTTCAACGCCGGTTGCGGTGAACAAACAGGGCACGCCTTTAGCATTAACGCCAGAGTTTATTGATAATCCCAATGCAATGTTTGTGCTGTGGAAAGATCATACCGCGATTAAAGAAGCGGCTGAAATTACTGCCGCCGCCAATGCGTCGTCGATTAACTATTTAAAACATATGGGCGGTATATATTCCTCTGAATGGTACTGGGCCAAGGCGTTACATGTGCTAAGACAAGACTCACAAGTCGCACAAGCAGCGTATTCGTGGGTGGAGCATTGTGACTGGCTTACTGCCGAACTGTCTGGTACCACACACCCTGATAACTTTGTTATGGGACGCTGCGCCGCCGGTCATAAACAGATGTGGAATGCCGAATGGGACGGTTTTCCGCCCAACGATTTTTTTACCGGTATCGATCCGCTGCTGGATGGATTAGTCAATACACTGAATGCCGATACTCGGCCTTCGGATCAGGTTGCTGGCTGGCTAACGGCTGAATGGGCAGAACGCCTTGGTTTACCGGTTGGTACACCGGTGGGTTATGGCGCTTTTGACTGTCATATGGGGGCGGTGGCGGCCAGTGTCAAACCCGGCGTATTAACCAAGGTAATGGGGACCTCTACCTGCGATATTACCGTGACCTCCAAACAGCAGCTTGGTGAGCGTTGTGTGAAAGGAATTTGCGGACAGGTGGATGGTTCGGTACTACCCGGCATGATTGGACTAGAAGCAGGACAATCGGCATTTGGTGATCTGTACGCCTGGTTTAAAAACCTGTTGATGTGGCCGGTTCAACATATTTTACCTGCGATTGAGTCTGTTGATCCGTCAACCGCTAATTATTTGGTCGAACAAATTGAACAATCAATTCTGGCTGAGCTATCCCGAGCCGCTGAAGTCTTACCGGTAGGTGGCAGTAAAATTACCGCATTGGACTGGGTAAACGGGCGGCGTACTCCAGATGCCGACCAGTCAGTCAGTATGGCCATCAATGGTTTGAAAATGGGCAGCGAAGCGCCGCATATTTTTCGGGCACTAGTAGAGGCGACCGCCTTTGGATCAAGAGCCATTACCGAACGTTTTCGAGATGAAGGCGTGCCGGTTGAGTCGGTGGTGGTGATTGGCGGCATTTCGAAAAAATCCGATTTTGTTATGCAAACCTGTGCCGATGTGTGGAATTGCCCCATTGACGTGCTGGAAAGCGAGCAAAGTTGCGCCTTGGGCGCAGCCATTTTTGCGGCTGTTGTTGGTGGTGCACATGCCACTGTGGCCGATGCACAAAAAGTGATGGCATCGCCGGTACATAAAACTTATTTACCCAATCCGGATCATGCCAGGCTATATGATAGCTTGTATAAGCGTTACCTATCCTTGGGAGATTATGTCAACGGAGGTGCCGTATGAGTTACAAAGAATTAAAACGTCAGGTGTATGAAGCCAATATGGAGCTGGAACATCGCAATCTGGTGACTTATACCTTTGGTAATGTCTCTCAGGTTGACCGTCAGCAAGGTGTTGTGGCCATTAAACCCAGTGGCGTGCCTTATGCAGATTTAAAAGCCGATGATATCGTGATTGTTGATATGAACAACAACATTGTAGAAGGGCGCTTTAATCCTTCATCGGATACCAAAACCCATACATATCTATATCGTGAATGGGGCGACATTGGTGGTATTACTCATACCCACTCAACCTATGCCACTGCGTGGGCACAGGCACAACAACCGATCCCTTGTTACGGTACCACCCATGCCGATTATGTTTACGGTGAAATTCCCTGCGCAGCAGTGATGAGTGACGAACGTATCGCTAAAGATTACGAAGATGAAACCGGCGCACAGATTGTCGAATGCTTTGGTGAGCGCTCTCCGGCTGAGTCACCGATGATTATTGTCGCCGGACATGCGCCGTTTACCTGGGGCCAAGATGCGGCCAAGTCGGTTTATCACGCTGTGTTGCTCGAGGAAATCGCCAAAATGGCTTATTTGACACGAACCTTGTCACCCTCTGTTGCGCCATTAAAACAGGGCCTGGTCGACAAGCACTATCTGCGTAAACATGGCAAAAATGCCTACTATGGTCAGAAGTGATTTTGCTTATGAAAAGCACAGAATTGATTCAGTTAGAAATTGCAACGGCTATAAATATTGTCGCCGCTACTATCAAAAGTTTAAGAGGAATTTATGAATAAAGTCGCCAATAAAGAAGTTTGGTTTGTTACCGGCTCGCAAGATCTTTACGGACCCAAAGTACTGGCTACTGTTGCTGAGGACAGCAAGGCGATTGTTGCCGGTTTTAATCAATCAGGTCAGTTTCCGGTCGATATCCTGTGTAAACCTACTGTCAAAAGCCCGCAAGAAATTCATCGCGTTTGCCAGCAAGCTAACGCGGATGAAAATTGCGTGGGACTTATTCTGTGGATGCACACGTTTTCGCCGGCCAAAATGTGGATTGCCGGGTTAAACGAATTGCGCAAACCTTTTATGCATCTGCATACGCAGTTCAATGCAAAATTACCCTGGTCAGAGATCAACATGAATTACATGAACACCCACCAGAGTGCTCATGGTTGCCGAGAATTCGGTTTTATCGGCACCCGTATGCGTATCGAGCGTAAAGTGGTGGTGGGTCACTGGCAGAATCCTGACGTGCAAAGCCAGATTGATGACTGGTGCCGGGCGGCATTAGGCTGGGCCGAGAGTCAAACGCTTAAAGTCGCGCGCTTTGGTGACAATATGCGTCAGGTCGCAGTGACCGAAGGTGACAAGGTGGCGGCGCAGATCCAGTTTGGTTACGAAGTACACGGTTTTGGTGTCGGTGCGTTAGCCGAAGTGGTTAATCAGGTATCGGATGCCGATGTGAACGCACAGTTGGACTTGTATACCCAGGATTATGTGGTTTCCGATGAAACGCTTAAAGACAGTGTACTGCGCCAGATGCTGGTGAATGAAGCCAGGCTGGAACTGGGCATGCGCCAGTTTTTAGAGCAAGGTAATTTTAAGGCCTTTACCAACTGTTTTGAAGACTTATACGGTCTGACCGGTTTACCGGGGTTAGCTACCCAGCGGTTAATGTCACAAGGTTATGGTTATGGCGGTGAAGGTGACTGGAAAACCTCGGCCATGCTAAGGATTATGAAGGTGATGGGGCAGGGCCGTAAGGGCGGCAGTTCCTTTATGGAAGATTACACTTATAACTTCCAGGAAGGTGCCGATCAGGTACTTGGCGCGCATATGCTGGAAATTTGTCCATCGATTGCGGCTAAAAAGCCGAGTCTGGAAGTGCATCGGCATACTATCGGGGTTAAATGCGATGTGGCGCGTTTGCTGTTTACTGCAGCACCGGGACCGGCCATTAATGTATCGCCCATTGATATGGGTAACCGTTTCCGGATTTTGATCGCGGAAGTGGATACGGTCGCACCGCCTGCTGATTTGCCGCATTTACCTGTGGCTTCTGCGTTATGGGAGCCTAAACCTAATCTGGCGACCTCCGCAGCGGCCTGGATCCACGCCGGTGGTGCACACCACAACGTATATAGTCAGGCTGTGACAACCGAAATGGTGATGGACTTTGCCGAAATGGCCGGTGTTGAAACCGTCGTTATTGATGAGAATACCAATATCCGTACATTCAAAAATGAATTACGCCAAAACGCGGCTTATTATCATCTAAGCCGGGGACTTTAATGTCTTGGGCGGCAACCGCTATTGGTTGCCGCCGTATACCGCCATCAAGCAACAGCGCTATCCTGTGATGCATTTCCTGTATTTACTGTTAAGGGGTTTTTCTGAATGTTGGATTTAAGCAAATATCAAGGCATTGTATTTGATATGGACGGTACCCTGATTGATTCTATGGGGGCGCATATGCGCGCCTGGCAGCAGGCTTGCGAGGCATTTGGTATTCCTTTCGATCACGACTATATGCACGGCCTGGGCGGCGTACCTACCAAGAAAACGGCTGAAATTCTCAATGATAAATATCAGTTAAATCATAGTCCGGAGGAAGTGGCGAGTCGTAAACGCGACTTCTGGATAGCGATGGGCGAATCTCCCGCCATTATTGAAGAAACCGTGAATGTGCTTAAACACTATCGTGGCAAATTAAAAATCGGCATAGGCACTGGTGCCGAACGTCCTCATGCAGAAAAAATGCTACAGGATACCGGCCTTCTCGATATGGTTGAAACTTTGGTGACAGCTACTGATGTGACCCATGGCAAACCTCATCCGGAAACTTTCCTGACAGTAGCGCGTAATATGGGTATAGAACCACAGTACTGTGTGGTATTTGAAGATACCCAGATAGGTGCTGAAGCTGCAAGCCGGGCCGGAATGGATTGTATTCTGGTGCAAGATGGCCGTATTAATGCACAAGGTTTTTCCCGCTTACCTGTTTAATCACAGTCAATTAATCGAAAAAATAACGACTTTATAAGGTTTAACAACATTTAAGACTTGCAGCTTAACGTAAAATTATAATATAAAAGTATAATAATTGTTCTGGATGGGTGAATAAAATGAAAACGAGTACCAACAGCAGTACACGTCACAATAGCGCACTCCCGCAAACCACGACTGAGCGAATTAATTCACATCGAAGGCACTTTATGCTCAATACTGCACTTGGTGCTTCATGTTTGAGTTTGCTGCCAGCCGCATTAGCCCAGAAAGTTGCGCAGCCTGAATCACTTGGGGTTGGTGGAGGCGTTGGTAGCCCACAATGGCAGTCAGTGGCCTGGTTTAACGGGCATGATCGCCATATTGTCAGCATCCATCCTAATCAACCCGAGCATATTGTGTTACATCAATATGCAGGCAGTCTCAGTGCCAGTCAGATAAAACTGCAACTTGAGCCTGCAGTCAGCCTGTTACTGGAAGGGCAATGTCACTCGGCTAATCCGCGTTTACATCAAGCCCGACAACGGTATTTTCTGACTTTTTGCAGTGGCAGGTCGCTATCTTCAATGCAGGGGTATGTGGCGGTTTCGGATCACCTCAATGGACCTTATCGGTTGCAACGTACTACCCCGATTGCGGCGGCCACAGAATTGTCACTGTTTAATGATCAGCAGGGTGAAACCTATGCGCTGATAAGCGATGGCGAGATGATTGCCGTGACACCTTTTGAGGCTAAAACACAACGCACCGGTAAACGTACGGCGTTATGGCTGACAACAGCCAATAATTCATTGCGGCTGACCAGCCCGGTATTGACGCTATCCCGACAGGGAGTCGTGTTGGCAGCGCTGGATCACACTGGTCAGCAACTGCATCAATATGACAGCGAGAATATCTATACCCAGTGGCAGTCCCGACCACCATTGGCGATCAGTCAGCTAAATCAGTACAGCCCCGCCAGACTGGCTTTTGACTCTCAAGGGCAACTTTGGTCAGCATCAAACGCATTCGATGCGTCCCGATCTTCTTCTGCGCGTGTTGATTTGACACCCTTAACGTCCGTGCAGCGGGCCTGAATTTAATTAGGAAACAAATATGAAAACTTTACCCAGCACCCGTCAGCATCATTATGGGTATTTGGCCGATGGTACTGAAATCACCCTGGTTGAGCTGCGTAACTGCAATGGCATAGAAATCGATATTATTGGTTATGGGGGCATTATCACCCGTTTGTTGACCGCCGATAAAAATGGCCAGTTTACCGACATCGTTCTGGGCCTGGATGATCTGGATAGCTATGTGAAATCCAGCCCCTATTTCGGTGCGTTAATTGGTCGCTATGGCAACCGGATCGCCAAAGGTAAATTCAGTTTACAGGGCAAAACCTATCAGCTGGATACTAATGACGGTGAAAATCATTTACACGGCGGCGTGCAGGGCTTTGATAAAAAAGTCTGGAAGATGGCGCCATTTGTAACCGAACATAGCGCCGGGGTGGTGATGAGTCTGGTTAGTCCCGATGGTGATCAGGGCTATCCGGGTAAGCTCACCACCGAAGTCGTTTATGAACTGACCAATGAAGATGAACTGGATATTCGCTTTAACGCCACTACGGATAAGCCGACTATCGTTAATCTGACCCAGCACAGTTATTTTAATCTGGCCGGTAAGGGCACTATTGTTGATCATCAGTTAATGATTAAAGCCGATAGCATCACACCGGTAGATAAGGGCCTTATCCCCACCGGTGAACTGACTGATGTCGCCAACACGCCGTTTGATTTCAGACAGCTCAAGGCAATAGGTAAGCAGATTAACGAGGACAATCAGCAATTGGCTTATGGTTTGGGATATGATCATAATTTTGTATTGGCGGACAAGGGCAAGGGTGAAATGTCGTTAGCCGCAAGAGTGGTTGAACCCACCTCCGGACGCATTCTGGAAGTGCACTCAGAAGAACCGGCAGTGCAGTTTTATTCAGGTAATTTTCTGGATGGTAGCCTCAGCGGTAAAGGTCGGACTTTTGCTCATCGCAGCGGTTTTTGTCTGGAGCCCCAGCATTATCCCGATTCCCCCAATCATAGTAATTTCCCTTCGACTACCTTGTTACCGGGAGAGACTTATCAAACCCGGATCAGCTACCGGTTTTTGACTACTTCGCAACAATTAAGCTAAATCCCGTTTCAGCGATCTGCCGTGAATTCGGCAGATTGCCATGCAAATTCAAGGAGATCCCATGCAAAAGGCGCTGTTACTTTTTATTTGTCTGTTGTCATTTAGTTTACAAGCTGCCTGGCAGTCAGAGCTTGCAAGTCCAGATAAAAAATTACAGGTCAGGGTGTCGCTCTCAGAGGATGGACAACTGAGTTATCAACTATTCCGTGACCAACAAGCCATTTTACAACCTTCACCGCTGGGCATTGAACTGGATAATCGCCACTTTAAAACGGATCTGAGTTTTGTGTCGGCATCATCCGTTCAACCCATAGATGAGCATTACCGCATGTGGACGGGGAAACAGAAACAGATCCATTATCAGGCCAGCCAACAACGTTTTGATTTTGTCAACGTGCAACAACAGCCTATTAGCGTTGTTTTGCGGATGTCTAATGACGGGCTAGCCTTTCGCTATGAGCTGAATGGGCAAAACAGTAAACTTCATACCGTTACGGCTGAATTAAGCGGTTTTCACTTCTTTGCGCAAACTCGCGCCTGGCTGCAATTTAAAGCCGATGCACAAACCGGCTGGAGTAATACTAATCCCTCCTATGAAGAAAACTACGCGCAGGACATCGCGGTGGGAACACCATCACCTACTCAGGCTGGTTGGGTATTCCCGGCCTTGTTTAAATACAAGGATACCTGGATAGCCTTGTCCGAGACAGGCATGGATGGTCGCTACAGCGGCACTAATCTAGCTCAAAACAGTCAAGACGGACTGTACCGGATACGCTTTCCGGATGGTGCCGAAACGGTCACGCCGGGGCAACACTTACCCCATGTCACATTACCTTACAGTACGCCGTGGCGACTGGTGGTGGTGGGCGATTTAGCCACAGTGACCAATTCTACACTGGGTAGCGATTTAGCTCTGCCTAATCAGTTATCCAACACTGATTTTGTCAAACCGGGTATTGCTGCCTGGAGTTGGGGATTGTTAAAAGACGATGCTACGGTTTATCCGGTACAGAAGCGTTTTATTGATTACGCAGCGGATATGCATTGGCCTTATGTGCTGGTGGATGCGGACTGGGATCAGAAAATCGGTTATCAGAAAATTACCGAACTGGCCGATTATGCGGCGACGAAAAACGTCGGCTTATTACTGTGGTACAACTCGTCAGGTGACTGGAATAAAACGGTTTATAGTCCTAAAAGTGCATTACTGACCCATAAGTCGCGGGTAGCAGAGTTTAGCAAGCTGCAAAAAATGGGGATTAAGGGCGTGAAAATCGACTTTTTCCCCGGTGACGGTGCCTCGGTCATGCAGTATTACCGCGATATTCTGCAAGATGCGGCAACCTATAAATTACTGGTTAATTTCCATGGCGCTTCACTGCCTCGTGGTCTTCAGCGTACCTTTCCCAACTTTATGACAGCCGAAGCGATTAAAGGTCTGGAGATGATTACCTTCTCGCAGGATGTGGCTAACAACGAAGCAACCCATGTTGCCATGTTGCCGTACACCCGCAACCTGTTTGACCCAATGGATTTTACCCCGATGGTGTTGGGCGATATTCCTAATATTGAGCGTAAAACCACTAACGGCTTTCAATTAGCCTTACCGGTGCTGTTTATTTCCGGTATTCAACATTTGGTGACCACACCCGAGCAAATGCAACAGGTGCCTGACTATGTAAAAAACTATCTGCAAAACCTGCCAGGGCAGTGGGATGAAAGCCGTTTTATTCAGGGGTTCCCGGGCAAACTGGCGGTGATAGCCCGTCGCAGCGGGAAAAGATGGTACGTGGCAGGCGTTAATGGAGAACAAACAGACAAACGGCTGACTTTAGACCTGGATTTTATTGGTCAGCGTAGCGGCACATTAATTAGTGATGGCGACAAACCGCGTTCATTTAGCCAGACACAGATAAAAAGTGGCAAGTTAACGGTCAACGTGGGCGCTGCCGCAGGTTTTGTTATTCAATTTAACTAAATATTCGGGAATGATCATGACAGGTTTTATTTCACGTACCTTAAAGCTGATAGGGTTGCTGATGCTATTAGTGTTAGCCGGTTGTACGACGACCGATAACGCCAGCAAAACAGCAAAAGATCACACAATTAATGCTAAAGGCACCTTTACTAACCCATTGTTTCCCAATGGTGCTGATCCCTGGCTGGAATATTGGGATGGCAATTATTATCTGACTACTACCACCTGGACATCCGAACTGGTAATGCGTAAGTCGCCCACTCTGGCCGGATTGGCTGACGCCACGCCGGTAAATGTGTGGTCTGCTACCGATCCCGAACGTTGTTGCAATTTTTGGGCGTTTGAATTTCATCGCCTAAAAGGTCCCGATGGTTATCGTTGGTACATGATGTATACCGCAGGGCAGGACGGTACGCTGGACCATCAGCATCTGAACGTATTGGAAAGCGCCGGTGACGATCCTATGGGACCTTATGAATATAAAGGCGCCATGATGCCTGATTCATGGAATATTGATGGCAACTACTTACAGCAGGGAGAAGATCTGTATTTGATCTATTCCCAATGGCAGGGTGATGAACAACGCAACATTATCGTGCAAATGGATACGCCGTGGAGCTTGAAAGCAGACTCTCCTCATGTGGTGTTAACTCGCCCGGAACTGGACTGGGAAATCAGTGGGCGCAAGGTTACCGAAGGCGCTGAAATTCTGCAGCACAATGGCCGTACCTTTATGACCTATTCTGCCAGTTTCTGCAATACGCCGGACTACAAACTGGGGATGCTGGAACTGGTAGGCGAAGATCCACTTAATCCAGCTGACTGGAAAAAATTCCAGCAACCGGTATTTACCCGTACCGACAGTGTTTTTGGCCCCGGACATAACGGTTTTTTCACCTCACCGGACGGCAGTGAAAACTGGCTGGTGTATCACGGTAACTCGTCGGTAGAGCATGGCTGCAGTTCTACTCGTTCACTACGGGCGCAAAAATTTAGCTGGCATGACGATGGTACGCCTGATTTTGGCAAGCCGGTTACACCAGGCGTGATAGTGGCCCCGCCTTCCGGTGAAGATGGTCCGCTGGTTACGCGCGTTCAGGGCCAACAGTTTGCACTGGTCAATGCCACCAGTGATCTGTGTCTGGATATCCATGCTGATCCTGAAAATAACCGTGCTGTGCAAACCGCCTGTAATTTCAACAATAGTCATTGGGTACTGGATGCCACTGATGAGGGCTTTTATCGTTTAGCCAATGCAGAAGACAGCAAGTTTCTGGAAGTGGCAGATTGCAAAACCACCGCCAACTCTAGCGTGCAGTCATCCGCATGGAAAAACAATGCTTGCCAACAGTGGCAGTTGAGCCAAGGTGAAGATGGGCATACGCTGATCACTAATCGCAATTCAGGATTACCTTTGGCAATTGCTGGTTGTTCTGGCTCCGTCAATCAGGCGGTATTGCAGCAAGGTAATGACAGCGCCTGTAATCAATGGCGTCTGCAGCCCAGCGGTGAGGTGGTGGTATTGAGCCAGCAAAGCGGTAAACCGCTGAGTTTGGCTG